>JBCCZX010000304.1:0-1507 GCA_039186735.1 Verrucomicrobiota bacterium | reverse complement strand
GGTGTAGGCTGGGGCGTGTCCCGAACGGTTGTTGATGTCCCAGCCCAGGGCTTCCCAAAAGGGGTCGAGGACTTGGCGGCGGAGGAGGGTTTCGTTGAAGTCCGGGGATTTGTAGTAATCGAGGTTGTTTGAGAAGGTCTCGATGAGTTTTTCAACATCGGGAGGGATGGGCATGGGGAATGTGTAGAGAGCTGGATAGCGAAAGGTCCATCTTTTGAATGGGGATGTTGGTCAGATTGGGGAGTGAGCTTTTTTGTGGGAGTGAAAGGAGTGACTCTCTTCGGAAATCGGAGGTGGTGTTGGAACGGGCAGGTGGTTCGCGGCGGACCGGGCCGGTCCGCCCTACCGTTGGTGCTCCGTCCAAGGTTGGAATTCGGGCGGGAGGGGGGCTTGATGGTGGGAGCGTTGTTCGGTGGTGGGGTGGGTGAAGGTGAGGTGGTGGGCGTGGAGCATTAATCGCGGGGTGAGGTCGGTTTTTTTGCCGTAGATGGGATCGGCAAGGATGGGGGCGCCGACGTGTTTGAGGTGGACGCGGATTTGGTGGGTGCGGCCGGTGTGAAGGTGGCAGCGGACGAGGGTGGTGCCGTCTTCTTTTTTACTAAGAACCTCGTAGTCGGTGATGGCGGGTTTGCCGGCGCCGGGGTCGAGGACGGCCATTTGCTGACGATTGACGGGGTGGCGGCCGATGTTGGTGAAGATGGTGTCGTGGTCTTTGGCAGGGGGGCGGGCGGTGACGGCGAGGTAGATTTTTTCGGTTTCGCGGTCGGAGAATTGGGTGATGAGGGACTTCATAGCGCGGTCGGTTTTGGCGACGACGATGCAGCCGGAGGTGTCTTTGTCGAGGCGGTGGACGATGCCGGGGCGTTCGACGCCGTTGATGCCGGCGAGTTGGCCCTGGCAGTGGTGGAGGAGGGCGTTGACGAGGGTGCCGTCGGGGTTGCCGTTGGCGGGGTGGACGACCATGCCGTGGGCTTTGTTGAGGACGATGAGTTCGTCGTCTTCGTGGAGGATGTCGAGGGGGAGGTCCTGGGGGAGGACTTCGAGGGAGACGGGCTCGGGGATTTCGATGTCGATGAGGTCGCCGGGGTTGAGGGCTTGTTTGGGTTTGGCGGGTTGGTCGTTGACGGTGATGTGGCCGTCGTCGATGAGGGATTTGAGGCGGGAGCGGGAGTGTTCGGGAAGTTCCTTGGCGAGGTAGGCGTCGAGGCGGGGTTGGGGGTTGGAGACTTCGAGGGTCATGGGAAGGACGCGGAAAGTTTGGCCACAAAAGGCACAGAAGACACAGAAGTTTTGGATGGAGTTTTTGGCCTCGCGCGAAGTCGCGAAGGCACGAAGGTTTTTCTTGGAGGGAATTGAGTTTTGTTGGAACAGGAGGAAACGGAGAGAACGGAGCTGGGGTTGTAGTTGGTAGTTGGGGTTTTTGGTTGGGCGGTTTGGCATCGCGCAGAGCCGCAGGGGCGCGGAGGTTTTGGTTTTTTTGAGGGGGACCAGGATGGATGGGATGGAT
>JBCCZX010000303.1:0-1685 GCA_039186735.1 Verrucomicrobiota bacterium | reverse complement strand
CGAAGACGGGGGTCATAAGAGATTGCAGATTACAAATTACAGATTGCAGAGTCTATTTTTGATTGGCGGAGGCTTTGAGGCGGAGGGCGTTGAGGGCGATGAAGCCGGTGGCGTCGTCCTGATTGTAGGCCTCTTCGGCGCCGCCTTCCATGGTGGCGACGTCTTCGTCGTAGAGGCTGAATTGGCTGCGACGGCCGGCGTTGATGATGTTGCCTTTGTAGAGTTTGAGGCGGACTTCGCCGGAGACGGTTTGCTGTGTTTGGTCGACGAGGGCTTGGATGGCTTCGCGCTCGGGGGCGAACCAGAAGCCGTTGTAGACGAGTTGGGCGTATTTGGGGATGAGGGAGTCGCGAACGTGCTGGGCCTCGCGGTCGATGACGAGGGTTTCGAGGTCTTGGTGGGCAGCGAGGAGGATGGTGCCACCAGGGGTCTCGTAGATGCCGCGGGACTTCATGCCGACGAAGCGGTTTTCGACGATGTCGATGCGGCCGATGCCGTGTTTGCCCCCGAGGAAGTTGAGGACACGCATGATGCCGTAGGGGGTGAGGAGGGTGTAGCCGTCGGATTCGCCTTGGGTTTGGAAGTCGCCGAGTTGGGCGATGATTTCCGCGAGGCCGTCGATTTTGAGTCCGATGGCGTCGCCTTTGTCGAAGAGGACTTGGAGGTATTCGGGTTGGTCGGGTGCGTCTTCGGGAGAGACGGAGAGGACATACATGTCTTTGTCGGCATCGGTGGTGCCGTCGTACCAGGTGTCTTCGAGGGCGCCGGCTTCGAAGGAGATGTGGAGAAGGTTGCGGTCCATGGAGTAGGGTTTCTTGAGGGACGCTTTGACGGGGATGTTGTTGGCCTCGGCGTAGGCGATCATTTCGGCGCGGCCGGGGAATTGTTCGCGGAAGGAGTCGTCGCGCCAGGGGGCGATCATTTTGATGTCGGGGGCGAGGGCGGCGGTGGAGAGTTCGAAGCGGACCTGGTCGTTGCCTTTGCCGGTGGCTCCGTGGGCGATGGCATCGGCTCCTTCTTTGAGGGCGACGTCGACCATGCCTTTGGAGATGCAGGGGCGGGCGATGGAGGTGCCGAGGAGGTAGCGGCCTTCGTAGATGGCATTGGCGCGGAACATGGGGAAGATGTAGTTGGCGGCGAAGTCTTCCTTGAGGTCACCGATGTAGCATTTGGAAGCGCCGGTGGTGGTGGCTTTTTCTTCGAGGCCGTCGAGTTCGTCTCCTTGGCCGACGTCGGCGCAGTAGGCGATGACTTCGGCGGAGTATTTGTCCTTGAGCCATTTGAGGAGGACGGAGGTGTCGAGCCCGCCCGAGTATGCGACGACGATTTTCATGTGGCCCGCCTCTTGGCGGAAAAACGAAAAAAGAGAAAGGGAAAAACGAAAAATGCGGTTGAGGGCGGGGTCGAAAAGAGTGTTCCGGTTGTAACGGCGGGGGGGAGGAAACGGTTTAGACTTCGGGCATGGGACATTATCGCAAGCCGTGGGGGCACAAGGTGCCAATGAAGTATGAGAATGAGAAGACTCTCCGGGCGAAGGGAGGACGAGCAGGGTTGGGAGGCGCTTTGGGTGCAGTGAGTGAGACGAGCCGGAAGCGGGGACGTGGCGTGGGGTGGGTTGCGTTTGGAAGGAGGGGGGCGGTGGGGATCTGTTGTTGGACCTGGCAGGTTTTGGAGATGTGGGGGGG
>JBCCZX010000302.1:0-1747 GCA_039186735.1 Verrucomicrobiota bacterium | reverse complement strand
TGTACATCCATCCCCCGTACACCCCCAACCTCAATCCCAGCACCAAGTTACCCCCTTGCTTCAAAATCCCCTTCATGCGCACTCCTTACCTACCCAACGACACCCACCCTGCACAGCTACAAACTTTCCCAAAAAATCTCACAACTCGCTCTACCCACGCCTGTTCAACAAAAGCGTCGACGCGAACCACTTCCAATTTATATTCAACTAATGAAAAAGCCTCTCTCCCCCATCGAAACCTGGGACCGCCGCAAGTTCCTCACCGGCCTGGGACTCGGAGCCTCCGCCTTCCTCACCCCCGGCGCCTTCGCCGAAGCCCTCCAACTCACCCCCCAATCACAGGAAGGCCCCTTCTTCCCCGACAAACTGCCCCTCGATACCGATAACGACCTCATCATCATCAACGACTCCTCCACCCCTGCCCTCGGCCAAGTCACCCACCTCTCCGGCACCGTCCGCAACCTCAAAGGCAACCCCCTCCGCAACGCCCTCGTCGAAATCTGGCAAGTCGACAACAACTCCGTCTACCTCCACACCGAAGACACCCCCAAAGACAAGCAAGACAAAAACTTCCAAGGCTACGGCCGCTTCTCCACCGACTCCAAGGGCCGCTACTACTTCCGCACCATCCGCCCTCCCTCCTACCCCGGCCGCACCCCCCACATCCACTTCGCCGTCACCCAAAACAACAAACGCGTCCTCACCAGCCAGCTCTACGTCGCCCAAGAACAAACCGCCAACGCCAAAGACTTCCTCTACAAACGCCTCGGCAAAGATGGCCAAAAACTCTGCACCACCCCCTTCAAACCCCTCAAGAACTCACCAGCCAACGAGCTTCAGGCCCGTTGGAACCTCATCATCGGCCACACCCCCGAAGACCACCACTAATTCCCAATCCAAAAACCTTTGCGCCTTCGCGTCTTTACGGTTCAATCCGCCAAATGTCACTACCCGCCATCACCCAAGTCGCCGGCACCTGTGTCCCCGTCCTTGGAGACGATATCGACACCGACCGCATCATCCCCGCCCGCTTCATGAAGTGCGTCACCTTCGACGACCTCGCGGAAGGCATGTTCTACGACGTCAAAGTCAATCCCGAGACCAACGAAGTCACCGACCACCCCCTCAACGACGATAAATTCAAAAACGCCACCATCATCCTCTCCGGCGCCAACTTCGGCTGCGGCTCCTCCCGCGAGCACGCCCCCCAATCCATCTACCGTTCCGGCTTCCGGGCCATCATCGCCCAATCCTTCGCGGAAATCTTCTTTGGCAACTCCACCACCCTCGGCATGCCCTGCGTCTGCGCCTCCGCCGATGACATCGCCCAACTGACCGCCACCATCACCGAATCTCCCGACACCGAAGTCACCATCGACCTCGAAACCCTCACCGTGAGCTACGGCGACTCTAGTTTCCCCATCACCATCCCCGACTCCGCCCGCTCCGCCCTCACCACCGCCAAATACGACCCCCTCAACGAACTCCTCGGCAACGAATCCAGCATCGACACCACCGCCAAGAAACTCGCCTACATCTAACCCCGGGAACACGGACTTCAGTCCGCCCCAAAACAGCGTTCAAGCTCTCGGAATGCGGCGAGTATCGCCGCTCTGGACTCAACCGGACAAAGCGTTGTATCCAAGTCTCTCGGCGCTCGAACAAATCCAAGTTCCAAAGCCCAAATCCCAAAGCCCAAAGCCCAAAGCCCAAACCACAAAGCCCAAAGCCCAAAGCCCAAAGCCCA
>JBCCZX010000301.1:0-1798 GCA_039186735.1 Verrucomicrobiota bacterium | reverse complement strand
GTTGGTGAGGCAGAGGATGAGTTGGGGGTCTTCGGAGGTGGTGAGGAAGCGGTTGGAGGGGTCGGCGGAGAGGATTTTGTGGAGGGGTGAGGAGGTGGGGTCGGGGGTGGTGGAGGTGGCGAGGATGCGACCGAGGAGGGCGGGGTTGAGGAAGGAGGCGGTGGTTTGGCCGGAGCGACCGAGGTAGTCGAAGAGGCCGAGGAAGTCGGCGGGGTTTTCGCCGTTGGAGGCTTCGGTTTGGGTGGGGAGGGTGCGGGAGGTGGCGAAGGTTTGGTTGAGAGTGAGGGTGGTTTCGCCTTCTTGAGAGTGGAGGGGAGTGAGGGTGAGGAGGAGGATTGAAAGCAGTCGTGGGTGAAGCACGTGCGAAGATAGTTTTGAATGGGCGAGGGGGGAAGGGGTTTTTGGAGGGGGGGTTAGATGGGGACGGGGGTGTCGGTGAGGAGTTGTTGGACGATGGTTTGGCCGGTTTGGCCGGCGAATTTGGCGTCGGGTTCGAGGACGAGGCGGTGGGCGATGACGGGGACGGCGAGTTCTTGGATGAGGTCGGGGGTGACGAAGTCGCGGTCTGTTAGAATGGCCATGGCTTGGGCGGCGCGCATGAGGGCGAGGGAGGCGCGGGGGGAGGCGGCGAGTTTGACTTGGTCGTGTTGGCGGGTGGCGTGGACGAGGGTGACGAGGTAGTGGCGGAGTTCTTCGGTGATGGTGACGGTGCGGGCGAGTTGGCGGATGGCGAGGATGTCGTGGCGGGAGGTGACGGGTTGGAGGTGGTCGAGGGGGTGAGAGTGTTGTTGGTCGGCGAGGAGGGCGACTTCGATTTCGACGGGGAGGTAGCCGAGGTCGCATTGCATGGCGAAGCGGTCCATTTGGGCTTCGGGGAGGGGGTAGGTGCCGCGGAATTCGACGGGGTTTTGGGTGGCGACGACGAAGAAGAGTTCGCCGAGGTCGTGGTGAGTGCCTTCGATGGTGGTTTGGCCTTCGGCCATGGCTTCGAGGAGGGCGGATTGGGTGCGGGGGGAGGCGCGGTTGATTTCGTCGGCGAGGAGGAGGTCGGTGAAGATGGGCCCGGGGTGGAATTTGAATTCGGATTTGGAGGGGTCGAAGATGGAGACTCCGAGGACGTCGGAGGGGAGGAGGTCGGGGGTGAATTGGAGGCGGCGGAAGTTCATGCCGCTGATGGATTGGGCGAGGGCTTTGGCGAGGGTGGTTTTGCCGGTGCCGGGGTAGTCTTCGAGGAGGAGGTGGCCGCCGGAGACGAGGCAGGCGAGGACTTGGCGGAGGGCGGTGGTTTGGCCGCGGATGACGGTGGCGAGGGAGTCTTCGAGTTTGTGCAGGGTGGCGGAGGCCTCGGTGATGGTCATGCGTTGGGGCGAAGATGGAACAGGACGGGGGAGGTGACAACTCTGTCTTGCGAGGAAGTGGGGGGATGTTTAGGTTGGTTGGGATGCGTGGTTTTCTTTTTTCGATGTGGTTGGGGGTGTTAGGATTGGGGGCCTATGAGATTCCGGTGGGGGTGGTGAGTGTGGGTCAGTTGGAGGAGGCGCAGGAGAAGGCGAAGGTGGCGAACAAGCCGGTGGTGTTGGTGGTAGCGAGCAAGAAGCAGCCGGAGACGTGAGCGACGTGCCCGGGGACGATTAGTGCGGCAGTTTGTCGGCATGCGAAGAGTTGGGCGGTGACGGTGGCGGTGGATGAGAGTGAGGTGTTGGCTTTGCCGGAGGAGGCGCGGAGGGTGGTGAAGCGGAAGGCGGGGGTGTCACCGAAGGTGGTGGTGATGAATCCGGGGCTGACGGAGAGTTTCGGG
>JBCCZX010000300.1:0-1809 GCA_039186735.1 Verrucomicrobiota bacterium | reverse complement strand
CGTCTTGAAAATTCGCGCCCCCGCCGCCTGCAAAATATTGTAGCTCAACCGCAACGACTGCCCCGGCGGCGGGGGCGCGAATTTTCAAGACGGATTATGTGGCGTGTCCGAGTTGTGGGCGGACTTTGTTTGATTTGCAGGAGACGACGCAGAAGATTCGGGGGGCGACGGGGCATTTGAAGGGGGTGCGGATTGCGGTGATGGGTTGTATTGTGAATGGGCCAGGGGAGATGGCGGATGCGGATTTTGGTTATGTGGGGGGGGCTCCGGGTAAGATTAATTTGTATGTGGGGAAGAAGGCGGTGAAGTTCAATATTCCGGAGGGGGAGGCGGTGGAGCGTTTGGTGGATTTGATCAAGGAGCATGATCGGTGGGTTGACGTGCCGGAGCAGGTGGTGGAAGTGTGATGATCAAGATGGCAACGGTTGATGCGCCGGTCCGGAAGGCGGAGGCGAAGGAATTGGATTTGGTGGATACGCCTTGGAAGGTGGTGGTGTATGACGATCCGGTGAATTTGATGGAATATGTGACGCGGGTGTTTCAGAAAATTTTTGGATATGAGCGGCAGCGGGCAGAGGAGTTGATGATGGAGGTGCATGAGGCGAAGAAGGCGATTGTGTGGACGGGGCAGCGGGAGAAGGCGGAGATGTATGTGCAGCAGTTGCATGCGCATCAGTTGCATGCGGGTTTGGAGAAGGATGAGTGAGGTGAATTTTGATTTAGGATGAAGGTGTTACCGACGTTGGAGGGTGGGTTGAGGGTGGAGTTGGAGGATGAGCAGGATTGGTCGATTTTTCAGGAATTGTTAGATGATGCACGGGGGCGGCGGGAGGATTGGTTGGCGAAGCGGTTGGGGGTGTTGATGGAGGAGGAGGATTGGGAGACTTATGTGATTCCCGATTTGGCGGCTCACTTTGGGGAGCAGGTGGGTGAGGTGGCGCAGGCGTTGGCGGATGCGAAGAAGGAGGCGGATGGTTATGCGGGGGAGTTGTTTATTGCGCGGAAACAGGGGGAGGCGTGGTACGGGGTGTTGAATCAGGCGCGGTTGGCGTTGGAGGGGGAGTGGAAGTTTGGGGGGATGGATGAGGCGGAGGGTCTTGACTGGGAGAGTGAGGAGCCGGCGAAGGTGGCGGCGTTGATGCGGAGCCAGCTTTATCTTTTGTTGCAGTCGCAGTTGATGGAGTTTGTTTTGGACTCAGGCGGCGGCGAGTGAGTTGAAGAGGCGGACGAGGCTGTCGGTGACTTCATCGACGGAGAGGTCTAGGAGGCAGCGGTGGTCGAGAGGGCATTTGGGGAGGAGGCAGGGCGAGCATTCGGCATGGGAGGAGAGTCGTTCGTGGAAGCGGCCGAGGGGACGGTGGGTTTTGAGGGAGCGGGGCCCATGAGGGTGACGGTGGGAAGGCCGACGTGGGCGGCAAGGGAGGGGAGGGTTGCGAGCAGATTTTGTAAGTAAGTTTTTGATTTCGAGTGAGTTTTGGGTGGTGCATGGTCGCCGAGAAGGGTGGCGAGGGCGGCTGCTTTTTGGTTGAAGCCGGGGAGGGCGAGGAGGAAGAACTCGACGGGGGAGGCTTGGGTGAGGGTTTCGGCGACTTCGGCAAATCGTTCGACGGGCCATTCGGCGCTGGGTCCAAAATCGGAATCGGAATCGGAATCGGAATCGGAATCGGAATCGGAATCGGAATCGGAATCGGGAGCGAGGGCGATGCGAGGGGTGGAGGGTCTTGAGGGGAGGACGGGGGGGTGAAGTGGGTGGCTTGGTGGATGTTGACGCCGAGTTGTTCAATGAGTTGGAGGTAGTGGGTGACTTGG
>JBCCZX010000299.1:0-1873 GCA_039186735.1 Verrucomicrobiota bacterium | reverse complement strand
GTTTTTTCGAGGATTTCGTCTTGGGCGAGGATGGTGGTTTTGAGGCGGGGTTGGTTGGGGGAGTCTTCGGGGAGGAAGGCTTCGACGAGCCAGGGGCCGGGTTGGTTGACTTTGAAGGAGGTGGTGAAGGTGCCCCAGGTGTTTTCGCCTTCGTCGGGGTTCATGGTGAGGCGGATGGTTTTGCCGGAGGGGGCGGTGAGGTCGAGGGGGAGGGTGCCGTCGCGGAGGGGGGCGCCATTGGCGTCGAAGGCGTTGGCGGTGAGGGTGACGCGGTTGCCGGGTTTGGGGCGTTCGGGGGCGAAGTAGAGGCGGAGGCGTTGGTCGGTGGCGATGTTGCGTTGGTAGGACATCCAGCGGGCGACTTGGCCCCAGAAGCGGTAGTGGTAGAGGTCTTCGACGCCGCGGCGCCAGCGCCAGGCGGAGTCGTGGCCGAGGAAGAGGACTTTACCGGAGCCGACGCGGTTGGTGACGAGGAGGGGGAGGCGGCCGTATTCGTTGCGGCGATTGGTGTGGACGGCGAGGACGTCGGTGCCGGCTTTTGAGCGGAGGACGGGGGCGTGCCAGAAGAAGCCGGGGAGGGAGGCCCAGACGTTGGGGTTTTGGTCTTCGGTGTCGGCGAGCATGGTGAGGAGGGAGGAGCGGCCGTTGGTGGTGAGGGAGAGGGGGGAGGCGGTGGGGTCGGAGATGCCGTTGGGTTGTTTGGGGTCGAGGATGACGGGGAGGAGGTCGCCGAGGGGGGAGTTGACGAGGGTTTGCCAGTGGCCTTGGGGGCCGGGGATGAAGACGAGGCCGGAGGCTTGGTTTTCGACGACGCCTTTGAGGAGTTCGGTTTGTTCGGTGGTGAGTTGGTTGTCGGCGATGCCGATGTCGCCGAGGAAGATGACGTCGTATTTTTGGAGTTCGCCGGGTTCTTCGGGGAATGCCTGGATGTAGTCGGGGCCGTCGCCGGGGCCGAGTTGGGGGTGGAGGAGGAGGCAGTCGAGTTGGACGCCGGGGTCGCGGGAGAGGGCATTGCGGATGAAGCGGTATTCCCAGCGGGGGAGGGTGTCGATGACGAGGGCGCGGATGTTTTCGGGTTTGCCGGAGAGGGTGAATTGGCGGGTGTTGTTGAGGTCAAGGAGTTCGCCGGCGGCGGTGGGAATGGTGAGGGAGAGGGTTTCGGTGCCTTCTTTTTGGATGCGGTAGAGGATGGATTCGTAGAGGGTGGAGTTGGCGGGGATGGTGATGTCTTTGGAGGTGTCGGCGCCGTTGGAGTCGGTGAGGCGGATGATGGTTCGGGTGTCGCGGTCGAGGGAGGAGGTAATGGTGAAGGGGATTTGGACGTTTTCGCCGATGATGCCGTAGGTGGGAGCGGAGACGGAGACGAGGTCGAGGTCGGGGAGGCGTTTTTCGGAGCCGATGGGGAGGGAGAAGATGGGGATGTCGCGGAGGCGGTATTTTTGGGCGGCGGTGACGGGCGGGCCGCCTTGGTTCCAGTCGCCATCGGAGAGGATGATGAGGGAGCGGAGGTTGGGGCGGGTTTCGAGGAGGTTGGTGAGGGCGCCTTCGAGGTTGGTGCCGGATTGGTTGCCGGGTGGGAGGTCTTCGGGGATTTGGCCGAAGGTTTCGATTTGGACGGTGGTTTTGCCGTCTTTGAGGAGGGGGAGGTAGAATTCGGATTGGAGGATGTCCTGGGTTTTTTGGGCGCGGGAGATGATGTTGATTTTGGAGGAGCCGGGGTTTTGCGGGGAGTCGAGGGTGGACATGGAGGCGGAGGTGTCGGCGAGGATGACGATTTCGGGTTCGTCGGTGGGGTTGATGACGCGTCGCCATTCGGGTTGGAGGATGAGGAGGGCGACGAGGAGGGCGATGAGGAAGCGGAGGAGTTCGAGAG
>JBCCZX010000298.1:0-1884 GCA_039186735.1 Verrucomicrobiota bacterium | reverse complement strand
GGGGTTGGGGGGGGCTGGGTTGGCAGGCTTGGCGGAGGGTGTTGAGTTGGGTGAGGGAGGTTTGGTTGTGTTGTTGGATGTTTTTGAGGGTGGAGGCGAGGGCTTCGGGGTCGCGGTCGGATTTGAGTTCGCGGCGGAGTTTGTCGAGGAGGGTTTCGAGTTGTTGTTCGGCGGTGTGAAGTTCGCGGAAGGCTTTGGGGGAGGCGGGGTGGTCGAGGAGGGTTTCGAGGAGGGAGAGGGTGTTGGCGGGTTTGGTGAGGAGGGGTTGGGCGAGTTGGGGGCGATTTTGTTGGAGGTGGAGGAGGGCTTTGGTGCGGGTGCGGATGATTTTGGCTTCGGAGTGGGCGAGGACGAGGGGCCAGAGGTCTTGTTCGTTGTGGGGTGAGTCGGCGTGGAGGAGTTGGATGACGGCTTCGCGGATCCAGCGGCGTGGGGGGGAAGATTGGGATGGGGGGGTCATTTCGGGAGAGTCCGCTAGCGCTTGGTTTGGGTGCGTTGGAGCTCGCGGGTGACTTCGATCATGGCGGCGACGGCGTGGGCGGCGTCGATGCCGCGGTTGATTTCGCCGCCTTGGGTCCGGGCTTGGGCTTGTTGTTCGTTTTCGAGGAGGAGGACTTCGTGGATGAGGGGTTTTTCGTATTGGAGGGAGAGGGCGAGGAGTTGGTCGGTGACGGCGGTGGCGATGAGGTCGGCGTGAGCGGTTTCGCCTTCGAGGATGACGCCGAGGCAGATGATGGCGGTGGGGTCGTCGTTTTTGAGGAGGAGTTTGGCGGCGAGGGGGATTTCGTAGGCTCCGGGGACGCGGATGAGGTCGACGCGGGTGCTGGGCATGATGTTGGCGAGTTCGTCGATGGTGGATTCGACGAGGGCGTCGGAGTATTGGGGGTTGAATTGTGAGGCGACGATGGCGACCCGGTTGCGAGCGTTGCTGAGGATGCGCGGTTTCGGGGGGACGATGGATTTAGCCATAGGAGAGGGAGTCGGTAGAGGTTGAGGGAAGTGCTGTCAATTGAGGAATGGGGGGTGTCAGGTGGCGGGGGGGAGCTTTTTTTTGAGGAAGGGGTCGGCGGCGAGGAAGCCGAGGGGGATGAGGGAGCAGAAGGGGAGGGACCATTTGTTTTGTCGCCAGTTGAGGAAGAGGGTGAGGGCGAAGAGGCAGAAGAGGCCGCCGTGGATGGAGCCCCAGATGCGAACGGGGTCGTGGACGCCGGTGAAGTGGCGGGAGATCATGGCGCCGATGAGGGCGAGCCAGGAGAGACCTTCGATGAGGGCGGTGAGGCGGAGGCTTTGGATGAGCTTGTTGGGCGTCACGGGTGGAAATTGGTCTGGACGGGGCGGGGAGGGAAGGGAAGATTTTGGGGAAATGGTGTTGAGGTGGTTGTTGTTATTTGGGATGGCGTTCGGATTGGACGGGGCGCCGGATTTGGAGGCGTTGGAGGGGAGGGTGAAGCGGGTGGTGGAGCAGGCGAACCGGACGACGGTGGCGATTTTGGCGGAGTCGATTGGGTCGACGGGGAGTGGGGTGGTGGTGTCGCCGGAGGGTTTGATTTTGACGGCGGCGCATGTGGTGACGGATTTGGATGGGACAGGGGAGGCGGTGGAGGAGGTGGTGGTGTTGTTTGAGGATGGGGAGGAGCGGCGGGCGCAGGTGTTGGGGATGAACTGGGGTCGGGATGCGGCGATGTTGAAGTTGTTGGGTGAGGGGCCGTGGGCGTTTTCGGGGGTGGGGGATTCGGCTGGGTTGCGACCGGGTGACTGGGTGGTGGCTACGGGACATCCCCTCGGGTTTGATCCGTTGCGGGCAGCGCCGGTGCGGTTTGGGCGGGTGGTGTCGAAGAATCAGGATTTGTTTTTGTCGAGTGATTGTGTGTTGTTCGGGGCGGC
>JBCCZX010000297.1:0-1894 GCA_039186735.1 Verrucomicrobiota bacterium | reverse complement strand
GTTGTCGTTGTTGGAGGGGGAGGCGGGGGTGTTGGGTCGGTTGGGGGAGTTTCAGCGGGTGGCGCGGGAGTTGGAGAAGTTGGATGGGGGGAATGAGGAGCGTTTCGGGGGCTTGGATTCGGCGTTGGTGGAGGTGGAAGAGATTGAGCGGGGCTTGCGGGATTATTTGGGGGAGTTGGAGGTGGATCCGGCGGAGGCGCTGGCGCTGGAGGAGCGGGTGGATTTGTTGGAGAGTCTGAAGCGGAAGTACGGGCCGACTTTGGAGGAGGTGGTAGCGACGGGGGAGGCGGCGGCAGCGCGGTTGGAAGCGATGGAGAACCGGGGGGAGCGCTTGGAGGACTTGCGGAAGGTGATGGAGGGGGCGCGGGAGGCGGTGCTGGAGTGCGGGAAGGAGCTGTCGCGATTGCGGAAGCGCGGGGCGCCGCGATTGGCGAAGGAGGTGAAGGGGCATTTGAAGGATTTGGGGTTCAAGCAGGCCGAGTTCGAGGTGTTGTTAGAGAAGCGGTCGGAGGCGGGAGCGATGGGCTTGGAGGAGGTAGAGTTTGTGTTTGGGCCGAATCCTGGGGAGCCGTTGAAGGCGTTGCGGAAGATTGGTTCGAGCGGGGAATTGGCGCGGGTGATGTTGGCGGTGAAGAGTTCGCTGGCGGATCAGGATGCGACACCGTTGATGGTTTTTGATGAGATTGATGCGAATGTGGGGGGGGAGATTGCGACGGCGGTGGGGCGGAAGATGGCGGGGTTGGGGGAGGCTCATCAGGTGGTGAGTATCACGCATTTTCCGCAGGTGGCGGCAGTGGCGAATGCGCACTATCTGGTGGAGAAGGTGGTGGAGAAGGGGCGGACGTTTACGCGGTTGCGGGAGGTGAGTGGGGAAGAGCGGGTGGGAGAGTTGGTGCGGATGTTGGGGGCGGAGGGGGAAGAGGCGGAGTCGATGGCGAGGAAGTTGCTGGAGAACTAGTTTTTCCCCTCCAGAAGACACAACAGTTCTTTTTGCCACGCCGATTTCCGCGGATGGACGCAGATTTTTTGGGCTTTGGGCTTTGGGCTTTGGGCTTTGGGTTTTGGAGGATGCTTTGCTGTTTCTAAAAGGAGGGTCTGTTTTGGGGAAGGTTGTGGCTAGATTCCGTGTGCGGGCGAGGGCCACTACAGCATGAGGCTAGGAAAAAGGCACCTGAACGGCAGGGAAGGGCGATGGGGTCTGAGTAGAAGGTTGCCAATTAGCGGCGTTTCCGGAAGGAGACGGTGAGGATGAAAGCGGCGGCGCCGAAGAGAGGGACGCTGGGTTCGGGGACGGCACCGACGGAGACGGTTTGGAAGGCTTGGTCTTCGTAGGCGATTTTGATGATATTGGTGGATTGGTCGGGGTTGAAGGTGAATTCCACCCATCCATAGTAGGTGTCGGTTCCAGAAACGCCTTGTCCATCGATTTTGAATCCGGCGTAGAAGGAAGTGTCGACGGGCAAGGAGTTATTTGCGAAGTCGGCGTAGTAGGTGCTAAAATTTGAGGAGCTTCCGAGGAGGCTGCCAGCGGGGATGAAGCTATCGGTCCAGAATGCGGAAGTAGCGCCATAGCCGGAGAAGCTGTCCCCGCAGTTTTCGAGTTGGAGAACAGTGTCGCCGAAGAGGCCATCTGAAGCGACTCCGGTGAGCGGGTCGAAGTTCATGTATTCGATTGGTCCGAAGGTGACGTTGACGTCGAAGCAGACGAGGGCTGATTCGGCTTGTTGTGAGATGCTGGTGAGAGCGGCAGCGGCGAGGGTTGAGGCGGCGGGGGTGAGGGCGGACTTTTTGGCGGCGATGCGTTGTTTGAAATTCATTTCGGACAACTTAAATATCTATATATTTAAGTTAGAAGTCGAGGATGAATTGCGCTTTTGTGACAGCGAGCACTGAG
>JBCCZX010000296.1:0-1911 GCA_039186735.1 Verrucomicrobiota bacterium | reverse complement strand
GTCCGGGTCCGTGTTTGGCAAAGAGCATACCAAACCTCCGGCCCCAGCCGCCTCATTGCAGATCGCGTCGTTGCCAGCGGACAGACTTTTTCAGCGACGGCCACCCTAACTCCTCAGCAGGGCTTTCTCGTCACCCGCGTGGAAGGAACTCAGGGCCGCCGCCTCATCTACAACATCACCTACCGCAACTTCCCGAGCGGACAAAGTAATCCCAATCCACCGGCACCACCCAACCCACCAGTCAGCGGAGTGACCTGGGGCGCCTGATCCCTTCAGGAGCTAAACACCGCTGCGACCAATCCCAATCCTTTTTCACCCGGGAAAAGGCCCAGCTCCATCTGGTTCATCACGTAGGCAAAGCTGATGCCCGTCTCAGGGTCACAAAACGCATGACTTCCCCCTGCACCCGGATGCCCGAAGGCCTCCTCGCTAGGCCCAAAAAGTCGTCTCAACTTTCGTCCCTCCCCATCCAGTGGGTCCAACATCATTCCCGCCCCGAACGCCGTTTTCCCCAAGAACACCTGGTCATCCCCATCCACCACTCGCTTGCCCAGAATCTCCCGCACCTCCTCTGGAATCACTCCTGTCCCAAATCCCAGCACCTCCTGATAGAATCGCGCCAACCCTCGCGCCGTCCCCACTCCCCCGAAACTCGGATACCCGCCCCGCCACGCCTCCCGCTCATTCATCTCCTTCGCCGACTGAAATCCCCGCAAGCTCCCAAAGGCCCGCGCACTCAAACTCTCCCCTTCCTTCATCGCCTCATAAAACGCCTTCTCCTCCTTCCGAATCACATAGCGTCCCGGATACAAAGTCGCGACCCGCTCATCCAACTCCTTCGGCAGTCCCATCCAGAATTCCAAATCCAACGGCCCCCGTAACTTTTCCTCCCAAAACGTTCCCAAACGCATCCCCACCAGCCGCTCAGAAAGTTCATCCAACACAAACCCAATCGATCGCGCATGATACCCATGCCTCGACCCCGGCTCCCAGAACGGTACCGTCTCTTCTAACAACTCCACCACCCTCTCTCGCTCCGTCACTCCCACCGGCTCCGCCAGCGCCGGCAAACCCGCCTGATGCGACAACAATTCTACGAAAGAAATCTCCCCGCATTCCCCGGCTCCCAACTCCGGCCACACCCGCCCCACCCAATCCTCCCCCGACAAACCCGCCTCTTGCAACACCATCAAAAAACACACCGCCGCCGGCCCCTTCGTGCACGAGTAAACCGGCACCAAAGTCTCTTCCTTCCAAACCCGCTCCCTTTCCCGTTCACACCAGCCAGCGCCCAAAGAAACCACCTCCTCACCCTCCTGCCACACCGCCACCGAAGCCCCAAGCTCCCCCCGCTCTCGAAAGTTCGCTTCAAAAGCTTCACAGACGAGCTCGATATCCACTCTCACCCCTCCGAACTCGCCTGTTTTCGCTTCGCGAACAAGCTTGTTTATGACTCGACCTTGACCGGAGCCAAAACAGGCCTTTCGGACCGGCGTTTCGCCAATCGCTTCGCTTCCGTTCCTGCCTGCTTCAACGCCGCCAACAAACTGGCATTCAAGAAATACTCCCTCAACAAGACCTCACGGCTCACCCCTTCGGAATCAGTCACTTTTGCTTTCATCAACAATAAGACCGCCACCGCCTCCCGATTATTCCGCAAGAATGTGTCTGTCGTATCGTTTTCATTCAAAATCGAGGGCTCACGGCTGTCGCACACAATTTTACCGCTGGCGCACCCCCTGCTCTTCTGCGAACCTATACCGAATTCACCCATGGGAAAACGAACCGGCCAAGAAATCCCCCCTGAGCTCCAAGCCCAGCTGAAGGAATTCCGCCGTCACCTCTGGCGCAGCAAAGTCGCCGAAGCCCTACTCGCCGGTTTCTTCGGCCTCCTCTTTTCTTTTCTTCTCT
>JBCCZX010000295.1:0-1965 GCA_039186735.1 Verrucomicrobiota bacterium | reverse complement strand
GTGGGGTTATCGGACTTGAGCCCGATGCTAATTTTTCGGGTTGGCTGGGTTGTTGGGCGGCGCGGATGGCTTGGAGCTCGGCGTCGTGGGTTTCCCAGGAGCGACGGGTGGCGGCGATGAAGACTTCTTCGAGAGGGACTTGCTTTCTTTTGAGGCTGCGGGCTCTCAGGAGAGGGTTGTTGGAGAGACAGCTGAAGAGGAGTTCTCCGTAGTCGTGGTTGCCTTTGATTTGGATTTCGACCTGGGTGAAGCCGTCGGCGTCGGGTTCGGAGACCTTGTCGATGCTGAGTTCGGGGGCAATTTTTTCGAGAGAGGTCTTTAGGTCTTCGGTCTTGCCGTTGATTTCGAGCTCGTAGGTGGTGGAGTCGATGAGAGTGTCGCGGAGGTGGTTGGGAGTGCCTTGGGCGACGATTTTGCCGTGGTTGATGATGATGACCTGGTCGCAGGTGTTCTCGATCTCGGGGAGAATGTGGCTGGATATGATGACGCTCATCTTGCCGCGGAGGCTCGCGATGAGGTCGCGGATCATGATCACTTGGTGCGGATCGAGTCCGATAGTGGGCTCGTCCATGATGATGATTTCGGGTTCGGCGAGAATGGCGTCGGCGATGCCTACCCGTTGGCGGAAGCCTTTGGAAAGTTTGCCGATGATGCGGTGGCGGGCGCGGGTGAGGTCGCAGCGTTCCATGACTTCTTCGATGCGCTTACGGCGTTTGCGGAAGGGAACCTCTTTGAGTTTGGCCCGCCAGTTGAGGTATTCGGAGACGCGATGCTCGAGGGGGAGGGGGTTGTTTTCGGGCATGTAGCCGATACGGCGTTTGATACCGTGAGGGTCGTTCGCCACGGAGATGCCGCAAATACGGGCTACGCCGGAATTGGCTCGGGCATAGCCGGTGAGGATTTTCATCGTGGTGCTTTTGCCGGCGCCGTTGGGGCCGAGGAAGCCGACGATTTGACCTTTTTCGACGTTGAAGGAGATGCCGTTGACGGCTTCGACTTTGCCGAATCGCTTGTACAGCTTTTCTACTTCTATGGTGTTTTCTGGCGTATCCAAAAGGTTGTTAGTCGGTTGGTGAGGAAGGTTTTAATCAATGGATTGGGTTCGTAAAGGGAATTGGTGAGTGAATGGTGAATGGCGAATATCGGGTTCGGCGTATGGGCTTCGCGGAGGAGCGGGCCGCTCCTCCCTCCCTGATTTGGTCCTGCTAGGTCCGGGACGGCGCCCGAACCCTACCTCTTATTCGTCGCTTCGTTCAGGGTGGTTGCTATTTTTCGATGGTGACTTCTCCGGCTCTTACTTGGAAACGAGATCTGTCTGGGCGCTCGAGTATGAGGGCGCCTTGGGCGTCGATGCCTTGGGCGACGCCTGCGATGCGAGCTTCGCCTTGCAGGAGGCTGACTTCGCGGCCGGAGAGCGCGTCGTATTGGGGCCATTTTTCGCGGAGTTCGGCGCGGTGCGCGTCATCGACGAATTTTTGGTAGGCGAGCATGATGCGACCGGCGATGGCGGCGGCGAGTCGATTGAGGTCGAAGGTTTGGCCTTTGGATTGGGAGAGGGAGGTGGCGATATCTCGGAGTTCGGAGGGCCAGGTGGCGTATTCGCTATTGATGTTGAGCCCGATTCCGAGGACGAGTTCGCGGGTTTCGTCGGCGTCCATGCGGGCTTCGGTGAGGATTCCGGCTACTTTCTTGCCAGCGATATGCAGGTCGTTGGGCCACTTGATTTTGGCTTCGACGCGGCAGAAGGCATTGATGCACTCGCAGAGATTGAGCCCCATCCAAAGGGTGAAAGTTGAAAGGCGGGTGGGCGAGACGTGAGGGCGGAAGGCGAAGGAGCAGTAGAGGTTGCCGTTTTGCGGGCTGTGCCATTGGCGGCCGAGGCGACCGCGGCCTTTGCTTTGGGTCTTGGCGATTACGAGGAAGGGGGCGGTCTGGTCGTTGGCGAGGAGGCGTTCCGCTTCGCTG
>JBCCZX010000294.1:0-1971 GCA_039186735.1 Verrucomicrobiota bacterium | reverse complement strand
TCAGTTGGATAGAGCAACGGACTTCTAATCCGTAGGTCATTGGTTCGAATCCAATCGGGCGTGCCACTTATCTCGCATGAATCCTCTGTCCGGCACCCTGATCGTCTTCGAAGGCATCGACGGCACCGGCAAATCCACTCAGGTCCACCTCCTCGCTGATGCCCTCCGCAAGCAAGGCCACACCGTTGTCACGTCCTTCGAACCCACCAACGGCCCCGCTGGCCAACGTCTCCGCCAGTCCATGCGCGAAGGCCGCCTGTCCCCGCAGCAAGAACTCGACCTTTTCCACGAAGACCGCCGCCACCACGTCGAAACCCTCATCAATCCCGCCCTCCAACGCGGCGAAACCGTCATCCTCGACCGATACTACTTCTCCACCCTCGCCTACCAAGGCACTCGCGGCTTCAACATCGACGAACTCCGGCAACTCAACGAATCCTTCGCCCCTCAACCCAACCTCCTCTTTATCCTCGAACTCGATATCGAAACCGCCCTCTCCCGCATCGGCGTCCGCGATGGCCAAGGCAACGACTTCGAAAAACACGAAACCCTCTCAGCCTGCGCCAAGACCTTCTCCCAACTCCAAGGCGATTTCATTCATCGCCTCTCCGCTGACCAACCACCCGCAGACTTGCACCAACAAGTTCTCGCCACCATCCTCGCCGCGTCCCAACCCCAACCATGACCGCGCGCGAACGCTTCATCAACTCTCTCCTCAAAATCGCCACCCCCGGCAACATCATCACCCGCTACCAACTCGGCACCAACCTTCTCGCTCGCCAAATCCATAAAATGCGAGCCCGCATCAACACCCGCAACCTCCCCGTCTCCGGCTTCCACCCAAACCTCGTCGCCCACAACCAACGTGGCCAAATGTATCGCCATCTCCACTTTCACCTCGCCTGTACCCTCCTCGGCCCCCCTGGCCGCCTCCTCTCCTGGTTCACCGACCTCATCGACAAAAAACAAGCCTCCACCGGTCGCGCCGAATCCTCCACCGAAGTCCTCAACAACATCGCCGGCCGCCAAATCGGCCTCATCATTCTCCAACTTCTCAAAAAAAAACTCACCCCGGAACAAGCCCGCCAACAACTCAACGAAACCCTCTCCTAAACCCCGCCTCAATCAAGACCCCTCCGCTCCGAAACCGAGAACTTCCGTGCCGCATCGCGATACAGCGTGAACGCTTCTCGTGTCGCCTTCTTCCGCTCCTTCGCCCCATACTCCACCTCCAACTTCACCCGCGCTCCCGACTGCTCCATCTTCAAAATCCGGAACACCGGCTCCCGCCGAAACCGGAAAAAGCAATGCATCGACACATCCCGATGCCCCGCATTCCAAAACAAAATCGCGGGTGGAAAATCCGTCAGCTCTGCCAAGGCCTGCAACACCTCCCGCACCAAACCCTCCCCATGCAAGCGTCGCAACTTCGCTGCCTCCCGCCGCACTAACAACTCTTCAATATACCCCGCCACCGGATTCAACCGCAACTCCTCAATCTCCGCCAACATCTCCCGCTGATGCAACGCACACACCGCCTGCAACTCCTCCCGCGTGATCTCTCCCGCCTCGAACTGTCGAAACAACTTCTGCGGAGGCGGCGGCACGTTCAAATTCACTCCCCCCACCCTTCCCCCATTTTCTCAATCTGACAAACTCAGAAACAACCGCTACGAGGCAAACGCACGAATCTCCACCAAAAACCTCTCCACATACTGCTCCGCCTTCGCCGGCCCAATCCCCGGAACCACCAACGACTCCTCCTTACTCGTCGGCTTCACCCGCGCCAAACCCTCCAACGCCCGGTTACTGAAAATCATAAATGCCGGGCAACCTTCCTCCTTCGCCAGCTTCCCCCGCAAATCCGCCAAAATCGAATACAACCGCGAATCAAACGGACCCTCCACCTCACCCCCGCTCACCTTCTTCACCGGCCAGACCATCCGACACGTCTTTCGCCCGTGCATCACC
>JBCCZX010000293.1:0-2034 GCA_039186735.1 Verrucomicrobiota bacterium | reverse complement strand
GGTTTGTCTGGTGGAGGAGTTGCCGTGGAAGGTGAAGTTGAAGTCGATGGTGGTCTCAAGGAGGGCTTGAGTCGGGGATTGGATGGTGACCTGGGTTTCGTTGACTCGAGAAACGGAGGACGATTTCACGTATTGGCGGAATTGGATGAAGCGATCGCGGAGTTCGTTGCGGGATTCGGTGCCTTCGATGATGTCAAAGGCGGCGCCAAGAAAGCGGACCTCGTTGGAAAGGTGGGAGGCGAATTGGTCAGCTTCTTTTTCGGGGGAGTCGAGGGAGACGAGGCCGAAGTTGAGGTGTGAGAGCATGGAATCGCAGCGGCGTTGGACCACGCGAGGGGCTGAAAAGTGCCACCAGGCAAAGACGGCAAGGATGAGAACGGCGATTAGGAGGAAGAGGAATTTTTTCATTGGGGCAAGTGGCTGAGGTGTTGGCTCTGGGTGGTGCTAGAAGCTCGCAACGAGTTGAAAGGTGAAGCCTTTGAGGTATTCGGTTTCGGGGAGGTGGGTGAGGATGGGGTGGTCTTGGCGTTGGGAGTGGGATTCTACCAAGCGGATGGTTTTTTTGGCGTCGTTGGCGGCGCGGCGGAGGGAGTCGAGGAAGAGTTCGCGGGTGGCGTGGTGGGAGCAGCAGAAGGTGGCGAGGTGGCCGCCGGGGTTGAGAAGGCGAAGGGCGCGGAGGTGGATTTCCTTGTAGCCGCGCATGGCGTCGTTGAGGGTCTTTTTGTTGCGGGTGAAGGAGGGAGGGTCGAGGATGATGAGGTCGTATTTTTCGCCGGATTTTTCGCGGTGGCGGAGGTTGTCGAAGGCGTTGGCGGTCTCGGCTTTGATTTGGGGCAAGCTGTTGAGGGAGGCATTCAGCTGGGTGGCGTGGGTGGCGTCTTCGGAGATGTCGACCGCGGTGACGGATTTGGCACCTGCCGCGGCGCAGGCGAGGGCGAAGCCGCCCTGGTTGCAGAACATGTCGAGGACGGTGGCGTCTTTGGCGAAACGGGCGACGGCGGGGTAGGCGTCGGTGATGTCGAGGTAGAGGCCAGTTTTTTGTTGGTTGAGGAGGTCGAGGCGAAAGGTGAGGTCGTGGAGGGTGACATCGATGGGGCCGGGGTCGGAGCCGAGGAGGACAGCGGATTCGGGTTCGAGGCCTTCGGCTTTGCGCATGGGGGTGTCGTTGCGGAGGAGGAGGGTTTTGGGGTGGAAGGTTTGAGCGATGGCTTCGGTGAGGAGGTCTTTGCGTTGGTCGAAGGCGAGGGTGGTGGTTTGGAGGACGAGGGTGTCGTGGAAGCGGTCGAGGATGACGCCGGGGAGGCCATCGGATTCGGACCAGACGAGGCGGCAGAGTTCGGGGTCGAGGGGTAGGGAGTTGCGGAGGTCGGCAGCGCGTTGGAGGCGGCGGAAGAGGAAGTCGAGGTCGAGGTCCTGGGCACGGTGGGAGAGGCGGCGGGCAACGATTTGGGATTGAGGGTTGTAGATGGCGGAGCCGAGGGGGCGGTCTTTGAAGTCTTTGAGGGTGATGACGTCGCCGGGTGCAGGGTCGCCGAAGGTTTTTTTGATTTCGGAGGCGTAGATCCAGTCGTGGCCTTGGAAGATGCGGGAGCGAGGTTTGATGATGAGGCCGGGCATGTGGGGGAGGAAGAAACCAAAAACCAGAGACTAGAGACCAGTCTTTGTTTTTGGCCACGCAGATTTGCGCGGGCTGGGCGCAGAATTTCATGTGATTTTTGGACACAGGGCCGCAGAGGTTGAGAGGTTTGCGGGGACTTTGGTGATTTGTTTTGGCGCAAAATTGATGGGATGGAATTGATTGTTTGAGTCGGGTTTGTGTTTGGAGAATTAGTTTGGGTTGCTAGGTTTGGGGCTCGATATGGATGCTTTGATTGAGTTGGTGGAGTCCGGGGAGGAGTTGGATGAACGGCATGCGGCAGCGGCGGCGGGGTTTTTGTTGGATGAGGAGGGGGAGGTGGAGAAGAAGGCGCGGTTTTTGGAGGGGTTGGCGGCGAAGGGGGAGACGGCGCTGTCGCCGAAGCGGTCACCGTCACC
>JBCCZX010000292.1:0-2046 GCA_039186735.1 Verrucomicrobiota bacterium | reverse complement strand
GTGAGGATTTGGCCGGTGTGCCAGTGGTCTTGCCAGGAAGAGAACCAAGTGTGGTACGTTTCGTGGACTTCGAAGCGTTGATGGGGGTTGAGTTTGGTGGAAAAGAAGGTGGAGGCTGGAAGGTTTGTCGCCGGTTGCCAGCTTTCGTGCCAGGTGGATGACTGTTGGTTGAGGAAGAGTTCTTCGGGGGCGGCGGCGGCGGATGTTCGGAAGATGCGGACAGGGAAGGCGTCTACGAGCTCGTTGCTGTAGATGAAGGCGTGGCCTTGGCAGATTTGGAGGGCGGATGCGATAGAAGAGTGGTGTCGGGCTTTTGGGTTTCGCTTTTTTTGTTGGGCGGAGAGAACTGGAGACAGTTCGACGAGATGTTGTTGCAGGCGGAGGCGCTTGAAGAGTGGAAGGTTGCGACGGATGGTTGCTGCGAGAGAGCCATCGCCGGGACCGACTTCGATTAGGTTTCGTAGGCCGGATTTTTGGAATTGGTGGGCGATGGCGCGGGCGAGGGAGTCTGAAAGGGTCGCGGAGGTTGCGAAATCACCGCCACGGCCGACGGTTTTGATGCGAGAGGTGTAGTAGCCGCGCTCCGGGTGGTAGAGCGCAGTCTGCATGAACTCGTCGAAGCGGAGCTTCACTTGAGGGATTTGAGGGCGGCTTCTTGGCAGGCTTTGAGGTCAAGTTTTCCGGAGGCGAGGACGGGGATTTCGTTGATGGGGATGATGGTTTTGGGGCACCAGAGGGAGGGGATCCCTTCATCGAGGAGTTTGTAGCGCAGGTCGATGACTTCTTGTTCGAGGGTGGCCCCGGCAACGGTTGAGAGGAGGCCGATGGCCTCGCCTTTTTGCTCGTCGGGGAGTCCGACGACGGCGACTTTGCGGGTGTCTTCCTTGTCGAAGCCGAGAACTTTGTCGATGGTGGCTTCGACGGTTTCGTGGGGGACCATTTCGCCGGCGATTTTCGAGAAGCGGGACATGCGGCCTTCGATGTAGAAGAAGCCGTCGTCATCGAAGCGGGCGACGTCGTTGGTTTTGAACCAGCCATCGGAGAAGACTTCTTCGGAGAGGTCTTCGCGGTTGAGGTATCCGGGGAAGATGTTCGGGCCTTTGAGCCAGAGGATGCCGGATTCAGTGAGAGGGATGGGGGTGCCGTTGGAGGGGTGGGTCATTTTGGCGGCGAGGCCTGGGAGGAGAGGGCCGACGGAGCCGTCGCGTGTGGCGGGGATGGAGGGAATGCCCTCTTTTTCCTCTGGTTCGGGGAGGTTGACGTTGGTGGCGGGGGAGGTTTCGGTGAGGCCATAGCCTTCCATGGGCCGGATACCGAATTTTTCTTCGAAGGTGTCGGCGAGCGGTTTGGGGAGTTTTTCGGCGCCGGTGACGAGGATTTTGAGGGGGGCGAGTTGATCGGGTTCGACGCGTTTGAGGTAGCCGCGAAGGAAGGTGGGGGTGGCGATCATGAGGGGGATTTGGTGGTCGTGAATGAGTTCGGCGAGGCGTTTGGTTTCGAGTGGGGAGGGGTAGGTGACGAGGTCGAGGCCTTCGATGACGGGGTACCAGAGGGTTACGGTGCAGCCGAAGGAGTGGAAGAGGGGGAGGCAGCCGAGGAGTTTGGAATCGGAGGGGAGGGCAATGCGGCAAGAGAATTGGCAGACGTTGGCCAGGAGGTTGCGGTGAGTGAGAGGGACTCCCTTGGGCTCGCCGGAGGAGCCGGAGGTGAAGAGAAGAACGGCTTCATCGTCGCCTTTCGCTTGGCCGAGTTTGAGGATTTTGCAGAGCAGGCCTGCGGGGAGGATGGTGCTGAGGATGACCCATTTGATGATGTGCTTCTTGATGGTGGGGAGGAGTCGCTCGATAAAAATGAGGTCGCGGGTGGGGGGCCAGGGGAATGAGGGGAATTTGCGGACAAAGGGGTCGGCGGTGATGAATTTGTCGAGGTCGGCTTGGCGAATGGCGGACTTTACGGCGGATTCGGAGGCGGTGAAGTTGAGGTTGACGGGGATTTTATTGGCGAAGAGGACAGCGAGGTTGGCGACCATGCCGCCTTTACCGGGAG
>JBCCZX010000291.1:0-2131 GCA_039186735.1 Verrucomicrobiota bacterium | reverse complement strand
ATTGTTTGCGGACTTTGGATGAGGAGGGGGTGGATGAGATTGTGGTGGAGGCGGTGACGGAGACGGGGGTGGGGGTGGCGATTATGGATCGGTTGCGGCGGGCGGCGGAGAGGGGGTGAAATTTTTTGGCTTGGGTTGGAGGAATTTTTTGGGGTTGGGGTTGGAAGGGGCTTTCGCTGGGAGGGAGATGTGGCAAAGTTGGGGAGTGAAAGCTGTGTTCATTCTTTGTTTGGGTTTTGCGGTGGTTTTGGGAGCGGAGGAGGAGAAAAAGGAGAAGGTGGAGGTGGTGGGGCATCCGTTTTCGTGGCCCTTTGTGGGTTGGGAGGAGATGAAGCCGTATGGGGGGACGACGAAGGCGTCGCGGACGGAGGTGGATGGGGCGACGAGAGATTCTTTCAAGGTGATTTCGGAGGAGGGGTTGAGCAAGAAGGAGCGGGATCGGCGGGCGATTTTGGCCCTCGCGGGGGATTATCGGGTGAGTTTTGATTTTATTGAGACGGCCTCGTCAGCAGAAAGTTATGAGCCGCGGCGCCCTTATTTTTCTTGGGCGACGGAACGGGCGATGGTGATCGCGGAGGAGGAGGATTTCATTTCGCTGCAGCATATTTTGGTGATGGAGTTTGTGGGGGAGGATGGGGAGGTCCAGGGGCCGTTTGTGATGAAGCATTGGCGGCAGGATTGGCGGTTTGAGGATGAGGTGATGTGGGAGTTTCAGGGGGATCGGGCATGGAAGAAGCGGGAGTTGCGGAAGTCGAAGGGGATGTGGACGCAGGCGGTTTTTCAGGTGGATGATTCGCCGCGTTACGAGACGGTGGGGCGTTGGTCGCATGAGGGGGGGATGTCGATTTTCCGGAGTCGGGATTTTTGGCGGCCGTTGCCGAGGCGGGAGTTTTCGGTGCGGGATGATTACAATGTTCTAGCGGGGCGGCATGAGGTGACGGTTACGCCGACGGGGTGGTTGCATACGCAGAACAATCGGAAGTTGTTGGTGGAGGATGGGAAGGTGCAGGCGACTTTGGCGACGGAGTTGGGGGCGGTGCGTTATGAGCAGATCGCGACGCCGTCGTTGGCAAAGGCGGAGGGGTATTGGAAGGCGACGGAGGATTTTTGGGGAGCGGTGCGGGGGACGTGGTCGTCTTTGGAAGCGGGTGGGGATGAATTTGCGTTGGAGGGCAAAGTGGAGGGGAAGTCGATGTTTATGCATCTCTTCGGGTTGGCGGGAAAGGTGGAGGCGGGAGAGTTGGAGAGTGAGGTGGCCGAGGTGGAGGGGATGGCGGTGATTGGGCGGTTTTTGAAGTCGAGTTGAAGAGTCAAAGGAGTCGGAGAGGGCTGTTGGGAATTCACGGAAGGCTTTGGCCAGTCGGAGAAGGGAGCGGACGGAAACGTTTTTTTTGAAGACGAGTTGTGTGATGATGTTTTCGTTTGGGGCACACTTCTTTGGGAGAAAGTAGGGGGAGGTGGGGTTTCGGGGTGTCGATTTTCGTGTTTGATTGGTTTGGCCCGAATTTTCGGGAAGCTGGGAGCAGGTGTGGGAGAACGGGGTTTTGGTTTTGGTAAAAAGAGTGCCGGATTGCAGTTCGTTTGTGAGCGTTTGGGGCTGGGGGCTACTGAATCTGAAATCTGACGGGGTGGTTGCTGATGGTGTATGAGACGGCTTGGCCGAGGCCATTTTTTGCGGGGCTAAAGCGCCACTTTTTCACAGCAGAGAGGGCAGCTGAGTCGAGAGAGCGGTGTCCGGAGGAGGCGACAATGCGAGCGGAGGTGACTTTCCCGCTGGAGGTGACGGTAAAGGTGACGCGGGTGGTTCCTTGGTGTCCAGCGCGGCGAGCGGAAGAGGGGTAGTGAGGTTGGGTTTTGCGGGTTACGACGGGTTTGGTAGAGATTTTTTTCGCGAGTGCGGCTTCGCGGCGAGCTTCAGCTTGTTTTTGAGCGAGTTGGCGTTGGGCTTGGGCTCTTTCGGCTTGTTCTTTTGAGCGGCGGGCTTGTTCTTGTTGCTTTTTGGCGGCGAGGAGAGCGGCTTTGCGAGCGCGTTCTTCGTCGTCGGCTTTCTTTTTAGCGAGACGTTGAGCTTCGAGTTCGGCCTGGCGTTTGCGTTCGGATTCTTCTTGGCGGCGAAGGCGTTCGAGCTCTT
>JBCCZX010000290.1:0-2161 GCA_039186735.1 Verrucomicrobiota bacterium | reverse complement strand
CCCTCACCTCACCCTCCATGACCGGCGACTGGGAAGCCAAACTCCGCCAAATGGAACAAGGCTCCCTTGGACGCCCCGAGTTCATGAAGGAAATCATCCACTTTACGAAAGACGTCGTAGAAAAAGCCCGCGCCCACATGACCGAAATGGTCAACCGCCCCTTCCCCGACCTCGAAGTCGACTGCCCAGCCTGCACCGTCGACTCCCTCAAAACCACCGACGCCACCTACGAATGCCGCGAAGCCGACTGCACTTTCAAAATCTCCAAATACATCGCCGGCCGCGAACTCCAACCCGAAGAAGCCAAAACGCTCTTCCTCACCAAATTCCTCGAAGAACGCGACGGCTTCGTCTCCCGCTTCAACAAACCCTTCTCCGCCGCCCTCAAACTCGAACAACAAGTCTCCAAAACCGGCAAACTCGGCAAATGGAAAACCGACTTCGTCTTCGACAACGACGAAGAAGTCACCCTCGAAGACCTCTCTGAAGACCAAATCATCGGCTCCTTCACCCACCAAGACGACGAACACAAAGTCTACCAAACCGAAAAATCCTATCTCGCCCCCACCCTCAAAACCAAAAAGAACCCCGAAGGCATCCGCGTCTCCAAACGCCTCCTTGCCCACGAAATCACCGCCGAGGAAGCCCTCACCATTCTCCGCGGCGAAAAGACCCCCCAGATCAACGACTTCGTCTCCAACCGCACCAAACGCAAATTCTCCGCCTTCCTCAAATACGACTTCGAAGAAGACCGTCCCACCTTCGAATTCCCCCCCCGCAAATCCGCCAAAAAGGCCCCAAAAAAATCAACCTGACACGCTAGCGCGTGGCAGCCCACCGCGCCCTAGACCAGACAGTTTCCCATGATCAACTTTCGCCTCTTCGGCATCCCCGTCACCATCCTCCCCTGGTTCTGGGCCACCATGGGCATCATCGGTGCGCTCAGCCTCGGCCTCGAATCCAGCCAGGATTTCCTCCGCCTCGCCCTCTTCATGCTCGCTGGATTCATCTCCATCCTCGTCCACGAACTCGGCCACGGCCTCACCATCAAAAAATTCGGCGCCGATACCCAAATTGTCCTTCAATCCTTCGGCGGCTTTGCCACCTACCCCCGCAACCGCTTCTCCCGTCTCCAGGACTTTCTCGTCACCGCCGCCGGTCCTGCCATCCAGCTCCTCCTCGGCGGAGTCATTCACCTCATCCTCGTCAACACCAACCTCCCTGAAACCCAAGGCAAATTCTTCCTCCACATTCTTGTCGGCATCAGCATCTTCTGGGCAGTCTTCAACTGCGTCCCCATTTACCCACTCGACGGTGGCCAAATGCTCAACGCCATTCTCGGACCCAAACGCCGAAAAGTCACTCACACCGTCGGCGTTATCGCCGCCATCCTCCTGGGCCTCTTCGCCCTCTACGCCGGCTTTATGTTCATGGCCATCTTCGCCGGCATGTTCGCCTACCAAAACTACCAACTCCTCCAGGGAAAAAATCCCCAAAGCCCCTTCTAACCAACCTTCCTCACCCACGGAGCGCGGACTTCAGTCCGCCCCACCGTCCAAGTCTCAGGAGAAGCCTCGGCCCCAAATCCAGCTCACCTCAACCTCCCTGCACCGGCGCCGTACCACTCGGACACCTCTCCCATCTCCAGCTTCGCGACCTTGGCGTCCTTCTGTCAAAATCCCCAGAAGCATCCCGCCACAACCCAAGCCAAAAAACCCAAACCCAATCCTCTCTGCAATCCCCTGAGGTCGCAGCATCAAAAAAACACCCAAACCAACGTCCCCCCCACAACCCAAACCTCCTTTCCCTCCTCTCCTCCCTTCGCATCAAGATCTCAACCCTCTTCCCCCGAAAAACCCAAGCCTTCTTTTCCTCCTGACCTCCTGTTCAAACCCAACAAAAACAACAACCCAAACCCTTGGCGCCTTTGCGTCTTCGCGCGCGAATAAACCCAAGTTCAAGCTCACAAACCCGCACTCACCAACCTCACCCCCGCTGCAATCGCAAAGATCACCACCACCCGCTCAAACCACTTCTGCGAAATCCGCACCAACATCCACCTCCCCACCAACACCCCCACCAAAATCAAAGGCCCCCACGGCAAATTAAACACCAACGACGCCCCCGGCGGCGGGCCCCCGCCCCCCGGGGGGGGCGCGGG
>JBCCZX010000289.1:0-2182 GCA_039186735.1 Verrucomicrobiota bacterium | reverse complement strand
CGGGGCGGTCGGGGAGGGTTGTGGGGGCGAGGAGGTGGATGCCCGAGGGGATGGTGATTTCGGAGTTGCCGTCGGCAAAGAGTTGGGCGAGGGCGAGGTCGGGTGAAGAGGAAGGTTCTTCGGTGGGGCCGGGGCTGGAGCTTTTCCAGATGGCGAGGGAGGCGAGGGTGAGGCCGAGGATGATCAGGGTGAGGACGAGGGGGTCTTTGAGGGTGATGGCGCCCCCGCCCTGGGTGCGGCTGCTGCGTGTATTGAGGAGGCGAAGGACTTCGTGGGCGTTTTGGGGGCGCTTGCTGGGGTTTTTTGAGAGGAGGCGTTGGATGAGGTCGGCAAACCAGTCGGGAACGGAGTCGATGCGGGGAGGGGGTTCGTGAAGGACGGCGTGGGTGGAGTGGGGTTGGAAGGGGAGTTGGCCGGTGGCGGCGGCGTGGAGGACGAGTCCGAGGGAGTAGAGGTTGGTGCGGATGGTGTTTGTGTGGGGTGCGCTGAGTTGTTCGGGGGCGTGAAGGTGAGGGTTATCGAGGGGAGATTTGTTAGAAAATTGAGATACGCCGAAGTCGATGAGACGGGCGCGTTGGGGGGAGAATTCGAGGAAGATATTGGCGGGGGTGAGTGAGCGGTGAAGGGTGCCGGCATCGTGGGAGTGGACGAGGGCGGCGGTGATTTGTTGGGCGAGGGTGAAGAGTTCCATGAAGGGGAGGGGGCCGTCTTCTTCGAGGCGTTTTTCGAGAGTTTCGCCATCATAGAGGGGCATGGTGAAGCAGGGGAGGGGGGTGTCCTGGTGGACGTTGAGCACGGGCATGATGTTGTCGTGCTGGAGCCGGGCAAGGGAGCGGGCGAGGCCGAGGAAGTGGTCACGGGCGGCGGGGTCTTGAGCGAGGGAGGGGGAGAGGATTTTGATGGCGACGGGACGATCGAGGGCGGAGTCGTGAGCTTCATAGAGGGTGGCTTCGGAGCGGGAGCAGATGAGGGCTTGAAGCCGAAAGGGGCCGAAGTCGGCAGGGAGTTCGTTGAGAGAGTTCGGGAAGCTGTTGGCGGAAGGGTGCTCCGTGTTTTGGCTTTGTGGTGAGTCCTTTGTCGCCATGCGATTGGACGATTTGATCGGGAGATGTTTAGAGAAGGATGGTGGTTTGAGCGAGCTAAAGTTCGCGAATTGCAGAAAATTTCAGTGGTGATTTTGTCTCAAGAGTGAATGCGACAAATTCTTTACCAGAAAAGCGAATCGTTCGCGCTTGAGGAGGAGTTGGTGGGTTGTTCGGCTTATTTGGTGCAAGTGCCTTCGGGGGACATGAGGACGAGGTAGGAGGCTAGTCGGGCGCGGTTGGTGAGATTGGATTCGCCTTGGAGGGCGGTGGTGATGAGGGAGCGGCTGTTTGCGCTGAGGGTACCTGCGCAGTAGAGAATGGAGAGGTGATCGAGTAAGTCGGGGATGCTGCCAGCGATGGTGGTTAGTCCGGACCAGTCGGGCGGGAAGGTTTTCCCGTCGTACCAACTCGAGTTGTTCGAGTAGTGGTTGAGTCCGCGAGTACCACTGATGCGCCAGAGGTAGTTGGGGAAGGAGATGGCGGAGTAGGAGTTGACGATGCCGAAGACGGGGGAGTCGAGGTTGTTTTCGGCGAGGGTGCCGAAGAGGCGGTAGTCGGGACGGTAGAAGTTGAAGACGGTGGGGGATTTCATGGCTTCTTGGAGGGATTGGCCGACGAACCAGTCTTGCCAGTGCCAGAAGAGGAGCTGGTTGCGGTATTGGTCCATGTTCATCATGCGACAGAAGTGGAGCATGCGGATTTTGGGTTCGCGGAGGTGGCCGAAGTGGGGAGTTTTGAGGTGTTCGAGGGGGTTGCGGGCTTCTTCGTCGAGGAGGATGGCGCGGACGACGGCTTCGAGGTCGCCAGTGACGCCGGAGCCGTTGTTGACGAAGACGGAGCCGACGCGTTCGACGTATTCGGGAGAGGGGTTGGAGGTGACGAGGAATTGGATGAGTTGGCGGCAGATGAAGGGGGCGGTGTTGGGGTGGCGGACGAGTTGGTAGACGCAGTCTTCGACGTCCTGGAGGGCGTTGGCATCGTTTTGGGAGCGGGCGGGGATGGTGTGGTAGAGGCGGGTGGTTTTGCCGTTTTGGTCGAGGACGGGTTGGCCGCCGGACATTTGGATGCCGATGGGGATGTTTTTGGCGGTGAAGTCG
>JBCCZX010000288.1:0-2247 GCA_039186735.1 Verrucomicrobiota bacterium | reverse complement strand
CTCCGGGCTCGCCCTCTCCATCAACTCTCAACCCATTCCTCTCACCCACTCTCCTTCCGTTCTTTTCGGCGAAGCCAGCCAACCCGATGGCCAGCTGCACTTCCACTCACCCGACCAAAAACTTCCCGCCCTCCTCGACGAACTCACCCTCCACAGCCGCCAACTTCACCCCCTCGAAATTCAACACCTCTACGACAACCAAGCTCTCCTCCGCGGCCTCCCCAACCTCCCGCCTGCTGAACTCCAAACCCTCTTCCACCACACCCGCAACCCCGCCGTCCGCTCCCTTCAATCCCAACTCAACACCATCACCCAAGAACTCTCCAACCTCGAATCAGCCGCCCTCCCCGTCCCTATCGCCCAAACCCAAAACAACCCTCTCTCTGCAGCCGACCTTCCCTTCACTCCCCCCAGCGCCACCACCCCCGCCCGCCTCGCCTTCGCTCACTGGCTCTTCCATCCCGACAACCCTCTCACCGCCCGCGTTCTGGCCAACCGCATCTACCAATCCATTCACAACACCAGCCTCCTGCCCGACCCCGACGATCTCTCCGATCCCTGGCAAATCCCCACCAATCGAAACTTGCTCGACTCCCTCGCCCACACCCTTCTCACCAACAATTACCAGCTCCGCCCCCTCCTCAAACAAATCCTCCTCACCCCACCCCCAACCAATCTCTAAAACGCCTCTACCATCCGCATCGCCTCCACATTCGCTTTCACATCATGAACCCGATGCACCCGCGCCCCCCCCTCCCGAGTCCACGCCGTCAACCCCACCGTCGGCCAATCCCTCACTTCCATTTCGGACTCCTCTAACAATTTCCCGATAAAACTCTTTCGCGACACCCCCACCATCACCGGACACCCCCCCACCGCAAACTCCGGGAGATGCCGGAGCAACGCCGTATTATCTTCCAAGCGCTTCCCAAATCCAATCCCCGGATCCCAACACAACCGCTCCCGCCCGATTCCCGCCGCTTCCAAAGTCGCCAACCGCTCCTCAAAAAACCCCCTCACCTCCCCCACCACATCCGCATACTGCGGCCGCTCCTGCATCGTCTTCGGCTGCCCCTGCATATGCATCACCACCACCCCGCAATCACTCCCCGCACACACCTCCACCATCGCCTCATCCCGCAACCCCGTAATATCATTCACAATCGTTGCCCCCACCTCCAAAGCTCGCGCAGCCACTTCCGCCTTCGAGGTATCAATCGAAATCATCCCGTCCCATCTCTTCGACAACGCTTCCACCACCGGTAACACCCGCTCCAACTCCTCCGCCAGCGTCACCGGCTCCGCCCCCGGTCGCGTCGACTCCCCTCCCACATCCACAATCGCCGCCCCCTCCTCCCCCATCCGCAAACCCCGACTCACCGCCTCCTCCACTTCCATCCAACGCCCCCCATCCGAAAACGAATCCGGCGTCACATTCAACACCCCCATCACCCACCCCCGCTCACTCAGGTCCCACTCCTTCCCCGCAACCGACCAAGTCACCTTCTCTTTCTCCTTTGACGCCATCCGACCCATTTCCTAACTTCAGAAAAATGCGCACGCCACTGTTTTTCCTCGCCCTCATCAGCGCGATCCACTTCCTCACCAGCTGCTGCTGCTGGGCAGTCGAAAAAGACGTCTGGGAGCAAGTCAGTCACAACGTCCGCCTTCTCCGCCACGAAGACGGCACTCGCACCGAATACCGCCGCTCCAACGACGAAAAAACCCTCGTCAAACGACGCCTCTCCGACGTCAAAGGCGGCCGCGACTCCATCATCTCCACCACCATCTACCGCATGGACGCCAGCGGAAACCCCCTCTCCTGCAAAATCTACGACGGCAAAGAAAACCTCCTCTACAAAGTCGCCTACGGATACCACAAAAAAACCGGCCGCCTCCTCGCCGAAGACATGTTCGACGCCCGCGCCCCCAAACGCGGTCCCGACGGCAAGGAAATCCCCGTCCGCCGCATGTACTGGTTCTACGACGCCAACGGAAACGTCTCCAAAGCCTTCTCCTTCGTCTTCCGCAAAGGCAAATACGCCGAAGAAATGTACGACAAATCCAAATCCTCCTTCCCAGAGAATCCCTTCAAAAATTGAAACCCCTCCCCCTCCTCATCACCCTCGTCGTGATGGCCGCCGTCGCCGGAGGACTCCTCGTCGCCCGCAAACCCAACATCCCCGAACCCGTCCCCCCCGCCCCTCTCCCCTCCGACACCCTCGGCGACACCTCCCTCCTCGAACT
>JBCCZX010000287.1:0-2273 GCA_039186735.1 Verrucomicrobiota bacterium | reverse complement strand
GGGAGGGATCGGCGAGGAGCTCTTGGTAGGTCGTGCAGCGGGAGACGGAAACCTCGCGGCCGAGGGTGCGGTAGCGGTTTTCCAGTTCGGTCGCGGCGTAGTCGGCGCTTTCGAGGGAGCGGTTGTTGACGGCGGTGATGAGGAGTTCGGTTTGATCGACGTCGTCGATCATGTTGAAGCCGATGTGGTGGAGGCCGCGGGCGCCGCAGCCTATGATGCCTACGCGTTTAGGTTCTTTCATGGCGGTGAAATTTGGATACGAGCTATTTGTCTAGGTCGTATTTGGCTTTGTCGTGGAAGCTGAGGATGAAGAAGAGGGTGACGCCGGCGGTGATGAAGCCGGTGGCGTTGAAGATGCCGGCCCAACGGTAGGAGTCGCCTTCTTGGTAGAAGGAGGAAACGTAGCCGGCGAGGTTGGAGCCGAAGAATTTGCCGATGCCGAGGAAGACGAGCATGAAGAGGCCTTGGGCGGCGGCGCGGATTTTTTCTCCGGCGCGGAGGTCGACGTACATGGAGCCGGTGACATTGAAGAAGTCGTAGCAAGCGCCGTGGATGAGGATGGAGAAGAGGATGAGGGTGGTGGCGTCGACGGTGATGGCGGAGAAGAGGAAGTAGCGGAGGGCCCAGAAGGCGAGACCGAGAGTCATCATCCACTTGAGGCCGACGCGGGCGATCATCCAGGGTACGAAGATCATGAATACAGCTTCGGAGACTTGCCCGAGGGTCATTTTGCTGGCGACGTTTTCGACTCCAATGTCGTTGAGGAACATATTGAAGAAGGCGAAGTACATCTGGATGGGGATGCCGATGAGGAGGCAGGCGACGAGGAAGACGATGAAGTTGCGGTCTTTGAGGAGGACAAAGGCGTCGAAATGGAGGAGGTCTTTGAGTTGGGGTTTTTGGCCTTTAGTTTTTGGGGGAGTGGCGGGGAGGGTGAAGTTGTAGAGGCCGAGGACGATTGAGGCGCCGGCTGAGAGGAGAAGTGGGGTGGAGGAGAGCTCGACGTTGGAGACGAAGTTGCCGAGGACTTTGTTGATGGCGAGGCCGGCGAGGACCCAGCCGATGGTGCCGAAAAGGCGGACGTAGGGGAAGCGTTTGCGGGGGAGGTGGTGAAAGACGATGGAGTTGCTGAGCGATTCTGTAGGGGTATAGAGGATACAGTAAAGGAAGAGAATCCAGACGAAGGCGCTGGGGTCGGTGACCTTGGAGAGGACAATCATGAGCAGACCGGCGCTGATGTTGAGGACGCCGAGAATGCGTTGGGTGGAGAAGAATTGGTCGGCGACCATGCCGACGAAGAAGGGAGTGATAATGGCGGCGATGCCGAAGAGGCTGTAGGAGAAGCCGATGAAGGAGGCGGGCTGTTCGAGGCCTTTGCCGAGGTAGGTGCCGAGGGTGACGAACCAGGCGCCGCGAGTGAAGTATTGCAGGAGCATCATGGCGGAGAAGCGGGCCTGCATGGAGTTTGTGGTGGTCATGGGGAGGGGGAATTGGGTACCGAGCGAAGCGACACTTGAGGAGCTTTGCGACGAAACATGTTAAATTGAGAAGGAGGGAGGGATGTTGGGCATTGAGGCCCACTGAAGTGGGAACTCCAACAGAGGTGGGATGGTGGGCTTTGGTGATTATCGGGGACAATGACCGCTAACTTATTGTGGGCTGTGCTAGGTTCGGGGTGGTGTCCGAACCCTACCTTTGGGCTTTGCGGCGGGCCTGGCAGTCCCGCCCTACCTTATTAATTAGAAATTTCTGTAGTGGCGGCTTAGATACTGGTTGGCTTTTTTTAGGTTGGTGATTTGCATTTTTTCGGGGTTCCAGCGGAGTTTTTTGCCGGGGAAACGGTTGGCGACTACGCCGAGTTGGAGGGCTTCGCAGATTGGGCCGCCGTAGCTGAAGGGGGAGCCGGTCTGGCCTTGGCCGAGGCAGGCCTTGACCCATTCTTCGTGGTGATCGTAGGGCTTGATCTTGGGGCGGGGGACGCTGCGGATGAGTTCGGGGGGAAGGGTTTGGGGGCCGCTTTTGTGTTCGACGAGGAGCGAGCCGTTTTCGCCTATCACTAAGGCCCCTTGTTCGGGGAGCTTACGGCCCTCGGGGAGGGTGACGCCAGGAAGGTCTTGAGGAGCGTATTGGCCGTCGTACCATTTCCAAAGAAGTTGCTGGGTTGTGTACTTCGTGCTGGGGAAGGCGTATTCGACGATGTTTTTAGAGGGATGGGAAAAGCCGTTGGGTTGGCGGCAGGTGGTACGCACCCAATTGGGAGCGGAGAGTTCGAG
>JBCCZX010000286.1:0-2315 GCA_039186735.1 Verrucomicrobiota bacterium | reverse complement strand
CGGCCGTGGGCGGCGCGGGGCGCGTCGCCGCCGCCCCCGGCGGTGTCCCCGCCCCCCCGCGGGGCGCGGTCGCGGGCGATGGCCCGCGCCGTCCGCTGGAGCGGTTATTCGTGGAGGAGGCCTTGTTCGTTGGCGAATTCGTCGAGGAGTTCGGAGGCGAGGTTTCGGGATTCGACGAGGAGGGCGGGGTCCCATTTGAGGCGATAGCTTTCGAGGAGTGCTTCGAGGAGGGTGGCGTAGTCGGAGGCGAAGGCGGGGACTTGGCGCAGGCCGGCTTCGCGCGGGAAGTGGAGGAGGCGACCGTTGGAGTCGCGGAATTTGGTGCGGAGTTGGGCGGCGAGGGCGTCTGCGAGGGCGAGGATTTCGGCGTTCGGGGATTTGCCGTAGTTGCGGCAGAGGCTGGTGAGGAGTTGGGCTTGGTTGGAGAGGGAGAGGGTGTTTTCGGTTTGGAGGGAGCCGGAAGCGGCGAGGCGTTCGGCGCGGTTGTCGGCGAGTTTGGTGCGGAGGGATTCGAAGAGGGTTTGGGTGGAGGTGAGGGGTTGGTTGTTGGCGCTGGCGTAGTCGGCGATTGATTGACGGAAGCCGAGGGAATTTTTACGGAAGTAGAGACGGGTGGGGTCGTCGGAGCTGGGGATGTTGCCGAGTTCGTGGAGTTTGAAGAGGAAGGAGGCGAGTTTGAATTCCTCGGGGGAGAGGAGTTCCTTGAGTTGGTTTTTTGTCCAGAAGAAGCAGTCTTTGGAGACGGTGGGGTTGTTGATGCTGGTGGAGGCGGGGATGGGGTTGCGGGCGAGTGAGAGGAGGGAGTCGTGGGCGAATTGAGCGGCGGGTTGGAGGTCGATGCTGCTGAAGGCGTTGAGGAGGCCGGATTGGGTGAGGGTGTGGGTGGTGGTGTCGGGGATGGAGAAGGAGCGGCTGAGGCGGCGTTGGAAGAAGCGATTTTGGAGGGGGTCGAAGATGGCGGTTTTTGAGAGGGTTTCGAGGGCGTTGCGGCAGGAGGAGAGGGCTTCCTGGCGCTGGGAATTTGAGATGGCAGGGTGTTGTGCGGTGCGGGTGAGGGTGGTGATGAGGTTGGCGGGGGGAAGGCCGCCGGTGCGATCGAAGAGGCCGGTGACGGGGTCGTAGTAGCCGTTGAGGAGTCGGAGGTGTTGGGCGAGGCTGGAGCGGCGGAGAGGGTCGAGGTCGGGGATTTTGCTGGAGTTGATGAGGTTGACGCGGCGTTCGTTGTCGTAACGGCTGTTGTTGATGACGTATTCGATGGATTTGTCGACGATGGTTTCGACGGTGAGGAGGGCGCGGTTGAATCCGGAGAGGAGGCTGTCTTCTTCGTTGACGGAGATGGGGAGCCAGGCGACGGGATTGCCTTCGTGGCTGAGCCAGAGGAGGAAGGGAAAGGTGATGGATTCGTTTCGTTCGAGGGCGAGGAGGTGGCAGGCGATGGCGAGGGCGGGGTCGGCCTCGGTGTCGGCCAGAACGGGGACGTAGTCGTTGTTGAGTTTTTCGGCGAATTTGTTTTCGAGGATGGAGATGACTTGGGAGGAGTTGGAGTAGCTGTTGGAGCCGACGAAGAGGAAGACGAGGCGTTGTGAGCGTTCGGCGAAATTGAAGACTTCCTTGGTCCAGGGTTGCCAGTTGATGGGGGAGTTTTGGGCGGAGCGGAGGAAGTCGGTGGGCTCTTTGGCGAGGTCGGGTTGAGCGAGTTCCGCGATGGTTTCGGGTGGGTTTTGGAAGTAGGTGTCTTGGGAGGAGGGCGGCTTGGATTCTTCCTTCCGGCAAGAAGAGAGAGCGAGAATTGTGAGGATGATGCAGAGAAACGGCTTCACTGACGGTTTGAGGGAATGACAAGGATGAGCCGGAATGTCAAAGGGTTCTGAGGCATGCTGATAAAACGCTTTTGTGAGGATGTGCATGAAACATGATTTTGGAATAGGTTGGTGAGAACGATTGCGGTATCGAGTCAAAAAGGGGGAGTCGGGAAGACGACTCTGAGTATCAATCTTGCGCATTCCTTTGCGAGGAATGGTCAGCGGACGTTATTGGTGGATGCGGATCCGCAGGGTTCGGTGGGGTTGTCGTTGACCCGGAAGTCGCGGGTTTTGCCGGGATTCTTTGATTTGATGGCTGATCCGGGCTATCCCCTGGAGCAGTTGGTGGTGCCGACGCGGTTGGAGACTTTGAGTTTGGTGGCGGCGGGTCAGTCGAGTAATTATGAGTTGGGTGGGGGATCGGCGGGGGTGAATTTGCATCGGGTGAGGGAGTTTTTGCGGGCGGTGGAAGCGAGGGGTTTTGATGTTTGTCTTGTTGATACGGCGGCTGGG
>JBCCZX010000285.1:0-2325 GCA_039186735.1 Verrucomicrobiota bacterium | reverse complement strand
GCGAATTTCTGCAGGCGATGACGGGGGTTAGTCGAGGGGCGAATATGGCGATGGCGCAGAAATTGCCGTGGGCGGAGTATAGGAGTTTCGTGGATGCGGGGACGGCGCAGGGGGACCTGGCGGTGCAGATTGCGGCGGCGCATCCGCATTTGAGCGGGGTTGGATTTGATTTGCCTCAAGTGGGACCGATTTTTGAGGAGTATGCGGACGCGCAGGGAGTGGGCGAACGATTGAGTTTTGTGGGGGGCAGTTTTTTTGAGGAGGAGCTGCCGAAAGCGGACGTGGTGTTAATGGGGCATATTTTGCACGATTGGGATTTGGCGGAGAAGAAGGAGCTGGTTCGGAAGGCGTATGAGGCTTTACCCGAAAGTGGGTTGTTTGTGATGTATGACGCCTTGATTGACGATGCGCGGCGTGAGCGAACCTTTGGGTTATTGATGAGTTTGAATATGCTGGTGGAGACGCACGGGGGTTTTGATTACACGGAGGGGGAGGGGACTGAGTGGATGCTGGAGGCGGGGTTCAAGGAGGCACGGGTGGAGCATCTGGTGGGACCGGATTACATCGTGGTGGGGACCAAGTAGGGCGCGGGTAAGCCTATCATCAGCCTGAGCGGGCTACCAAGTGGCCTAGCGTTGCCGGCGCATCAACGCGCCGAAGGCGCCCGAGGCCAAGAGGAGTGCCGAAGTGGGTTCTGGGATGACCCGGTAGATGAAGTTGCCGCCGTTGAGACCGGTGTTGTTAAACTCGCCCAAGGTGAAATCGGCAAAGGTTTTGCCGCCGGTCAGGATATACGTAGTCGCGCCGACAAAGCCGTAGGTGTCATCAACGGCAAGCGCGGGGAAATTCGCGTCAAGGAACGGAGACCATTGCAAAGCATCCGAGGAGGTGTTGGCGAGCGATAGCACAAAGGCATCAGTGCTGTTTACTTGTAGTCGGAGGTCACCACCGATGGGGAATAGGTCACTTCCGCCAATGGTGCCTAGTCCGGGAGTGGTCCATAGGCTTGGTGAAGCGCTCCAGGCGCCTAAGACCGGCAAAAGGCCAACGGAAGAAGTCGTAGCGGGAATGGCGCCTACTACGGTATTTGTCCCTGAACCGGTGATGGTCACCAGTGTGCTGGTCGGAGCAGGGGAGGAAATAGTGAGCATAATGGTAGCCGACGCTCTTTCGGAGAGGAGAGCGGCCAGGGTAGCAATAAGGGTGATTCTAAGTGTTCGTAACATCAAAGGTAGGATACGACAACTATGAAAGTCAGACAAGTGTAATGGTCGGCGGTTATGACGTATCAATTATCGACGCTTTGGAGGCGCTGTTGTAGTCTGGCTACGCTGGCGGATTGCGATTCCGAGGGTGCTGAGGAGCAGGAGGAGCGCGCTGGTGGGTTCGGGGATTACGGTGACGCGAAACCCGCGGTCTTCATCCATGAACGAATCGTTCCAGTTTATGCCGCTATTGTTTGAGAAGAAGTAGTTGCCGCCGTCGTATGATCCGGGATTGTCGCCGCGCCATGAGTAGGGTCCGGAAGGAGAGGGGCTCAAGACGATTGCGTAGAGATCGCTGGTGTTTAGGTTGATGTTCTGGCTTGAGAAATCGGCGGTGAAGAGGGTGGGGGTGCTGGTCAGCGCCGGTGCAAGGATGGTTGCGGTGGCCAGCTCGTTTGAAGGCTGTCCCAGATTTGTGTCGTAAAGGGCGACGGTCACGGATGAGGGTAAGGGTGTGCCGCTCTCTGAGAGGGAGACACTGATGCCGTCGAGGATACCTGCCACGAGGGGGGTGAAGGTTTGTGCGAGGCGGAGGGTCGGATCGCTTGGGGAGAAACTGGGCATGCCGCTTCCGTTCAGGAGGATGTATTCGGCGGTGACCACCGGTGTCGCGGCCCGGGTGAAGGAGTCAAGCGATATGAGGCAGCAGAGTGACAGAAGAAGAGAGATTGAGGGGCGGCGAGGGTTCATGCCTTGGAGGTTAGAGGAGCAGAAAATACGCCAAAGCGCGATCTTTTTGGTGCAACGAATTTTCGAGGGAGAAGGGGAGTCGAGCAATGGGGAGGCGGCGATAGTCGATTTTATTGGTCTGCACTCAGTGGATCTGAGTGTGCCTCAAATTCCGAACGGTTTGTTTTTCCGTCCTCATCCGGGTCGTCGTCGGGCCCGAGGGCATGGGTGAGGAGCTGGCGGAATTCCCATGCGTCGGGGAGGCCATCGGCGTCGGCATCGTCTTTCGTTCCGGGATTGTCCGAGTGGGTTGGGTCGAGGGTGGGGAGTTGGGCGTCGACTTCGGCGAGGTAGTCGCGCAGGGTTTTCCAGAGCCGGAGTTTTTCTTCGG
>JBCCZX010000284.1:0-2403 GCA_039186735.1 Verrucomicrobiota bacterium | reverse complement strand
CCTACCCCGCGATACCCACCAATCTTCTCGGCAACACCTCCACCCCCATCGCCCCTCCCGACCTCCCCGCCAATCAATACCCCGCTCCCTCCGCAGAACCCATCGCCCCTCCCAATCTCCCCGCCAACCAATATCCCTCAAACCCGGGTGCCCCCATTGCCCCTCCCAACCTCCCCGCCAACCAATACCCCAACAGCGCACCCACCGCGAACCAGATCCCCGAACCCTCCTCCCTCACTCTCCTTGCCCTCGCACTCCTCTCCCTCACCCGCCGCAACCGCACCTCATAACGAACAATCCCTGTCGCGACAAAACTCCTCCCCAAGTTTTCGCTAGCATCAATCCACCCCGGATCGCAACTTGGAGGGAACCATGAAGGCTCTCTTCCTCTTGTTCTCTTCTTCAGCGCCCGCCGCCATCATTCTTCCCTTCAATGATTCCGCGACTTTCAATGCCCCGGATTGGGACACCACTGCCTTTTCGAACACCGTAATCGAAGGAGGCTTCTTTCCCACCAGTCTTCCTGTTGCCATCAACACCGGCGCAAGCGTTCCCCCGATCATCCCAACCCACAATCGCATCGACTTCATCTACGTTCTGACCGGAACCCTCACTTTTGACCAAATCACCTTTTCCGGCCCTCCAACCTCAGGCCCAGTTCAACTCACCCTCAATCCCGGCACCGGCTTTCCCCCCGGCTTCACGCAAACCTTCACCGCACCCCTCATCTCAGGACCCAATCTGTTCCAATTCGATACCTCCTCCGCGACTGCGCCTTCAGTCTATTCCATCCAGATCTCCGGAATCGATGCCCAACGCATCGACATGCTCGGAACCTTTTCCGTCCCCGAACCCTCCTCCCTCACTCTCCTCGCCCTCGGACTCCTCTCTCTCACCCACCGCAAACGCGCCTGATCCAGCGAGTTGACATCTTCAACCCTTCCCCAATGGTGACAATCACGTGCCCGCTGAGCCCTTCCAGTCCTACTCGCTCTCCCACTGGATCGTCATCACCCTCCTTCTCATCTTTCTCACCGTCGCAACCTACTACCACCGCCGTAACCCCGAGAGCCGACCTGCCCGCCTCACTCGAACCACTCTCCTCATCCTCAATCTCACTGCCTGCCTCTCCACCTTTGCCGCCCACTGGTTTTCCGGACTCCGCTCCAACCTCGATACCCTCATCCCCTTCCACTTCTGCGACGTCATGGCCTTCGTCGGCGCCGCCGCCCTCATCACCCGCAAACCCCTCCTCTGCGAAACCACCTACTACCTCGGCCTCGGCGCCACCCTCCAAGGCCTCCTCACCCCCAACCTCCAACAAGCCTTCCCCCACCCCGTCTTCTTCTCCTTCTTCCAACTCCACTTCGCCACCGTCGCCACCGCCCTCTTCCTCCCCCTCGCCCTCCAATGGCGCCCCCGACGCCCCCTCTGGAAAACCACCCTCAAAGCCCTCCTCCTCGCCAACACCTACCTCCTCTGCGCCACCCTCGTGAACCTCATCCTCGGCACCAACTTCGCCTTCCTCATGCACAAACCCGAAAACCCCTCCCTCTTCGACCATCTCGGCCCCCACCCCTGGTACCTCCTCTCCACCCAACTCCTCGCCCTCCTCGTCATGACCATTCTCTCCCTCCCCTTCCTCCGCTCCCCACCTCCCCGTTGACCCCCTTTTCCCTTGAGAATCATAGGTTCCGCAGCCAACGTGCCGTCCGCTCACATGGAATTAGACCTGCTCGACGTCAGCTTTGACACCAAAGCCACGCGCCCTCGCGAAATCGAGGAGGCTCTCGAAGATCCCTTCGCCGTCCGCCTTCTCCCCGAAAACGAGCGCTCCGACGGCGGCTCCCGCTTCTACGCCATCGGCAAAACCATCTCCAACCGACACCTCTTCCTCTGCTTCGAGACCGACGGAAAAAAAGTCCGCGTCATCGTTGCCCGCGACGCTTCAAACGACGAACAAACCTTCTACGAACGCAAGTTCGCCGAATTCAAATAATTCACCCTCATGGAAACCGTAAACTCCTGGAGCGACGTCCCCGACTTCGAAGAAGAAGAAGACGAAGCCAAATTCTGGCTCGAACATGAACTCTCCCCGCGCCTCATGCAGGGCTCCCTTCATGCTCCGGATTCTCGCGAATCCACCACCATCACCCTCCGCTTCGATCCCCGCATGCTCTCCCGCATCAAGCGCATCGCCCGCTCCCGCTTCTTGAACTACCAATCCATGATCAAGCAGTGGCTCGCCGAACGCCTTGAAGACGAAATGCGCAAAATGGACTAGGCCCGGTGGACAAATTGATTTGATGGGCGATGAGATCAGATTTTTTCAAGGACGAGGCGTTTTAGAGGCGGCGAATCGAGATTAGTCGTCGCTCAAAGAACGAAGACCTAGGGAAAATT
>JBCCZX010000283.1:0-2497 GCA_039186735.1 Verrucomicrobiota bacterium | reverse complement strand
GGGAGGGGGAAGGGGTGGATTCAGCTACCGGGGTAGAGGATGCGGCCGCAGTTTTCGCATTGGACGACTTCTTTGTCGGCTTGGACTTTGAGGAGGGTGGTGGGGGTGACTTTGACGTGGCAGCCTTCGCAGAGGCCGTCTTGGGTGAGGTTGACAACGACGGTGTTGCCGCGGGTTTTGCGGAGACGGTCGTAGAGGTCGAGGAGGTCTTCGTCTTCGACTTTTTCGGCTGCGCGGGCGCGTTTTTCGCGGATTTGTTCGATTTCGGTTTCGTTGGCTTTTTGGCGGGCGGTGAGGGCTTGGATGTCTTCATCGACGGAGCCTTGGGCGATTGCGAGTTTTTCCTGGGCTTCTTGGAGGGTGAGGCGGAGGGAGTCGGCTTTTTCCATGAGCTCGAGTTCGTTGGTTTCGAGGTCGTCGATTTCGGTTTGGTAGCGTTCGACTTCGGTGCCGAGGGCGCGGAATTCTTCGTTTTTGCGGGTTTCGAATTGTTGGGTTTTGAGGCGTCCGATGGTGTTTTTACGGGTTTCGATGTCGAGTTCGACGGCGTTGATGGCGACTTCGTTTTCCTGGAGGGCGGCTTTGGCGTCGGTGACGGCTTGTTGGGAGGAGGAGAGGCGTGTTTTGGCGAGGTCGATTTCGGCGGGGATGCGTTGGAGGTCGGCTTCGACTTGGGAGAGGGATTTGTCGTGAGCTTGGAGGATGAGAAGGCGCTCGATGACTGGGACCATGGGTGAGGGCTAGCGGGGAGAGGGAGGGCTGTCCAGCTTGAGGATCGAGAGAGGAGTCGATTGGTTGGCGGGATTTGCTTCACGAAACTGTTGAAGGGAGGCGCTGAAGTGGTGAGACTGTTTGAGAGCGTAGCTTTACCCGAGGAGAGAGACGATGATGTTGAGAATCACATGCCCGAGTTGTTCGCAGGATTTCGAAGTGAGCGAGGAGTTGCGGGGACGGACGGTGGAGTGTGGGGCGTGCGAAGCGCGCTTTCAGGTGACGGATGGGGTTATGATTGAGAAGCCGAAAAAGTGGTATCCAGAGGATGTGCGGCGGGCGGCGGATTTGACGAGATTCGGGCGAGGGCAAGGTAAGGGACTCGCGCCGTCTCCGGTGGAGTTTACGACGACGACTTATAATCCGGCTCCGAATGAGAATTGGATCGGGCCGGTGCCGTTGACGCGGACGTTTGCGAGTTTGGTGGGGATTGCGTTGGTGGTGTTGACGGGGCTTTTGTTTTATGTGGGTTCGCGCCCGGAAGGGGTGTTACAGGATTTTGAGGTTTCGCAGCGGATGACGTTGGCGGGTTTCTTCGGTGCTTTGTCGTTGTGTTTGTTGTGGTGGGGGATGGTGCGCAATCGGGTGGTGGGGACGCTGGTGGGTTTGTTGGGGTCGGCGGGGTTGTTGGCGTTGGCGTATTTTATGCCGGTTTATCGGACGGCAGCGCCGGTTGCGAATCCGGTGCCGGTGGAAGAGGAGCCGGGTGAGAGGGAGGTCAGGGATGTGAGGGAGTTGATGAGTGAGAAGAAGTTGACGATACCGGAGGTGATTGGAGAGACGCGGTGGACGGCAGCAATTCAGCCCTTGTTGGTTTCGCAGGGGGAGGGGAATGTCGCGGTGGTGTGGGCGGGGGGGATGGAGGAGCGGTTTCGTTTTCAATTGCAGAATTATTTGAAGCAGGTGTTTCGGACGGCTTCTGCGCCGACGTTTTATAATCGGGAGGATGGGGGGATTTTCATTATTGAGCGGCGGGAGGTTGATCTCGATCGGGTGGCGGCGAGTTCTGAGCGATTTGGCGAGGTGGAGGAGGTTTATCCGGATTTGCGGATTGTGCAGGTGAAGGTGGATGTGACGGTCTTGAGTGAGCCGAGTGTGGAAGTGGCCGCCAAGTTGAATGATCCGACGGAGGGGGCGTTTTATGCGCTGAACTGGGAGGAGTTGGCTCATCTTGATCAGGAGCGGGTGGAGGATGCGGTGAGGAGGCTTTCGAGGGCGGAGCCGTTGAGTTTGCGAGCGGATATTACGGCGCGTTTGGCTGCCTTGGTGAAGGAGGAGCAGGATGATGATTTTTATGGGGAGCTGGCGAAGGCGTTGTTGGTTTGGTCTGAGCCTGGGGATGATTCGGAGAAGTTGGTGGCGGCGGTGGGGAATCAGATTCAGCTGGAGGGTAAGCGGGTGCCGCAGGGGGTGTTGGATTTTGTTGCGGAGAGGCAGGTGCCTGAGGCGTCTGCATTTTTGGTGAATTTGTGGGCGGAAACGCCGAGGCAGATGCAGGGGTATTTGGAGACTTACGGGGCAGGATTGCAGGGGTTGATTCTTCCGTATTTGGGAGATTCCAATCCGGGGATTGCGCGTTCGGCGGCGAGTTTGTTGTCGACGATTGCGACGCCGAGTGTGTTGGGCGAGTTGCGGGCGGCGCGGGCGAAGGCGGTGGATGAGGAGGTGAAGTTGACTTTGCAGAAGGCGATTGGGCGTTTGGGGGGGTGATTGGCCGTTGACGGGG
>JBCCZX010000282.1:0-2498 GCA_039186735.1 Verrucomicrobiota bacterium | reverse complement strand
GCGACCTCCCCCCCACCGAACAAGTCCTCACCCTCCTCGAAGAAACCCTCGCCCCCCTCCCCACCGGCCAAGCCCTCAACCACCGCATCGACGCCACCCTCCCCGCCACCCCCGGCGAGCACCTCTACCATCTCGACCGCGAACAAGCCGTCCTCACCATCGGCCTCCGCGGCCTCTCCTTCGACTCCCCCGACACCGCCGCCGCCGAACTCTTCCAGGAACACACCTCCAACATGGCTGGCCCCCTCTTCACCCGCATCCGCGAAGAACTCGGCCTTGCCTACTACGTCTCAAGTAATCAATTCCACGGCCTCGGCACCGGACTCTTCTCCCTCTACCTTGGCACCTCCCCCGACCAACTCCCCCTCGCCCGCACCGAACTCGAAAACACCCACGAAACCATCGCCACCAAAGGCCTCACCCAGACCGACCTCGACCGCGCCCGCATCGCCACCCTTTCAGGACTCGACATCGAAGCCCAATCCCCCTCCGCTCAAGCCCGCTCCGCCGCCCTCGACACCCTCCTCGGCCTCGGCCTCCAACACTCTCAACAACACCGCCAAGCCCTCGAAACCCTCACCGTCGACCAACTCAACACCTTCATCCCCACCCTCCTCACCCAACAAAAAGTCACCTCCATCGTCCAACCCCCTCCTCCTCAAAGGTAGGGCGGACCGGCTCGGTCCGCCGCGAACCACCAAATTTGCTCATTATCATCACCCATCCAAGATTTATTCGAACCTTCGACAAATTCAATCGCGCGTTATGTCGAGGAAGCGACACTTTGTTCGACTCGAATTTTGTTTTGCGATTGCACGCTAAAATTGGAGCTCTCGAAAAAAGTCACGAGCTGCTCAAAAAGAGCTTCCCGATAGGATTGGGCAACAAAAAGCCCTAAAACATGTCTTCTGCGATAACCCTGGTAGGTATCCCAAAGGTTCAAAGTAGGGATTGGCTCAATTTCATCACCAATCTCAACAAACTCTAAAGTCAGTTCAAGAGTAGCACTTTTCCTGATTCGGGAAGTTACCGAAGATTTGTTATTCCTGAGAATCTGTATGCAACCATCCTGAATCACAATTGAATCCACATCATTCCTCTTTGATAACGAGATCGGAATAATAAGACTGAGAAGACTCGCAAAAACACCGAGCACCCAAATCCCTTCAAAAAAACAAAACACTCCAAAAGCGATCACCAGAATGCCCCATACAGCAAAAAAGCTTAAATAGATGGCATCTTTGGGATAACTCGACTGGTCGATATCGAATCGTGATGTTTCACAAGCACCCATTCTTTGCTGAGCAATAAGGATTCTACTATCATCTCCATTGTTCAAACGCCCCATATCCGTCCAGTCAAAAGTTCAATCTATGGACACAGCCGCAACTCAAGACGAGCCAACAGCCGCTCCCCGCCGCACCACTGTTCACGAAACGAAACGCACCTCCCAAAAAACAACTCCGCTGTCCTCTGCGATCTTTTGCAAGCTCTGCGTCGAAAAAACGCCCGAACCGCACCAACCATTCCCACCGAACATCCAGCATCGCTCCCAAAAATCCCCAGCCCGCCCCAACACTCAAACTGAACACGAACAAACTACAACTTAAACAACCCACCCTTCTTACCTCCCAAAATCACCGCCCCCACAATCGAAATCCCCAAAAACACCATCGCCCACACCCCCAGCGCTGCCGCCAACTCGTGCCCGTTCCCCAGCGTCCCCAACAACGCATAAATCGCCTTCGTAATCGGAAAATGCTCCCGCTGCTGCGCCAAAATCAACGAATCACTCACCTCCAACATCGCAAACGCAAACGCCAGAATCCCCCCCGCCACCAAATTCGCCGCAATCAACGGCAAACTCACTCGCCGCAGCGTTCGCATCGGCGACGCTCCCAAACTCCGCGCCGCCTCCTCCAGCTGAATATTACTCTGCTCCAAGCCTGCCACTGCCGCCCGCACCACATACGGCAACCGCCGCACTGCATATGCAATCACCAACAACCAAATCGGATTCCCCAATTCTCCCACCAAAAAGTGAAACGCCCGCCCCTCCTGCGACAACGCCAAGTACCCAAACGCCAACACCAACCCCGGCACCGCCAGCGGCAACATCACCAGTGCATCTAACAACTGTCGCCCCCAAATCGTACTCCGCACCACCACCCACGCTATCGCTAAACCCAACACCACATCCACCAAGGTCGCCAAGCCCGCATAAATCAGACTGTTCTGAATCGACGGCACCACCAACGGATGCCCCAACGCCTCCTCATAGTGCCGCAACGTAAAACTCTCCGGCAACACCGTCCCATACCAATCCCCCGCCAGAGACGAGAAAATCACTCCCAAATGCGGCACCGACGCCAACAGAAACACCCCCACAAACAACACGCTCACCGACCACCCCTTCACCCCTCCCAGAACGGTCTCCTTCGTCCTCCCCTTCGGCCGCGGCGCCTTCCCCAAGTCCGACTTCCCCAACAGCTTCTTCG
>JBCCZX010000281.1:0-2537 GCA_039186735.1 Verrucomicrobiota bacterium | reverse complement strand
CCACCGCCGTCGCCTCCCAAGTCAACAACACCAAGAAAACCGGCCAACAGGTCCGCGCCGTCTTCCTCGCCGAAACCAACCGCTTCTCCATCACCCAGGCCCCCCTGAACCAAATCTGCGAAATCTGGGAAATCCGGCCCTAATCCCGGCTCCAACCCCATGCGCGTCCTCGCCATCGACCCCGCCATCCGGAACACCGGCTTCGCAGTCATCGAAGGCGACCACCAAAACCAACACGCCCTCGCCTTCGACGTCATCTCCATCCCCCAAAAACTCCCCCAATCCCGCGCCCTCGCCGCCGTCCGCACCGGCATCGCCCACCAAATCCAAAAATGGCAGCCCGACGAAATCGCCGTCGAAGCCATCATCTACGTCCAATCCCACCGCACCGCCATCTCCATGGGTGCCGCCCGCGCCGCCACCCTCATTGCCGCTGCCGACCACGGACTCCCCATCTTCGAATACGCTCCCCGCAAAGCCAAACAAGCCGTTGTCGGAAAAGGCTCCGCCGACAAATCCCAAGTCGCCTTCATGGTCCGCGCCCTCCTCGGACTCTCCGAAACCCCGCCACCCGATGCCGCCGACGCCCTCGCCATCGCCCTCGCCCACCTCTACACCTCCGACCCCCTCAAATCATCCGCCCTCCCACGCACCGAAATCTAAGCAGATGACCCTCCACGTTCGCCACCTCGGCACCGACATCCCCTTCGCCGAAACCCTCGCCCTCCAGGAAACACTCGTCACCCAACGCCTCGCCGACGAAATCCCCGACACTCTCCTCCTCCTCCAACACGCCCCCGTCTACACCATCGGTCGCACCCGCGACCAATCTTCCCTCCTCAATCGCCACGCGCTCCCACACCCCACCTACGAAATCTCTCGGGGCGGCCAAGCCACCTACCACGGCCCCGGCCAGCTCGTCGGCTACCCCATCATCGACCTCAAGCCCCTCGGCCGTGACCTTCACCTCTTCCTCCGCGCCCTCGAAGACAGCCTCATCAACCTCGCCGCCCACTTCAACGTCACCGCCCAACGCCGCCAAGGACTCACCGGCATCTGGGTCGACGACCGCAAACTCGCCTCCATCGGCATCGGCGTCCGCAAATGGATCACCTACCACGGCTTCGCCCTCAACCTCACCCCCGAGTCCCTCCCCCCCTTCCAACACATCACCCCCTGCGGCCTCAACGGCGTCCACATGACCTCTCTCCAGTCCGAATCCCCCTCCCCCTCCATTTATCAAGACAGCCCCGAATCACTCTTCCCCGACTGTCTCCAAACGACCCTCGGACAGCAACTCAGAACCTAGTGTGGTGTCAGTGAAGTCATGGACGGAATTCCGAAGGGAATTTTTTTCAAAGGCAAGGCGCGAAAGAGGCGTGAATCAGGATTCACGACGAAAGAGCAACCATGACTTTGGGAAAAAAGCCCGAGATTACGAAACTCAGCGACCAGAGGGAGACAATTCAACCAGTTGAAAAAAATTGAATTCTGTTCAGGACTTCACTGACACCACACTAGCGCGCTCCCTCGCGCTCCTTGCGCCGCAAATCCGACTCTAGGATTTGCAGATCCCGCTGCATTTCTCTGAGCTGCGTTCGCGCCAAATTGACCTGCGCCTCAATCTTATCCGCAGCAGTCGCAAGCTTATTAGCTTTGCCGCTATCGATAGAAACCGAACCTCTGGATCTTGCCTCATTGAGCCTTCTACGCGCATCAGAAGATTGCCTTCTCAAAGTCTTCACTTTCGCAAGCGAGGTCTCAATATTCTTTCGGTAAGTATTAACTTTGCGCTCCAATTCACGAATCTTCTTTCGCATATCCATGACCTCCAAATCATGTTGGCGATTCTCTGATGCGGCTTCAGTGATCTTTGCCTGCTCACCAAGAGAAGTTGCCCGCGCTTTCCTCATCGCAGCCACTTCCTCCGCACCAATCTGAAAGCGATCCTTCCAATCATCATGCGGCAGATCTTCCCACGAAACCCGCCTACTACCCGTCGCCGTTTTAAACCTCACCCCATCCGTAAAGATCTCCCGCAACTCGACGTTTTTCAAAACCGTCCCATTCACAAGCTCGACCCTCTCAAACGTCTCCCCGATCGCTTGTGTCCTCTCCGAGATCCGATACTCCTTCAAGTGCTCAATCTTGGACACTCCGAAGTCCGCAATCGCCCGCCGTCCCTCCTCAATCTCCTCTTGAATCTCGGCGGCGCGCTCTTCGAAGACCCCGATTCGTTGCTCCACTCCAGCAAGCTCGCGCGCGACCAACTCGTTCCGACTCTGTTTCTCGATCCGTCGTTTCGCCGTTGCGATATCCTCTTTCAAATCAAGAACCTCGGCCCTTTGCCCCTGCACAAATTCCCTCAACCGAGTCGCATCACTGCCATTCGCGCGCCCATCGAGAACAAGAAACGCAAGCCCTGCAAACGCAGCCAAAACAAAAAACCCCAACAAACCACCAATCAAACCCGGCCCCCGCCCACTAATCATCATGTCCGACATCTCAAATTCTCCTTTCAATAAGTTGGATACTTT
>JBCCZX010000280.1:0-2575 GCA_039186735.1 Verrucomicrobiota bacterium | reverse complement strand
GGATACAGCGTCTTATTTAGCGGGTCGAAGATGGTATAACACTCGTGCTGTCCTCGTCGGCGCTAGTGAAGACACTCTCACTATCAGCGTCCGACCCACAACCGATAGCGTCGGTAGTTTCTCAACCGTGGGCGACAACGTCGATTTCTACCTTCGCTACGGTGCCGACGGAGAAAAGACCGAAATTCGGAGCGGTGGCGAACAAGCAGGCATTCCCGATTTTGGGGCTATCGAACTCGATTACGGTGAAGACATCGAGGATATCCTCCCCAAGTACGTTTCGTCTCAAAACCCTACCGGAGGAGAATCCTTGCCGCAATTCCCCGCAGGATCGCAAGAAGGGAGACTTGCAAGAATCGCGAACGTCTCGATTCAAAATAGCCGCAACAACAAAGAGCCCTTCCTCGTGGCCACCCTCCACCTGAAATCTCTCACTTCCGATGAATACCGTTCCAAGTTTCCGGCAAAGGCATGGCTCCACAATAACCCGATAGCCATCTATTCGAGCGCGGGATTCGGTGATCAAAATCAGGACTATGCCGCTCACCAATATGAATTCTCATACCAACCGCTCCGTGCTAGCTGGTTCGAAGGGTTCCCCGAAATCGAACCGACCAGCGATCGATTCCAAGGATTTGGTGGCCCCTCACCCTCAGCAGGAAACGGGCGCGTCTTCGCTCCCTTCACCTCCCTTCCCCGCGAAGAGCCCACCTCCCTCGGCCAATACCGGCATGCCCCCATCAACAATTCCGGCAAACAACCCCTCCAAGCTCAAGTCATCGGGAATTCCTTTGCGCATCCCCTCCTCGACGCCGATAGCGTCCTCAATCGCTCATCCGGCTTCGCTGACCACTCATTCCTTGCCAACCAAGTTCTTTTCGACTCGAGCTTCCTGTCTACCGCGGAAAATCATGATGAACTCGTCAATGTCCTCTCGGACGACCTCTCTCTCATCAATCAAAGACTCCAACCCGTTTCACAAAAACCAACTCAAGAAGAGATTGCCCGCCTTCAGGAAACCGAAACCGGTCACAACTACTCCGCAGCCCACCTCATGCTCAGCGGGGCCCTCAATGTAAACTCCACCTCCGTAAAAGCCTGGCAGAGTTTTCTCACCTTCCTCAACCAGGAAGAGATCCCTCTCATTGATGACCTCACCGACCCCTCACTCGGAGAGACCCTCAACAATTCCCAGCGCGCTCCAATCGCCAGCCGCTACCAAGTCCCCATCGAAGAAACACTTGGAACCGCGGCCGAAGCGTCCTCAGATGGCGCAACTCCCGCTTGGACCGGACACCGCCGCTTGGATAGCGATGAAATCGAACAGCTCGCCGAAAGTCTCGTTGAGGAAATCAAAGAACGCGGCCCCTTCCAGTCTCTTGGCGAATTCATCAATCGAAGAGCCGAAGACTCACGCCTCGGCATCGCTGGAACCCTCCAAACTGCGATTCAAGAGTCCGCTTTGAACAGGGAAGTCGAACGGGGCTCGGTCGCAACCATTCCCCTAACGGGTCAACAAGATGGCTCAGGCGACTTCCAATACCGTGACGCCGCCAAGGGCACTTCTATCGAGGGCACCCCAGGAATGGTAACCCAGGCAGATCTTCTTCACACCTTGGCACCCTATCTCACTCCGCGCTCCGATACCTTCCGCATCCGCGCTTATGGCTCTGCCACTAACAAATCCGGCCGCGTCATTTCCGAAGCTTGGTGCGAAGCCATCGTTCAACGTTTTCCAGAATACATCGATTCTTCGGACAAGCCTTACGCTAGCGTGAACAACGAATTTTCTCTCAACGAAACCAACCAGAAATTTGGTCGACGCTTCCGGATCCAGTCTTTCCGCTGGTTATCTCCCCTGGATTCGACCATATAATGCTTCATGCACAAAAAAATGCGCGTTGGAGCTCTGATTTGGCTAGCAACCCTCCTCGTAAGTTCCGCTGCCGAACTCTCCATACAGACAGTGAGCTTCTTCGGCTTCAAAATGCCGACCTTTCCAACCGTCTTTTGGGTTCAAACGGGTCCAAATGGCTTTGAAGAAGTCAAACTCTTGGGAGCCAATGTCACCAAACCGAAGAAACTCGTCGTCGACGCAAAGACCAACAAAATCCATCTCTACGGCGAAGAGCAAATCAACGCAGCCGGTGAACCAGTCCGTCCCATTCTTGGCTCCATCTCCACCAATCCGGCTTGGAAAAATGTCTTCTCCGTCCTCCTTGGAAAAACGAAGGATGAGCAGCTCAAAATCCTCGGCAAAGCCTACCCTGTAAACACTAAGGATTTCCCCGACGGGAGCATCAAATTCGTAAACTACTCGAAATCTCCCGTGCGCGGCATTCTCGGCAAAGCCAAAGTCGAAATCGCCCCTGGAGAGGCAGAGACGATTCGCTTCAAGGACAAACCCGGGGACCTGATTGGCGTCCTTTTCAAATACCAAAACACCAGCACTAAGGAATGGCGCCGCATGGTGGCCACCCGTTGGGCTGTTCCCAAGGACGGACGCAGAATGATGTTTGCTTTCCCCGATCCCGAAGGACGCTTTGTAGAGACGAAAACGATTCCCCTCACTTTC
>JBCCZX010000279.1:0-2583 GCA_039186735.1 Verrucomicrobiota bacterium | reverse complement strand
GTCGTCGGCGAGGGTGACGGTGAGCTTGTCGACGCCATCGGGGAAGGAGCCGCTGACGTTCATGAGTCCGTTTGGGGAGAGGTTGAGGGTGCGGGGGTCGGAGGTGGAGCCATCGGGGAAGGTGACTTGCCAGGAGGTGGTGGTGGGTTGGTCGGAGTAGTTGCGGACAGTGGCTTGCCAGGTGTTTTTGTTGTTGTTGTCGAACGCGAGCCCGGTGAAGCCGGTGTTGTCGGTGGGGGTGCCGACGGCGAGGAGTTGGGCTTCGAAGGGGAGGGTGGTTCCTTCTTCGGGGGCTTGGTCGGTGGCGTAGATGAGGATGCCTTCGCGGCGGATGCGGGAGCGGGCGAGGCGGAGAGCGGCGTTGGGGTCGAGGGCGCCGGTGGTGGGCTGCCAGGTTTCTAGTATTCCGAGGGCTTCGGTGGGGTCGGTTCCGGAGTAGAGGATAGGGGCATTGGGATCGGATTCGAGGAGGTAGAGTTGGAGTTTGGAAGCGGGCCCTTGGAGGGCGGGGAGTTCGTTGGCGAGTTCTTCCTGGAGTTGAGTTTTGAAGACGGACATGGAGGCGGAGGAGTCGAGGACGATGGCGACTTGTTGGGTGGATTCGGGGTTGAGGTAGCGGGGTTCGACGAGGAGCCAGGTGAGGAGGAGGACCATGAGGAGTTGGAGCCAGAGGGGGACGGAGTTGGTGAGGCGGTCGATGCGGCGGCCGGAGGTGGCTTCGCGCTGGGTTTGTTCGAGGAGGAAAAGGGTGGAGACGGGGACGACTTGGGCCTGGCGTTGGAGGAAGTGGATGAAGATGACCGCAGGGATGCCGAGGAGGGCGAGGAGGCCAAGTGGATTGGTGAGGGTCACTGGGGTGAGGGTCTGGAAATTGGCGGTTTCCGCCAAGGATTTAAGTGTGGGAAGGGGCTTGGGTGTTTTGGAGAAGGCGATAAATTGGATTGATTTATTGCTTATTTTGTCATACGATCTTGCGCTGTGAAATTAGCATTTGGAGTTCTGGCCGGGTGGGGGGTTTTGTTGGTATTGGGATTTGGAGCGGAGCAGTCCATTGATTTGAAGGATTTGGAAAACCAGCAAGCGAAGCTTGCCGAGGCGCGGAAGCAGATTGAGCGAGTGCAGCGTGGAGAGGTGAAGGGAGGAGATTTGGAGCAACAAGTGGCGGAGGTGAAGCAGCAGGCGATTCAGGTGATTGGTGAGGCGCAGGAGATGGGTGAGATGGAGGTTGAGCAGGGGGCTTTGATTTCGAGAGAGAATCAAGCGAAGTTGATTTCGTTGGGGGAGTTGCTCGCGAAGGGCGTGCCCGCGGATTATCAGGCGAAGCTGTTTGAGATGGCGAAGGAGGGGCTAGCGAAGAAGGATTTGACGGAGAGTGAGAGGGCTTACTACGAGGCGTTTCTGCAGGTGGTGACGGGAGAGATCGGAATCCGCGAGACGCCGGTATCGGTGAACCGGAAGTGAGCTTTATGCGGTCGGCTGGAGAGCTGGTTTTGCTGATGGGTTGCGGGTTCGTTTCGCGGAGGCTCAGCTTGAGTGTCGGTTAGTTGAGGATTTCGAGGGCTTGGATGGGGAGGGCTTCGGCGTGGAGGGATTCCTCGAGGTTGAGGTCGGCAGGGACGCGGGACATGAGGATTTGGAGGCGTTGGGAGGTTTGCTTCCAGAGGGTGAAGTGGCGTTGGTAGGCGGTTTGGTAGTTTTTGAGGGCGCGGGGTTCGATGCGGTGGGGGTGGCGGGTGTTTTTTTCGGCGTCGATGAATTCGTAGTTGCCGTGCCAGTCGGGTTTGGCCTCGGAGTTGAGGAAGGGAACGAAGAGGAGGGGGGTGCCTTGGCGGGAGGCGAGGAGGTGAAGGGTGGTGGCGGGGTCGCCGGGGAAGAGGAGGTCGGAGATGAGGACGCGGAAGGCGGAGGGACGAAGGGGAATGGTGGAGAGGTCGAGGGGGGAGTCGGGGTCGGCTTTTTGGAGTTTTTCGGCTTCGGGGAACCATTGTTGGGAGGAGAGGGCTTCGTTGGGGATGAGGCGGTGTTTGGAGCCGGAGACGAGGTGGGTGGAGAGGGAGGCTCCGGCGCGGAGGGCGGATTCGGAGAGGAAGGCGAGGAGTTCGGCGGAGCGTTTGGCTTTGGTGGGGTGGAAGAACATGGAGGGGGAGATGTCGCAGATGAGGTCGATGACGGGGCGGACTTCTTCGCGGTAGAGTTTCATGGTGTATTGGCCGGTGCGGGCGTAGGCTTGCCAGTTGATGTGGCGGGGGTCGTCGCCGGGGACGTAGGTGCGGTGGTCCTGGAAGTCGAGGGAGGAGCCGGAGCCGGAGCCGGCGAATTCACCGGCGGCGCCGCGCCAGACTTTTGAGCGGAGGGGGAGGCGGAGGCGGGAGGCGCAGGCGGCGGCGCGGTGTTGAGCGGATTGGAGGTCAGCAGGGGTCATGAGTTGTCACCTTGAGGTTGTTCAGTGAGCCGGGTGTGGGCTTCGGACTCGAGTTTGGCGAGGGTTGGGAATTGCCGGAGGGCGCAGATGAGGTTGAAGAGGAAGTAGAGGCCGGCGGTGCCCCAGATGAGAGAGAGGGAGAGGGAGGGGGGAGGATTGAT
>JBCCZX010000278.1:0-2644 GCA_039186735.1 Verrucomicrobiota bacterium | reverse complement strand
GTCCACCCCCGCACACTTCCCCTCCACATCCGCCGCATGAATTAAAAACTCCCCGCACAATGACGCCAAATCATCCAACACTCCTGCCTCCACCTTCAAATCCGTCAACGTCTGCCACCGATTCATCGCCACCACCCAACCCTCTCCCACCCGCCGACAACTCAAATCCACCACCAACCGCTCCGGACACACCGCCGCCGCCAATTCCCGCAACTTCTCCGGCAAAAACTGCCCCTCTGCATCGAACAAAGCCGAAGTCACAATCACGGCCGACGCTCCCGCTTCTAACCACTCCTCCGCATTCTCCACCGTCACCCCGCCCCCCAACTGCATCCCGCCCGGCCACGCTGCCAACGACCTCTTCGCCACTTCCTCATTCCCTCTTCCCAACTGAATCACATGACCCCCCTCCAAACCATCTGCCCGATACTTCTCCACAAAAAATTCCGGCCCCTCCTCCGCCACAAAATTCTCCTCCACCTCATCCCCCACAAAACTTCCCCCCACCACCTGCTTCACCTTCCCCCCGTGCAAATCCACACACGGCCGAAACTTCGTCATCGCCATCTCCGTAACCCTAATCCAGTTTCGCCAAAACAAAAACCTAAGAAATCTCCCTCCTCCATGCCTCTCGACAAACACAGCTCTTCAACAGCGCTCATCCGAAGCTCAAAAAACACCATCCTATCCCTCCTATTCATCTGGGTCCTCCCTCAAACCCAAGCACGAGAAACCCCTGCAGGCATGACCCTCATCCCCGGAGGCACCTACACCCGCGGCAACGCACAAAACCTCGGCGGCAACGCCCAATATCCCGAAGAAGCCCCCGTCCACCAAGTCACCATCTCCCCCTTCTTCATCGACACCACCGAAGTCACCAACGCCCAATTCAAAAAATTCACCGACGCCACCGGCTACCAAACCCAGGCCGAACGCGGACTCTCCGCCGACGACTTTCCCAACGCCCCCGCCGACCAACTCGTCCCCGGCGCCCTCGTCTTCACCCCCCCCACCGAATCGGTCGAAAAATGGCGCCCCGGCGCCGAATGGCAATGGTGGCACTTCACCCCCGGCGCCAACTGGCAACACCCCACCGGCCCCGACTCCTCCATCGCCGACAAAATGGACCACCCCGTCGTCTGCCTCACCCACGAAGATGCCCAGGCCTACGCCGAATGGGCTGGCAAACGCCTCCCCACCGAAGCCGAATGGGAACGCGCCGCCCGCGGCAATCACGACCACACCCTCTTCACCTGGGGCGACCACCCCAAACCCGACAAATCCGCCTGGCCCGCCAACACCTTCCAAGGAACATTCCCCCACAAAAACACCAACCTCGACGGCTTCCCCGGCACCGCCCCCGTCAAATCCTTCCCCCCCAACGATTACGGCCTCTACGACATGGCCGGAAACGTCTGGGAACTCTGCTCCGACCTCTATCGCCCCGATTACTACCAGACCTTTAGTAAAACCCCCGTCAAAGACCCCACCGGACCCACCCCCGACCAAGCCATCACCCAACCCGACACCACCCTCTTCTCTCGCGGTCAAACCATCCCCGCCAATCCCGAAGTCTTCCACCCTCTCGCCCGCCTCTGGGTCACCAAAGGCGGCTCCTTCCTCTGCCACCACACCTACTGCCTCCGCTACCGCCCCGCCGCCCGCCACTTCGCCGAATCCCTCTCCCCCACCAACCACACCGGCTTCCGCTGCGCCCAAGACTCCCCCACCAAAAAGTAGCCCTCCTCTGGACGGAGCGCGGACTTCAGTCCGCCCCACCATTTCAGCCACTCACCCCACACCCGCAACCCGCCCCACACCACACTTGCATCGAGTACAATTCCCCCCATCTTCGCCTCATGACCGCAGGCCTCAGTGCAATCGTCCCAACCCTCATTCCCCTCCTCGGCATCATCGCCATGTTCGTCGCTGCCATCATCGCTCATCGCGGTAAAAAATTCTGGGGAACCTGGTGCATGATCATCGGCTCTGGCATCGCTCTCGTGGGCATCCTCGGAAGCGGGCTCGGGATCTATCTGCTGATTTCCTCCTCTTCCGCCGGCTCTACTTCAGATTTTTCAGCCTTCGCTATCATCTCCGGAATCGCTTCTCTCGGCAGCGGAGTCGGCTTTCTCACCTTTATCGCCGGCCTCATCGGTCTCTGCACCCGTTGGGGCGCCGCCTCCCGCCGCGCCGCCGAACTCGAGCAAATCGTCGCCTCCATTCACGACCGCCAAAATCCCCAAAACCCACCGTCTTAATCCGCGGCTTCCCCGGACAAAAAACACCGAATCTGACCCCGCCCCAAGCATTTAGCCTCAAACTTCCTGCCTTCGTGCCGTTCTACGAGCCAAAACACACACCCAGATCCCCCTAGCCAGCCCCATCTTGCCCCCCTAAAACCCCCCGGTGCACGCACTCTACGTCGAGAAAAAGCCTCAACATCGCCAAGTCGCCCACGCCCTCCTCGCCGACCTCCAGGAAACTCTCGCCCTCCCCCAACTCACCGGCCTCCGCATCCTCCAGCGCTACCTGATCGACGGCATCACCGACGACCAGTTCCAGCAGGCCATCCCCCTCATCCTCTCCGAGCCCTTCACCGAAACCGCAGCCTCGGACCTTCCCGACGCCCCCCACGCCTTCG
>JBCCZX010000277.1:0-2706 GCA_039186735.1 Verrucomicrobiota bacterium | reverse complement strand
GCCGTGGCCGATGGGGTGAACGTCGCTGGCGAGATCTATAATATCGAGACCCAGGTGACCAAAGAAGGCGGCAAGGTGCTGAAGGGGCAGGTCGAGAAACGCGAAAAACTCACCCGCGCCAAACGCTGGGAACAGCAGGACGAGGACAAGGCATATTCGGCCAAAAAACTCGACACCGAAATCGTCAACCCCTCCCAAATCCGGACCGTGATAAGAACCTTTCGGGACAAGCTCCCCGAAATTTTCCCTGACCGCACCGATTCCGACAACGAGTTTCAGGTCCCCAAAACCCTCATCTTCGCCAAAACTGACTCCCACGCGGACGACATCATCAACATTGTCCGCGAGGAGTTCGACGAGGGAAACAACTTCTGCAAGAAGGTCACCTTTAGTACTGCCAAGGGTGTCAAAAAAATCACCTTCGGCAAAGACGACAAACGCGAGGTCAGCGACGACCTTCTTGTCGAAGGCGAAGACCCAAAGACTACGCTTGCCGACTTCCGCAACGCCTACTACCCGCGCATAGCCGTCACGGTGGACATGATCGCCACCGGCACCGACGTGAAGGCCCTCGAATGCCTCCTCTTCATGCGTGACGTGAAGTCCAAAGGTTACTTTGAGCAAATGAAGGGCCGCGGCACCCGCACCTTGGACCACGACACCCTGAAAAAGGTCTCCTCTGCGGCCAAGACCAAAAAAGTCCGCTACGTCCTCATCGACGCCATCGGCGTCACCAAGTCCCTCAAGACCGCCAGCCGCCCGCCGGTCACCAAGCCCAGCGTCACCTTCAAGGACCTCGCCATGGAAGTCGTCATGGGGTCCAGTGATACCGACACCGTTTCGTCCCTTGCCGGGCGCCTAGCCCGCATCGACCACCAGCTCAGGCCCGAGCAGAAAAAGGAGATAGAGGAGAAAACCGGCGGCGTCTCCCTCACCCAGCTCACGAAAGACCTATTCGCCGCTGTCGATGGCGAAAAGATCGAGCAAAAGGCCCTCGAGATCACCGGGCAAAAGGAAGGCACCAACCCCGGCGACGCCGCCCGCGAACAGGCCCAGCAGCAACTCGTCACAGCCGCAGCAAAACCCCTCACCGGCGCGCTCGTTAACCACATCGTCGAGACCTGTAAGAAGAATCTCCAGACCATCGACCACCACACCATCGACGTACTCCTCGGCGCCGGTTGGGACACTAGCGCCACCGAGGCCCCGAAGAACACCCAGGACTTCGAGTCCTACCTCCGCGACCACAAGGACGAACTCACTGCCCTCACCATCTACTTCGACCAACCCCAGCGCAGGCAGGAGGTCACCTTCGCCCAGATCCAGGAAGTCTTTGACCACTTGCGCGCCAACGCCCCGCACCTCGCCCCGCTCCATGTCTGGCAATCCTACGCCCGCCTCGACGAACTCGACGGAAAGGCCACTCCGCTTAGTGAACTCACTGCCCTTGTCGCCCTCATCCGCCGCGCCTCTGGTATCGACGCCAAGCTCACCCCCTTCGCCGACACCGTCCGTCGCAACTACCGCGACTGGATCCTTCGCAAGAACGCCGGCCAGCCTATGGATCCCGCTCAGATCGCCTGGCTTGAACTCATCCGCGACCACATCACGACCTCCTTCCACCTCGAACGTAGCGATCTCGACTACGCCCCCTTTGACGCCCAGGGTGGTCTCGGCAAAATGCACCAACTCTTCGGCGTCCAAATGGATGCACTCATTGAGGAACTCAACTTGGAGCTGGTAGCGTGATTGAGGAAGAACTGCCAGATAGCTGGGAGATCGCCCCGCTTGATGAGCTTGCCACTTTTCAAAACGGTCGCGCCTTCAAGAAGCCGGAATGGAAAACGACAGGTTTGCCAATTATCCGGATTCAAAACCTCAATGACCACAACGCCGCTTTCAATTACACGCCGGCAGAACACGAACCTCAATTTAAGATCCGAGACGGAGATCTCCTGTTTGCATGGGCTGCATCGTTGGGTGTGTATCTCTGGAAGCGGGGTAACGCTTGGCTGAACCAGCACATATTCCGCGTCGCGCCAGAAATCGGTGTCGAAAAGCTCTACCTTTATTACCTCCTTCAAAACGCGATTGATCACTTCTACGCGAAGGCTCGGGGTTCAGGAATGGTCCACATCACCAAGGGTGAACTTGTCGGGACGCACCTACCACTCCCGCCACTCAATGAGCAGAAGCGGATAGTGGCGAAGATCGAGGAGTTGTTCAGCGAGTTGGACGCCGGGGAGGAGAGTCTTCGGAAGGCCCGCCGCCAACTCGGTGTCTACCGCCAGTCCCTCCTCAAACAAGCCTTCGAGAGCAAGCTCACCGCCCCTTGGCGCGCCCAACACCCCCACCTCCTCGAATCCCCCGACCAACTCCTTGCCCGGATCCAAGCCGAACGGGGATCCCTTCACTCGCAGCGCCTGGAGAATTGGGAGAAGGAGGTGAAGATTTGGAAAAAGAGAGGAGAACAAGGTAAGCGGCCCACAAAGCCTCGCAAACCCGAAGATCCAACCAGATTGTCGGCGGAAGAAAATGCTGAGCTTGTCAAACTGCCGCGCGGGTGGTGCTGGATGACACTCGAAAGCCTTAGTTCGCCGAAATCACGCTCTATTCAAAGCGGCCCGTTCGGTAGTTCGTTGAAGCATGAGGAGTTCACCGACGAGGGCATTCTCGTGATCGGCATCGATAATGTTCAAAAGGGGT
>JBCCZX010000276.1:0-2718 GCA_039186735.1 Verrucomicrobiota bacterium | reverse complement strand
GGAGGCGGGTGGGGGCTCTGGGTCGGGAGGTCTGGAGGGTTTTCGTCTGGAGGCGGTGAGGGTGAGGAGGGGGCCAGGCTTTTTTGTGGAGTGATTAGAAGCGTTTGGTGAGCCAGAGGCGGAATTGGGGGTCTGAGCTGCGGTCGGTGAGACCGAAGAGAACGCCGGTGTAGAGTTGCAGGTCTTCTTGGAGGGCGTAGGTGAGGACTGGGCCGAGTTGGTGGAGTTGATCGTCGAGATCGAGGAAGTTATCGGTGGTGCCGTAGGCGTTGTAGAGTTCGGCGCCGAGGCTGATTTGGCTGTTGAGGCGACGGGTGAGGCTGGCGCGGGTTTGGAGGTTGATGCCATCGCGTGTGTTGTCGCCGAAGTCGGCCGAGCTCATGGCGAGAAAGCGTGCGGTCCAGTTGTCGGCAAAGGTGTATTGGTGCATCCAGTGGAGGCCGAAGGTTTGCGGGCGATCGTCGTCGCGGAGGGTCAGGTCGAAGCGAAGGCCGGTGCGGTAGGCGGTTTGGCCTTGGGTGAGTTCCCAGAAGAGTTCGGCTTGAAAGAAATCGAAGTTGAAATTGGAGCTGTTGGTATTTCGTCCGCCTACGACGGCGCGCCACATGAAGTCGTCGTTGAGGGATTGTTCGTAGTGGATGCGATGGGCGTAGTCGTCGCCATCGGTGTCGAGAGTGAAGCGGTATTGGAGGGCGGCGTAGTCGTCGTTGACGACGGGTCCGAAGACGCCGCCGGTGTTTTGGGCTTGGAGGGTGGTGCAAGCGAGAAGTCCGGAGAGAATGAGCGGTGCTTTCATGGGTGCGAAGGATTTTGCGTAGAGTGGGTAGCGCAGTTTTGGGAGGGCGCAAATGATTTTGGGGGAGGATTGCGTTTGTTGAACCTTAGGGAGCTAGGAAGAATTTCAGTTATTTCGGGATGGGGCTTGGGGCCGGTGTTTTTGGGGTGGGTGGTGGTTTGCGGGTTTTGCTGAGAGGGGCGGAGGCGAGGGTGAGGGAGAGGAGGGAGGAGAGGGGCATGAGGATGGCAGCGAGAAGCGGGGTCATGTGTCCGGCGAGGCAGAGGGTGATGGCGGCGGTGTTGTAGAGGATGGTGAAGGCGAGGATGCGGCGCACGGTGCGGTGGCGCCAGCGGGCGGTGGCGAGGAGATGGGGGAGGAAATTGAGGCTGCGTTGGGTGAAGAGGAAGTCGGCTTTGGTATCGAGGAGGGAGCGGTCGGCGACGGGAGAACCTGTAACGGAGGCGGTGTCGAAGGCGAGGGAGTCGTTGGCACCGTCGCCGAGGTAGAGGGCGGGGTTGAGTTGTTGGACGAGGGAGGATTTTTGCTGGGGCGAGAGGTTGCCGTGGGCGTGGTCGGGGTTGAGGTGAAGTTGGTTGGCGAGGGTTTTGACGCGTTGGGGTTGATCGCCGGAGAGGATGTGGACCGGGAGTGCGGTGCTAGCGAGGGCGCGGGCGGCGGCTGGACGGGCGGATTCGGTGAAGTGGAAGGTGGCGAGGGGGGTGTTGTTGTGAGTGAAGGTGCAGGTGGGGCCTTTTGGTAATTGAGAATTGAGGATTGAGAATAGGAAGTTCGGATTTTGGGGTTTTCCGAGGTGATAGGTGTGGTTGTTGATGGTGGTGGTGAGGCCTTGAGCGGGGGTTTCGGTGACGGGTTCGTTGTGGAGGTTTTGGTTGCGGAGCTGGTGCTCCGCGCTCCCGGCGAGCTCGGTGTGGAGAGTGCGGGAGAGGGGGTGGAGGGATTGGGCGGTGAGGTGGAGGAGGATGGCTTTTTGGCTGGGAGTGAGTTGGGCGAGGGTTTCGGGATTGGCGAGGGTGGGGTGTTCGAGGGTGAGGGTGCCGGTTTTGTCGAAGAGGAGATTTTTCAGGCGGGTGAGGTGGTGCCAAAGGGCGGGGTTTTGGATGAAGACACCGAAGGTTTGGAGGTGGGTGGAGGCACGGCGGTCGGTGAGAGGGATGGCGACGCCAAGAGCGCAGGGGCAGGAAACGATAAAGATGGAGATGGCGACCTGGAGAGATTTTACTGGATTCCCAGTAGTGAAGAGCCAGGAGAGTCCGCCGGTGAGGCCGAGGAGGAGGACGAGGAGAAGGTAGGTTTTGAGGATGGTTTGAAGGAGGGGAGAGGTTTCGGGGCGTTTGGCGGGTTGGGTGAGTTTGGCGACGAGGGAGTCGGTGAAGGGTTCGTCGGCGGTGAGGGTGAGGGGTTCGTTGGAGAGGTTGACGGCGCCGGAGGGGATGCGTTGGCCGGGTTGGTAGGTGTGGGGTTCGGGTTCGCCGTTGATCCAGGCGAGGGAGAGGGAAGCGGGGTGGTTTTGGAGGAAGGCGGTGGCGGGGAGCGGTTGGCCCGGGGAGAGGAGAAAGGTGTCGTTGGTGGCGAGGGTGTGGGTGGGGATTTCGTAGGTGGTTTGTTCGCCGGTTTGTTGGGGAGGGTTTGGGTTTTGGTTTTGAAGGGATGGGTGGGGTTTTGTGGGCCTCGCGCGAAGAGGGGAAGAGGCGAGGTTTCGGTTTTGGTGGGATTTTGGTGTCGCGCGAAGATGCGGAGACGCGAAGTTTGTTTGGTTGTTTTTTTTGCCTCGCGCAGAGACGCGGAAACGCAGAGTTTCTTTTGGGCTTGGGCTTGGGCTTGGGGTTGGGCGTGGGCTTGGGCTTGGGCTTGGGCTTGGGCTTGGGCTTGGGCTTGGGCTTGGGCTTGGGCTTGGGCTTGGGCTTGGGCTTGGGCTTGGG
>JBCCZX010000275.1:0-2733 GCA_039186735.1 Verrucomicrobiota bacterium | reverse complement strand
GTGTCATGGACCAGCCATCCACGTTCACCACTTCCGAGAAGGGCCACAAGTTGGACCCGTTTCCCAAGCATATTCTCCCGACCGAGGACGCCCCGAAGGTGTTGCCGGTGAAGGGATATTTTGGAGAGGTCTCTCTTTCGGAGACGCATGAGCTCGTTGAGAAAGTGCGTGCTGCACTATCGCCGATCGAGTTGGATCCTGCGGTGGTGGAGATGTCCTAGCGGTTCCTGCGGCCGAATAGAGTGAGGCTGGAGAGGAGAAGGAGTCCGGTGCCGGGCTCAGGGACGGGGACGTTGGTGGAGTAACCGATGTCTTCGATGAAGGCGGCGTCGAGGTCGGTGAGTTGGTCGCGTTGGCCGGTTGTGGGGCTGGGGTTGAGGACGGTGGTGCGTTCGATGCCATCTTCGAGACCGAGACCGGTGAGGCCATCGGCGTGGTGATAGCCGTCAGGGGCGACGAGGTCGGTGCCATCGGAGTTGAGGAGGTTTTGGACGGCGGAGCCTTCCCAGTCGGTGCCGTTGACGTTGTTGATCCAGTTGTCGCCGGAGCCGTAGCCGAGGAGGTGAACGAATTCGTGGAGGGCGATGCTGTAGAGGTCGATTTTTCCAAAGCCGACGGGGGTGGTGTGGTCGTAGTGGTAGTAGTTGGCGTGGGTGGTGAAGGCGTCGCGGCCGGAGTTGTTCGAGGGGGAGTCGTTGAACCAGACGCTACCGCCGACGGAGGCGAAGGTGAGGTCGGCTTGTCCATTGGGATTGATGCTGGTGAAGGTGGTGTTGACGGATTGGGTGATGGGTCCGCCGCGGCCGAAGAGGGCATTGGCGAGGATTTCGGTGATATCGAGAGCTTCGGCGAGGTCTGCCGGGGCGCCGGCGAACTGGTATTGGACTTGGGCGACAGCGGGGGAGGCTTCTCCCCAGGTGAAGTTGCCGAGAGTTTGGGCGCCGATGAGGACGACGACTTCGTCTTGAGCGAGGGTGGGATTGTAGGTGAAGGTGGTGGAGCTGTCGCGGGGGTCCAGCCATTGGTAGTCGGCGGTGATTTGAGCGCCGGCTGTGACCGGGTCGGTGTAGCCGACGACGAAGTTGGTGTCGATGGCGCCGAGGGTTTGGGTGATGAGGTCGGAGACGTCATCGGCAGCGGCTTGGAGGGCGGCTTGGGCGATGGCACCGTAGGGATTGGAGGGGTTGGTGAACCAATCGTCGTAGGTGTAATCGAGGGTGATGGTGAGGGCAAAAGTGGTGGAAGGGGCGAGCGCGAGAGCGGTGAGGATTGGCCGGAACATGCTTTTGTGCGTTTGGTGCGAAGTTAGATGTCCCGCGGTAAATAAAAAGTTAATTTACCTTAAATATAAGTCTGTATATTGGCTTCAGTTGTTGATTTATCTGGGAGGGTTAGCTGGAGGTGACTTTGGTGAGGAAGCCCTTGGAGCGGGCGGCGGCGAGCGTTCGGGAGAGGAGGAGAGAGGCGAGGGCGAGGTAAAAGATATTGAGGGCGAGGGCGGTGAGGAGGGAGCCTTGGGAGGGGATGTTGGTGAGGGTGGCGCGCATGGATTCGAAGACGTGGGTGGCGGGGAGGGCTTGGGCGACGGGTTGGAGTCCGTTGGGGAGGGCGCTGAGGGGGTAGAAGACGCAGACGAGGGGTTGGAGGACGAAGGGGACGGCCCAGGCGAGGGATTCGGCGCCGTGGCCGAAGCGGAGGATGAGGGACATGGAGACGATGCCGAGGGACCAGCCAAAGATGAGGAGATTGGCGTAGGCGGGGATGAGGGCGAGTTTGAGTTCAAAGAGATTGAAGTGATAACCGAAGAGGGCGATGAGAGTGAGGAGAGTGGTGGTGAAGGCGACGCGCAAAGCGCCGACGAGGAACATGGCGCCGAGGTATTCGGAGGTGCGGACGGGGGCGGCGAAGACGTTGAGGAGGTTGCGGGTCCAGACGTCTTCGAGGAAGGAGATGGCGACGCCTTGTTGGGAGCGGAAGAGGGCGTCCCAGAGAATCATGGCGCCGATGAGAAACGCGGCCGCATTGACGCCGGGGGCGGCATCGGCTTTGGCGAGCCAGAGGGCGAGGAAGCCCCAGACGAGGAGGTCGACAATGGGCCAGAAGATGAGCTCGACGATGCGGATGGGGCTGCTGCGGTAGAGAGAGAGGTAGCGGCTGGAGATGCCGAGAATGATGGAGGGGTTCACTGTTGGAAGGTTTAGGGAGGGGGAGAGTTTGACGAGCCTTTATTTGGTGGGCTGAGGGTGGCCGCCGAGGGCTTGGATGAGGTTGACGGTGGCGAGTTGGCGGTTGAGTTGGGTTTGGGTGAGGAGGCGTTCTTGTTCGAGGGTTTGGCGTTCGGTTTCGGTGACTTCGAAGAGGGAGTCGAGGCCGCCTTCGAAACGGGCGCGGGTGAGTCGGGCGGTGTTTTCGGAGGCGGAAGTGGCTTTGGTTTGGGCAGCGAGGGTTTGGTCGAGGCGACGGTTACCGAGGAGGGCGTTTTCGGTGTCGCGAATGGCGAGGAGGAGGGTTTGGCGGTAGTTGGCGAGGGCTTCGCGGAAGGCGGCTTCGGCGCGGGCTTTGTCGGATTTTTGGCGACCGCCTTGGAAGAGGGGTGCGAAGAGGGCGGGGCCGGTCTGGTAGAAGGCAGAGGAGGGGTTGAAGAGGTCGGCTCCGTTGAGGGCGCGGGTGCCGCCGGTGCCGGTGAGGGTGAGGCGGGGAAGATAGGTGGCAATGGCGATGCCGATGCCTTCG
>JBCCZX010000274.1:0-2749 GCA_039186735.1 Verrucomicrobiota bacterium | reverse complement strand
GCGTAAACACACTGAATTATTGTCGAATTGAAAAGTCTTTTCTTCGGAAGAGTAAGAACCACAAGTTCAATTTTATGCAAAAAACCATACCGGATATTCTCCTAAATCTCTACAAACAAAGGAATAAAAGCCAGTAAAGAACTACTAGCTTGTTCGTAAAAATTTACTGATTTAAGAAATCGATTTGTTGCAGGCTTAATATTCGACGGGGAAAACGCACTGAATTTCGATCCTTCAATGCATGAAGAACGACCTCTAATGCTTCAGCCAAGAAGCCCTGCCATCTGCACTTCTCACAAGCAACCGTTCAATCTGTTTTTCATGTTTGGCATATGGGCTCATTTTGACATAACACTTCCACCTATCCCAAACTGCAAAAACTCTGGGCATAACTCCCCTCACTACAGCGGCCACATCATCGGAATCAATAAACTCGCTATCAACCACAACAAGATCGCTAACGGAAATCCCACTCGGAAAAAGTCTCCGAACTTGTAACCCCCAGCACCAAAGACATACGTATTCGTCTGATACCCAATCGGAGTTGAGAAGCTCGCCGAAGCCCCAAACATCACCGCCACCACCAAGGCCCGCGGATCATCATAACCCATCTGCTGCCCCACCTGAATCGCCAGCGGAGTCAACAGCACCGCCACCGCCTGATTACTCACCAACTCCGTCAACACCGCCGCCAATAAATAAAACACCGCCACCAACAACCGCGGATCCCAGTCCCCGGTCACTGCCCGCACCTGCATCGCCAACTCCGCAACCATCCCCGACTCTTGCAAGGCCAATCCCACCCCCAGCATTCCCATAATCAGCAAAATGATCCGCCACTCCACCGACTGATACGCCTCATTCGGCTCCAAACACCGCGTCAATACCACAAACAAAGCCGCCCCAAATGCCAAGGTCACCGTCGGAATTGGCTCAATCACCCCGAAACCGCCCAACGCACCCAACACCACAAACACCACCAACGCCAAAATCGCCCAAATCCCCTTGTCCGACCTCACCTCCTTCGTACTCGGCGCGCTAATATTCACAAAGTCCCGCTCCTCAAACAACCGCCGCATCTTCTCCGCCGAACCCTGCACCAACAAGGTATCACCAAACGCCAACTTCTTATCCTCAAACTCCTCCCGCAAATTCTCACCCCGTCGATGCACCGCCAAAATAATCACCCCGAACCGCTGCCGGAACTTAATCTCCTTCAAAGTCTTCCCCAACAAAGTCGATTCCGGCCCCAAAATCCCCTCCATCAACACCGCCGACTCCGTCTGCACCCCCTCCAACCCAAAAGGATCCCCCTCCCCGTCCACATCCACCCCCTCCGTCTTAGACACATCCAAGACCCCCTCGGGACTCCCCTTGAAAAACAACTCGTCCCCCTCCTGAAACCGAATCTCCTTCAACGGCACCCGCACCCGCAACCCATTCCGCCTCACCTCAATCATCCGCAACTTTTTGATCTTCGAAAACGGCGTCGAACCAAAATCCTTCCCAATCAACGGCGACCCCTCACTCACAAACGCGTGCGTAATGAACTCTCGCGAGCTGTCGACATCAATCAACGACGCCAACGTCGTCCGATCCGGCAACAACTTCCTCCCCACCGTCATCAAATACCCCAGCGTAATCACACAAAACGGAATCCCCAGCTTCGTCACCTCAAACATCGAGAAAGTCTTCATCCCACTCTCCTCCGCAATCCCCGCCGAAATCAAATTCGTCGACGTCCCAATGATCGTCACCGTTCCCCCCACAATCGCCGCATAACTCAACGGAATCAAAAACCGCGACGCCTTCCAATCCCGCCTTCGGCAAATGGAAACCACAATCGGCAAAAACACCACCACCACCGGCGTGTTGATCATGAATCCCGACAACGCCGCCACCAGCAACATCAAACACAACAGCATCGTCGACTCCGTCTTCCCCACCATCTTCTCAAACCGCTCCCCCATCGCCTCAATCACTCCCGTCTTCTCCAACGCCGCACTAATCACAAACATGCACGCTATCGCCAGCGGCGCCGGATGCGAAAAGACCGCAAACGCCTTCTCCACCGGCAAAATCCCCACCGCAATGCACAGAAACATCCCCGCTAACGCCACCACCTCGACCGAAATCCACTCCTTCACAAAGGCCGTAAACACCACCCCAAGCAGCGCAATCAAAAACCAATGTTCCCATGAACCCATCATTCGCTCCCCCGGGATTAGTCATGCCCTCCCCCCATTGTCAAAACCTGCCTGAAAACACCCCAAAATTCTGGCGAAAGAACGCCACCATTAGCTCTCGTTTGCCCGAAAAACCGAACAACTGCTCCTCGCCCCCCCAACCTGCCGGCCCTACGGACTTAACCCAACCGATACGTGATCCGAGCTTTCGAGGTGTCGTAAGGTGACATCTCCATCTTCACCTTGTCCCCAATCACCAATCGGATGAAACGCTTGCGCATTTTCCCCGAAATATGAGCCAAAACCTCATGACCACTCGCTAATTTCACCTTGAACATCGTCCCCGCCAAAACCGCACTCACCGTTCCTTCCACCTCAACCGCTTTCGCCTCACCGTCAGATGCCCGGACCTTTTCCTTTTTGCCATGGTCGAAATTCCTCCTCCGGCCTCCTCTTCGGCCTCTTCCTCGTTTTCTTGGCGGTCCTGCGATAAGTCGTCTGGGTTGAATTCAAATCCGCGCAAATCGCGCGGAGCGGGACGGTGCCTCTCCTTCCCTTATCTG
>JBCCZX010000273.1:0-2787 GCA_039186735.1 Verrucomicrobiota bacterium | reverse complement strand
GGAGGGATGAGGGGGTTTTGTGTTTTAGCTCGCGCAGAGACGCGGAGACGCAAATTGGTTGGGGCTTTTTTTGGACCAGGATGGATAGGATGGATGGGATTTTTCTCTTTGCTGTGGGGGTTTTGATTTTTTGAGTTTGGTTGTGACTGGGGTTGTGGGGGGCGACAGTCAAGGTCGTCTCTCCGGTGGGGTTGGGGTTTTATTTGGCTGGGGGGAGGGGGAGGTTGCGGGATTGGGCGATGCGGGTGAGGAATCGGGTGGGGTATTCGCCGAGGTTTTTTTGTTTGAGGGATTGGGTGACGAGGGAGGAGGGGATTTGGTCCTGGGTGCCGGTGTGGGTGAAGGCGTTCATGAGGTAGAGGTAGTCGGATTCGGATTGGGCCTTGGGGAGTTCGTTGACGAGGGCTTGGGGGCCTTCGGGAGCGTTGAGGATGGTGAGGGTGACGGCGGCGGTGATGCGGAGGACGGAGTGTTCGTCGTTGAGGGTGGCGAGGAGGGCGTCTTTGGCGGGAGCAGCATCGGGTCCAAGGGTGAGGCAGCCGAGGGCGGCCCAGTAGCGGACGACGGGTTCTTCGTGGGAGAGGGCGGAGGTGAGTTTGGGGAGGAATTGTTTGTCGCGGGAGGTGGCTTGTTTGGCGAAGTGGAGGAGTTGGTCCCAGTGTTGGCGGTGGGTTCGGGCGTAGTCGGCGATGGTGCCGTTGTCGCCGGCGAGGGGTTGGAAGAGGGGTTCGGGGATGAGTCCGGTGTCGGTGACGGCGACCATTTTTTGGTGGAGGCGGTTGCGGAGGTCTTTGATTGTTTCGTTGTGGGCGGGGTTGGTGGCGAGGTTGGTGGTTTCCCAGGGGTCGGATTCGGTGTCGTAGAGTTCTTCGATGGGTTGGTTGTTTTCCCAGATGGAGGCGAAGCGGCCGGAGAGTTGGCCGTCTTGCCAGGCTTTTTGCCAAGCGGTCCATCCGTCCTGTCCGAATTGGTAGAAGGAGTAGGGGGCGGCGGGGAGGCGGGGGTTGAAGCGGCGGATGTATTTCCAGCGGCCGTCGGTGAGGCCGCGACGCATGCCGAAGAGTTCGTCGAAGCGGTCGGCGAAGAGGAAGAGGTGGTGGTCGTCGGGGAGGGGTTGGGCGTGGGTGCCGAGGAAGGCACGGCCCTGCATGTGGGCGGGTTTTTCGAGGCCGAGGAGGGAGAGGAGGGTGGGGGCAAGGTCGACGAAGGCGGTGGGGTCGGTGGTGACGGCGACGGGTTTGTAGGGGGAGAGGTGTTGCCATTTTTCAGGCACGTGAATGAGGAGGGGGACGTTGACGCCGGTGTCCTTGAGGTAGCGTTTGCCGCGGGCGGCGGCTCCTCCGTGGTCGGAGTAGTAGAAGATGATGGTGTTGCTGGCTAGTCCGGCTTGTTCGAGTTCGGTGAGTTTCTCGCCGATTTGTTTGTCGAGGGCGGTGATGGTGTCGTGGTAGATGGCGAGGTCGGAGAGGATTTCGGGGAGGTCGGGGAGGCAAGGGGGGACGTTTATGTTGTTTGGATTGATGCGAGTGGTTTTGGGGATGAGGCCTTTGGTGCGATTTTGTTGGATGCGGGCGGGGAAGAGGGAGGATTCGTGGGAGACGGTGAGGTTGAAGATGGCGAAGAAGGGTTGGTTTTTGCTCCGGTTTTTGTAGTGGGCTTTGGGTGAGGATTCGTCCCAGAGGGAGGCGTCTTGGCCTTTGAAGTTGTAGTCGGTTTTGGAGGCGTTGGTGGTGTAGTAGCCTTGTTGGCGGAGGTAGAAGACGTAGGGTTTGATGCGGGTGGGGATGGGGTGGCGGGAGCGCATGTGCTGGGTGCCCTGGGAGGGGGCGTAGACGCCGTTGAGGATGGTGGAGCGTGCGACGGCGCAGACGGGGGCGTTGGAGTAGAAGTTGGTGAAGCGGACGCTGCGTTTGGCAAGGGCGTCGAGGTTGGGTGTGTGGGCTTGTTCGTTTCCGTAGCAGCCAAGCCAGTGGGCGGCGTTGTCTTCGGAGGTGAGCCAGAGGATGTTGGGTCGATCGGCGGCAGAGAGGGGTGCGAGAGTAAGGAGAAGAAGGAGCAGTGATTTCATGGATTTGGGTGATACTTGCGGCGAGGGAGTATTGTTGCAAGAAATCAGGCGAGGAGGAAGATGCCGGTGAGGATGCCGAGGAGGGCGAGGGCTTTGAGGGAGCGGAAATGTTCTTTGAGGAGGGTGATGCCGAGGATGAAGGAGACGACGACGGCAGTGCGACGGACGGTGGAGATGAGGGAGATGAGGGCATCGGGTTGGGAGATGGCGGTGAAGTAGAGGATGTCGGCGGCGAGGAGGGCGAGGCCGATGGCGGGGATGGACCAGCGGAAGTGGAAGGGGTTGCGCTGGGGGCGGGTGCGCCACCAGAGGAGGGCGGGGAGCATGACGGGTGCGGAGTAGAGGGAGAACCAAGCTTGGACTTCGGTGGGGGAGAGTTGGACGGTTTGGAGGAGGAATTTGTCGAAGAGGGCGGAGCAGGAGCCGAGGATGGTGGCGGCGATGATGAGGAAGACGGCTTTGGAGCGGTGGAAGTGGATGCCTTCTTTTTTTCCGGCGAGGGAGAAGGCGGAGAAGGAGGAGAGGATGATGGCGACGCCGAGCCATTGTTTGGGTTCGGGGCGTTCGGTGAAGAGGAGGGTGGCGAGGAGGATGGTCCAGAGGGGGCTGGTGGCGCGGATGGGGGTGGCGATGGAGAGGGGGAGGGATTTGAGGCCGAGGTAGCCGCAGATCCAGGAGGAGACGACGAGGGCGGATTTGAAGAGGAGTTGGAGGTGGTT
>JBCCZX010000272.1:0-2867 GCA_039186735.1 Verrucomicrobiota bacterium | reverse complement strand
TTTTTTTTTTTTAATTTTAATTTTTTTTTGTTGTTTTGGTGGGTGGTTTTTTGTTTTTTGGTTTTGGTTGGTTTTTTTTTTTTGGTTGGGGGGGGGGGGGGGGGGGGGGGTTGGGGCTGGGGTGGTTTTACAGAAGGGCGCAAAGGTCGCGAAGCTTGGGTGTTGGCGGGATTCTTTGTGGTTTTGTTGAAACAGGAGATTTGGAGGAGTGGAGCTTGGGCTGTGACGGGATGCGGTGTGGTTTTTTAACAGAGGGAGACGAAGAGAGCGGGGCTTGGGTGGCGGTGGGATTGTTTGTGGTTTTGTTGAAACAGAAGATTTGGAGGGGTGGAGCCTCGACTGAGGTGGGAGGCTTCGGGATTTGATGGGGAGGTTGCCGGATTGGGGTGAGCGGGAGTTGGAAGGCATGTGTTGATAGGGGAGGGATGGGAGGGAATTGCCGCGACTGGAATTTATGGAGACGGTTATGAGTGAATCCAGCGAGAGGAGGGCGATTTTTTGAGGGTATTGTGTTGGCGGGTTGTGAGGTCGATGAAGGCTTGTTGAGGAGGTGGTTGTCGGCTTGAGGTTTCTTTAGACAGGGTCTGAGTGGTTAGCTGATTTTAGGTAGAATTGCAGAGGCTCGGTTGGCTTTTTTGAGGGCGGCTTTCATGCGCGGGACGAGGGCGGCGAGGGTGTTGATGCGGTCGCGGCGGGGGATGAGGTCTTTGCCTTGGTGGTTGAGGAATCGGATGACTTGGTAGTTCCAGGCGGGTTCGCGGTAGCGTTTGAGGAGGGCGGCGTCGGGGCCAGCTTTGTTGTTGATGATGAGGAGGGGGATGAAGTCGGTTTCGATGGATTGAACGAGTTGGGGGTGGGTGAGGACTTCGGACCCGAAGTCGCGACAGCCTTTTCAGCCGGGGACTTCCTGGAAGAGGACGAAGACGGGTTTTCGGGTTTGTTTGGAGAGGGCGAGGGCTTGGTCGTGGTCTCGGAGCCAGGTGACGTGACCGATTTCGACGGGGTTGTCTTTGGTTTCGGCGAGGGTGGTCATTGGAATCAGGAGAAAGAGTAGGAAGTGCTTCATGGTGGTTTGAGGGATTTGAGGGGATGGAAATTCCGTGGATGGCTGTTTTTCTCGCAAGTGAATTCGCAACTTTGCTTGTTGGGGGGTGTTTGAAGGGGAAGATGAAAGCAACGATTTTGGTGATGGGTATTTTGGGTGTATTGGGGATGGAGATGGTGGAGGCGCAACGAGGGGGTGGTGAGGGCCGGGGAGGTCGCAATCGGGATGAGGCGATTGCGAGGAGAGAGTTTGAATCGGTGCGCGGGGAGTTTGAGGCTTGGAAGGCGTCGGTTTTGCAGGCGGGTTCGTTGAAGAATGTGGTGAGTGAGAATCAGCAAGCGGAGGCGGGGGCCTTTTATGATCGGTTGGGAGAGCTTGTGTTGAATGAGGAGTTGCCGGACAGTGATTTCAGGGAGTTGGGGCAAGACTATATTCGATTTATTTTGGCGGCGAAGTCGAAGGGGGAGAGGTCGTTCGTTGAGGGGATGGATGATCTGCGCAAGCGAGTTGAGGAGAAGGCAACGGGGACGATGGATGCAGCGACGGCGACGCCGGAGATCAATCGGGAGCAGGTTTTGACGCAGGAGATGTTGTGGTGGGGTATTCTTTCCCAGAAGGCGAGCAAGGGGAAGCAGACGACCATTGTGCGGAAGCAGACGGCGCTGGAGAATTTGGAGGCAAAGGCGAAGGCGGATGGGAAGGTGGAGGAGCGGGAGAGGGAAAGGTTGAAGGAAGAGGCGGGCGAGTTGCGGCAGGAGTTGATGGAGGCGTTGGGGGGGTGAATTCCTTTTCGGGTGTTGGTTGGCGGGCCTTTTAAAATGCTTCTTATCAGTGGATTAGGGGTAGGCAGGGGATTTGGTGGCGGGGAATGGGCTTGTTTGCGGAGGGGGGAGAGCGTAGTGGGTCGGGCGCAGTCGGGGATGCTTGGCTGCTTTTTTGACCATGGCTATTCAGCGCGCGTTGCTTTCGGTGTCGGACAAGACGGGTTTGGTGACTTTTGCCCGGCGTTTGGCGGAGGATTTCGGGGTGGAGTTGTTGTCGACGGGCGGGACGGCGTCGGCGTTGCGGGAGGCGGGGTTGGAGGTGATCGATGTTTCGGATTACACGGGGGAGCCGGAGTTGTTCGAGGGGCGGTTGAAGACCTTGCATCCGAAGGTGCACGGAGGGCTTTTGCAGAGGCGGGACAAGGATGAGCATGTGGCGCAAGCGAAGAAGCATGAGATTCCGACGATCGATTTGGTGGTGGTGAATTTGTATCCGTTTGAAGAGACGGTGGCGAAGGAGGGGGTGACTTTGGAGGAAGCGATTGAGAAGATTGATATCGGGGGGCCGTCGATGTTGCGGAGTGCGGCGAAGAATTATTCGGCGGTGACGGTGGTGACGGATCCTTCGGATTACGAGCGGGTGTTGGAGGAGATGGGTGAGGTGGAAGAGTTGGGTGGGGAGAAGACGGTGAAGGGGGCGACGAGTTTGCGGTTGAGGGAAGAGTTGGCGTTGAAAGTGTTTCGGCGGACGAATGAGTATGATGGAGCGATTGCGGATTATCTCGGGAAGTGTGAGGACAGTACGGGGGGAAGTTTTTCGGTTACTCTGCCGTTGGAGCAGGAGTTGCGTTACGGAGACAATCCGCATCAGGAGGCGCGGTTGTATGGGAATTTTTCGGATTACTTCGGGCAGTTGCAGGGCAAGGAGCTGAGCTACACGAACATTTTGGATATCGAGGCGGCGGCGGATTTGATTTTGGATTTTAAGCGGCCGACGGTGGGGATTTTGAAGCATACGAATCCGTGTGGAGTGGGGCAGTCGGATGAGGATTTGCGGG
>JBCCZX010000271.1:0-2889 GCA_039186735.1 Verrucomicrobiota bacterium | reverse complement strand
GTCCGCCTCGGCGTCCGCGTCGATGACATCCAGGACAATCGCGTCCACCTCACCTCCGACGAATGGATCGAAGCCGAAACCATCATCTGGGCTGCCGGCATCCAAGCCCACGACCTCACCAAAACCCTCGGCATTGAAACCGACCGCGCCGGACGCCTCCCCGTCGAACCCGACCTCTCCCTCCCCGGACATCCCGACATCTTCGCTGCTGGCGACATTGTTGACCTCACTGACCCCAACGGCATCCAAGTCCCCGGCCTCGCCCCCGCCGCCAGCCAAATGGGCCAACACATCGTCAAAATCCTGAAAGCCGAAGCCGACGGCAAAAAAGACGCCCGCAAACCCTTCAGCTACTGGGACAAAGGCACCATGGCCATCATCGGGAAAAACATCGCCGTCATGCAGGCCGACTCCCTCAAAATGAAAGGCTTCTTCGCTTGGCTCGCCTGGCTCCTTGTCCACGTCCTCCTCCTCGTCGGCTTCCGCTCCAAACTCTTCGTCCTCCTCCAATGGGCCTACGCCTACATCGTCAACAAACCCGGTGCCCGCGTCTTCCTCAACAACCCCAACCTAAAGAATTCAAAACCCAACATGTAGCAACTCGATTGACCGTCCCCACCTACATCACCATCGCGCGCCTCCTCACCATCCCCATCTTCGTGACTCTCGCGATCTACTACAGCTTGAGTATCAAAAACGGCACCCCTAACGAAATCCTTCGCTGGTCCGCCGTCATCATCTTCACCCTCGCCTCTGTCTCGGATGCTCTCGACGGCTACCTCGCCCGCAAACTCAACCAATTCTCCAAACTCGGCGCCTTCCTCGACCCCCTCGCCGACAAATGCCTCCTCCTCTTCGCCCTCACCACCCTCGCCGTCTTCCCCTGGGGCCCCGACGACTGGCGCCTCCCCCCCTGGTTCATCATCCTCGTCGTCACCCGCGATATCATCATCGTCGGCGGCCTCTGGATCCTTCACCACTACCAAACCGGCGTCAAAATCAAACCCCACTGGACCGGCAAGGTCTGCACCGTCACCCAAATGATCGCCCTCGGCTGGATCATGCTCAAATGGGTCCCCTTCTCCCCCATCTACCCCGCCATCCTCGCTGGCATCTTCACCGCCTGGTCAGGCGTCGAATACTTCCGCCTCGGCCTCCGACTCATCACCAACATCCCCGCCGCCAAAGAATAACCTCGGGTGCCATTGACTTCCCAAGCGGCTCTGGCAGCTTCAATCAAATGAAAGCTGTTTTTCTAGCACTCTCCTGTTTGGCTCTCCTCCTTTTGACCAGCTGCCTGCTCGAACACGAACACCCCATCTCTCCCGACCCAGCGATCGATCCCCGCCTCGAAGGAGTCTGGCAATTTACCCCCAAAGAAGCCGACGAAATCCGCAACGAACGCGACGAAGATGACCTCGGCGTCGGCGGTTACCTCATCATCTCCCGGATCGATCACCCCGAACTCGAACACGACCCCAGAACCTACAAAGTCATCGCCATCGACCACACCCTGACCTCCCGCAACTCCGAAACAACCATCTTCCCCGAGATGTTCATCTCCACCCGCAGGCACAACGAAAGAAACCTCCTCCTCGTTCGCCTCGCTCCATCTGAACTCAAAAAAGCCAAAAAAGAACCTCACCTGATGCGGAGCTTCAAGAACTGGACCATCGAATACGATTTCGATGAACAAGGCTGTCTCTTCCTCCGGTTCTTCATCGCCAGCGACCTCGAGGAACTCATGAACCGTCACCCCCTCGACATCCATGTTTCCAAAGAACCCTTCGGTCCGGCAACCATCCAGAACTCCGAGAAAGAACTACTCGAATTCTACACCGACCCCAAACTACTCCCCTTCCTCACCTCGCTCGGAAAATACCGGAAACTCACTCCAGCCAATTAAAACAAGCTTCACTGAAACTTCAGCCGAATCCCCACCTGGTTCCACGCACTCGCCACATCCCGTTCCAGCTGCTCGTAACCCTTCCCACCGAGTAACTCCCTCCTCGCATCCTGTTCCGGCAAACCTTTCTGCAACTGCCGCACATACTTCCCCAATCGCGTTCCCTTCCGATCTCCCTCAAACTGCGCGAAATAATAGTAAAGCAACAACGCACTCGCATACGAATTGTTCGTTCCCTGAAAACCCGCGTAACTATCACTCATAAACCCTTCCAACTTCTGCATCACAATCAATCTCCCCAGCTTTCTCCCCCCTTGCTCCTTCCATCCATTCGCCGTCAGATAAGAAATCACCGCATTCTGATGATGCGTCAAAAGCATCCGCGACACCTCAAATGGCACCGTCGCCGCAAACTCTGCCGACCCCTCAATAAACCAAGCCGCCTGCTGGGTCTCCCCCTTCATCAACTGATGAGCAATCTCATGCCGCAACACGAAGTTCGTCGTGCTCCGATCCATATTGTAACTGCCGTTCGAACCTCGAATGCCCAAACTCTCGAACGGAATCAAAATCACATCCCGCGAAGGAATATACACTCCCGCCGAATTCGGTGGCCCTCCCATCCTCACATAGTCTGCCTTGTCCCGCACCAAATAGGTCTTCATCCGCACCTGCTCCTTCGCTCGCAAACGCGGCAAATCATAGGGATAACTCCCACAAAACTGCCACACCGACTCGAACATCCACACAAACTCCCGCACCACTGCCAGCCCCAAATCATCATCGCAAATAAACTCAAAGTGCGGACTCGCATAAACCCACCTCCTCCCCGCCGGATCAACCTCCAACCTCTGCACAGGAGTCGAAAGATCGGCTCGGATCTCCACCCGCCCCCCCGCCTTCCTTGCCTGACCTCCACGCTCATTCCTCGACTCTGAAAAGCCCCCCCTCTGCTCTTCCACCCCCCCTCCCGAAACAAAAGC
>JBCCZX010000270.1:0-2894 GCA_039186735.1 Verrucomicrobiota bacterium | reverse complement strand
TGGAAAAATCAGTTATGGAAGACTCTTCAAGCGATAACTTCGGGGGCTCTGCGTTTGTGCCAATGGAGGCAAGAAATGAGAGGAATAGGAGCTTGAAGCAATTCTTCATGGTCTTGGTTGAAAGCGGCGCGGCGAGCCGCCGCGCCCTACCGGGTTAGAGTGTTTCTTTGACGGGAGGCGTGGCGGAGGCCTCGTTTGATTTTTTCCAGGCGATGATGAAGAGCATGGCGAGGGGGAGGCCGTAGTCGCCCCAGCGTTCGATCCATTCGAAGATGTTGAGGAAGCCTTTGCCGGTGACGGTGTCGGCGGGGACGTAGAGGAATTCGGTGAAGAGTTTCCAGAGGAGGACGAGCCAGATGATGGGTTTTTTGGGGAAGAAGAAGATGGCGAGGCCGAGGGCGAGTTCGAAGTAGCCGATGCCTACGATGAAGGCCGTATCGGCGTTGATACCGATGGATTGCCAGTGGTCGATGAGCATTTGTTTTTTGACGGCGAAGCCGAAGCCGGCGTGGCCGATGAGGAGGGCGGCGGTGCAGAGGCGGCAGAGCCAGAAGAGGGTTTCGGTTTTGGCGGCGGTGAGGGTGGGTTCGAGGTAGGTGCCCCAGAGGTCTTTTTTGGAGATGAGGAAGCCGCCGGCGAGGACGAGGAGCATGAAGGGTGGGCCCCAGTTGCCGGCGCGTTCCCAGAATTCCCAGGTTTGCATTTTGGGGACGTTCATGGAGGCGGTGTTGAGTTCGACGGTCCATTCACCGCTTTCGAGTTGGACTTTCTTGAGGTTGCCGGCGAGGGGGCGGAGGATGGCGGTCCAGAGGGCCCAGAGGAACATCCAGATGATGATGATGCGGCGGGGTTGCCAGAGGAGGAGGATGGCCATGGCGATGTCGAAGGCGCCGATGAGGGGTTGGAGTTTCCAGGCGAGGTCGATGGGGATGCCTTGGGAGGCGAAGAAGGGGAGCCAGCCGGATTTGGTGATGAGGCCCCAGGTGCCGTGACCGATGAAGCAGAGGGCGGCGGTGATGCGGAGGGTCCAGTGAAGTTGGGTTTGGAGGGTGGCGAGGGAGCCGTCGTGGGGTTTGAAGAGGCCGGCCCAGGAGAAGGGTGCGGTGGTGGGTTTGGTCATGGTGCTGAGTTTTTCTACCGCAGATTAACGCGGATGAACGCAGATTTTTTCGGGTTCTTTGTTTTGTTTGACCGGAAGGGAGCGAAGGAGATTGATTTGATTGGAGGTTGTTTTTGATGGGGTGGGGTGGGATTTTGGTGGGGATGATTTTCGGGTGGGTGTTTGCCGGGTTGCTGTCGGCGGGCGAGGTGGGGCTGGAGCCGGGGAAGGGGTTGGATGGGGATGCGGAGCTGGTGATCCGCGCTCCTGAAGAGGGAAATGCGGGGGATTGGTGTGAGACGATTTTTCAGGAGATGCCGGTTCTTTCTGAGGGGGATGGGTTTGTGGAGAGGGTGAAGTTGTCTTTTCTCTATCACCATCAGTTTGTGTTTGCGGATGGGAGGGATCGGACTGGGCGGAACTTCAGTGATTCGTTAGATGAGAATCGGCGCTTTTGGTGGGGGTTGGAGGGGAGGTTTGGGAGGTATTTCACGTTTAAGGCGGTGTCGAGTTTTTCGCGAGATTTGCGGGCGCGAGGGGAAGAGTGGGGGTTGGGGCATGAGAATTTTCGGGGGGCGAATGTGGTGTTTGATGCGGGGGAGGCGTTTGGGTTGGATTTTGTGGAGGGTTTGGAGCTGGGTTACGGGAGGCGGTCGATTCGGATGACGGATGGCTGGCGGCGAGGGGCGGCGCGCATCAGTACGGTGGAGCGGGCGGATTTTTCGAACAAGATGTGGCCGAATGATGAAGATGGGTCGAATCCGTTGGCGGCTTGGGTGAAGGTCCGGGAGGGGATTTCGACGGTTGATTTGGCTTTGGTGTCGACGGATGAGGAGAGTTGGTTGCCGGAGTGGGATGAGGGGGTGATGGCGTTTGCGAGTTGGGAGGGTGATTTTTCGGAGATGAGTGGGATGGAGGTGACGGATGTGTGGTTGGCAGGGTTCTATCAGTTTGCGCAGGCGAGCGAGGAGCAGTTGGCGAACGGGGTGGAGTGGGCGGTGGTGGGGGTGAATCGATTGGAGGCGGGGCGGTGGGCTTGGCATCATTCAGTAGGAGTGGGGGAGAATGGAGGGAGCGGGGAGCGGGACGGGTTGTTTTGGGGGTGGTATACGCAGCCGATGGTTTGGTTGGTGAAGGAGAGGTTGCGGTTGGTTTTGCGGTATCAGTATCAGGGTTCGGAGGGGAAGGAGGGGATTCGTTTGAACCGGAGGTATGCGCGGGTGGCGGCGGATTCGGTGCCGGGGATTGATATCAACGGTGGGCGAGGGGATGAGCATCACAGTTTTTATGTGGGTTTGAACTTCTCTGTTTGTGGGGAGAATGCGAAGGTGGTGAGTGGGGTTCTTTTCGAGTCCCTCGAGAGCGATGGGGAGAGGGTTTATAACGGGTGGACGACGGCGGTGGGTTTGCGGGTGTTTTTTTAGGGGAGGCGCAGGCGGTAGAAGCCTTTGTTGGAGGGTTCGGCGCCGATGTTGGACATGAGCCAGGCGTTACCGGCTTCGGGGTTTGTGGGGGCGTTTCGGGTGGGGAGGGAATTTTTTTATGAAACGTTGTGAGGAGTGGGCCGTCGATTGTGGGGGACGATGTGTTGTGTGTGGAGTCAGGGCGGAATTGGGGCTGTCTTCTGGGTTGGAGGCGGTGTTAGGAATCCGGGTGTTGGGGTGCGCATGGGATTGAAGGATGAGTCAGTTGGGGATGATTGGGGGGAGTTGGTGGAGCGGGTGAGGCGTGGTGAGGGGGCGGCGGAGAGGGAGTTGGTGGAGCGGTTGTGGCCGCGGGTGGCGGGACGGGTGGG
>JBCCZX010000269.1:0-2901 GCA_039186735.1 Verrucomicrobiota bacterium | reverse complement strand
CGATGGCGAGGACTTGGAGGAGGGTGGCTTCGCCTTCGGGGTCGTTTGCGTTGGTGCGTTGGAGGAGGCCGAGGCGGGTGCGGAGGGAGTGGGAGGCAGGGGATTCGGCGAGGTGTTTTTCGAGGGTGGCGATGGCTTGGGAGAGGTCGTTGTTGTTGCGGTGAAATTCGGAGATGCGGCGGGCGATAGCGGGGTCGGCTAATCCGGTTTGTTCGGCATTGGTGTAGATGGTGTTGAGGATTTGGGCGAGTTCTTCGGAGCCGCCGGGGTAGAGGGTTTCGGCGATGGGGGCGAGGGCGAGCCAGTGGGCGGGGTTTTCGGTTTGGTGGTTGAGTTGTTTTTGGAAGAGGGCGAGGGAATCGGGTCGTTGTTCGGTGGTTTCGTAGAGGTTGATGAGGGGGGTAAAGACAGCGGGGTTGTGGGGGAAGTTTTGGTTGGCGGCTGCGAGGGTTTTGAGGGCGGATTGTTGGGCGAGGGAGTCGTGGGGGGCGGTTTGTTCGAGGTGGTTGGCGTAGGAGAGTTGGGCGGGGAGTTGGGTGCGATTGGTTTCGGCGAATTGGCGGAGGGTGCGGGTGGCGGCCGTGGCGTCGTTGAGGCGGAGTTGGGTTTGGTGGGTTTTGAGGGCGAGGGGGAAGGCGGAGGGGTCTTTTTTGAGGAGTTCTTCGAAGGTGTTGCGAGCGGTTTTGAGTTGGCCGTCGCGTTCGGCGAAGAGGCCGAGGGTGAAGGTTTTGAGGCGGGTTGCCTGATCGGCGGAAGCGAGGGTGGTGAGGAGGAGGATGGCGAGGAGAGGTTTCATGGGGAGTTTAGATGAACCACATGGGTTCTTGGGAGGGGGTGGCGAGTTGTTCGAGGGAGGTTTCGCGGAGGGTTTTGGTGAGGTCGCGGTTGAGGTGTTGCCAGATTTCGAAGACGCGGGGTGCGGATTCGCCTTCGGCGGGGAGGGGTAGGGCGAGGAGTTGGGGGTCGACGGCTTCGACGACGTCGGCGAGGGTGATTTGGGCGGGTGTTTTGGCGAGGAGGTAGCCGCCGGTTTTGCCGCGTTTGGAGATGACGAGGTTGGCTTGTTTGAGGTCAGAGAGGATTTGCACGAGGAAGGTTGCGGGGACATGCTCACGGGAGGCGAGGTCGTCGAGACGCAGAGGTGACTCGCCATCATGGTGTTTCGCGAGCTGAATGGCGGCGCGACAGGCATATTCGAGTTTTTGAGAAACCCTCACGGATGAAAGAGAAGCATGAAGAGGCGATTGAGGCGAGCGGGAAGCCGTTGAGGCTGTGCGAGCAGCAGTCGGTGGAAGCGGAAGAGTTGTGGGAGGTGATACGCCAGGAGGCGGAGCGGGTGGCGGATGAAGAGCCGACGATGCGGGCATTTTTGGAGGGGGTTGTTTTGAAGCAGGGGTGCTTGGGGAGTGCGATGGCGGCGCGTTTGGCGCGGAAGTTGGCGCGTGAGGATATGACGCGGCAGGAATTGGAGCCTTTGTTGTTCGAGGTGTTTTCGGAGCATCCGCAGGTGGTGTATGCGGCGGCGGAGGATATTGAGGCAATCCATACGCGGGATCCGGCGTGTGATTCGCCGTTGGAGCCGCTTTTGTATTACAAGGGTTTTGCAGCGATTTCGACTTATCGGATTTCCCATCAGTTTTGGGTGAATGGCCGTGAGCAGTTGGCGTTGTATTTCCAGAGTATCGCGAGCGAGGTGTTTGGGGTGGATATTCATCCGGCGGCGCGAATTGGCTGCGGGATTTTGTTAGATCATGCGACAAGTTTTGTTGTGGGTGAGACGGGGGTCATTGAGGATAATGTGTCGATTTTGCATGAGGTGACTTTGGGAGGGACGGGCAAGGAGACGGGGGCGCGGCATCCGATTGTGAGGTCGGGGGTGTTGATTGGGGCGGGGGCGAAAATTTTGGGGCGGGTGGAGATTGGTGAGGGTGCGAAGGTGGGAGCGGGGAGTGTGGTGTTGGCTGATGTGAAGCCGAATACGACGGTGGCGGGGGTGCCGGCGGAGGTGGTGGGGCAGACGGAGGAGAATCCGGCGATGGCGATGGATCAGAGTTTGGGTTGCTCGGGGCTTTGAGTTTTACGGCCAGGTTCAAGTCATTGACAGTTGGCAGATCGTCGGGTCGTAAGAAGGGCGACTTCGAGCTGAGGCTTGGCAGCAGTTTATTGCCCGGTTTGTTGTTGTTCGATTGTGGCTAGTTCGCAAATTCCAACCCGAGTGACTCGCAAGCGCAAAGTGGTGACGGTGATGTCCCATGTTGCGGTGTTGAGGTATGTCCCAGGTTTCATCCTCGCGAAGCGGCCGGACATTGTGGTTTGGCAGTTGAATGTTTACCACGAGATGGAGTTGATGTTAGACAAGATCCGGGAGTGGGAGCCGGATGTTTTGATCATCGAGTATTTGCCGGGAATCACGGAGGAGTTGATGGAGCTGGAGATTCCCAAGGTGGTGATTCAGTATGATTATGAGGTGGGGTTTCAGGTGTGTTCGATCGATGTGGATGATGGTCAGGTGGGACGTTTGGCGGGGGAATTTTTCTTGGGGAAGCGTTTGGAGAATTTTGCGTATTACGGGAAGGCGGTGCAGTGGTCGGAGCAGCGTTTGGCGGGTTTTGGGGAGGTGATAGGGAAGAGTGGCGGGAGCGTTTCGACATTTATCGAGCCACAGGAGGGTGGTCCGAGCCGGTATGCGGAGTATTGGCCGAATCCGACGGAGGAGTTGATTGAGTGGTTGAAAGAGTTGCCGAAGCCGTGCGGATTGTTGGCGGGGCATGATCCGTTGGGGAGGGCGATTTTGGAGGCGTGTGTTTTGGCGGAGGTGGAGGTGCCGCGGGAGGTGGCGGTGCTGGGGGTGAATGATGATCCGCTGGTGTGTTTGTTGAGTGATCCGAAGTTGAGTTCGGT
>JBCCZX010000268.1:0-2946 GCA_039186735.1 Verrucomicrobiota bacterium | reverse complement strand
GTTCGTTGACGGCGCGGATGGAGAGGAGGGGGCCTTCGAAGGTGGCCATGCCGTAGAAGGTGACGCCGGCGGCGAAGAATTTGATGACGGGGTCTTTACGGAGTTGGGCCCAGCCGCCGCGGAGGGTGAGGAGGCCGTTGAGCATGCCACCCCAGGAGGGGGCCCAGAGCATGAGGGAGAAGAGCATGCCGAGCATTTGGAGCCAGCGGGGGAGGGAAGTGTTGAGGAGGTGGTGTGGTCCGGCCCAGATGTAGATGAAGACGAGGGACCAGAAGTGAATGACGGAGAGGCGGTAGGAGTAGACGGGGCGGTCGGCGGCCTTCGGCAGGTAGTAATACATGATGCCGAGGATGGGGGTGGTGAGGAAGAAGGCGACGGCGTTGTGGCCGTACCACCATTGGACGAGGGCGTCCTGAAGGCCGCCGAAGATGGTGTAGGAGTGGGTGAGGGAGGTGGGGATGTGGAGGTTGTTGACGATGTAGAGCATGGCTACGGTGATAATGGTAGCGATGTAGAACCAGAGGGCGACGTAGAGGGAGGGTTCGTTGCGTTTGGCGAGGGTCCAGAAGAAGTTGATGGCGAAGACGACCCAGACGAGGGCGACGGCGATATCGAGGGGCCAGATGAGTTCGGCGTATTCCTTGGATTGAGTGAGTCCGAGGGGGAGGGTGATGGCGGCGCCGAGGATGATGGCTTGCCAGCCCCAGAAGTGAATTTTGGAGAGGAGGTCGGAGGCGGTGCGGCATTTGCAGAGGCGTTGGGTGGAGTAGTAGACGCCGGCGAAGAGCATGTTGCCGACGAAGGCGAAGATGGCGGCATTGGTGTGGAGGGGGCGGAGGCGGCCGAAGGTGATGTATTGGAGGCCGTCGGTGGAGATGAGGCCGAAGGTGAGGGATTCGAGGAATTTGCCATTGGCTTGCCACCAGGAGAGTTGGGTGGCGGCGATGACGCCGACGAGCATGGCGACGAGGCCCCAGATGATGGAGGCGAGGAGGAAGTGGCGCGGGGTTTTGTTGTCGTAGGTGATGGTCATTTGGATGGTCGATTGTCGATGGCAGATTGCTGATTGTTGTTGGAGTCGTCGTCGAGGGGGAGGAGGGCGGTTTGTTCGAGGGAGGATTTGCGGGGTTTGAGGAGTTCGATGGTGAAGCAGGCGATGAAGATACCGGCGAGGACGAGAGAGATGAGGAGGGTGAGGGCGAGGACGTTCATTTAGTTACGGGGGAAACCGTAGTCGATGGGATTGGGAGGTGTCTGCGCACGGGTTGCGGGAGCTTGTGCAGAATTTGCGGGGTCGCCGCCGCCGTGGGCCCATTCGAGGAAGGATTCGGCGAGGATGGGAACGACCTTTGAAGGGTCGAAGCGTTTTTGGTTGAGGTGGAGGTGGAAGGAGTTGGGTTCGGGAGGTTTGCAGGCGAGGATGACTTGGAAGACGAAGGGGAGGGAGGCGGTTTGGGGGTGGGCGTGGGGGAATTCGAGGATGGTGCCGCCGAGGCTGGCGACGGTTTGCCAGGGTTGGGGTGATTGAGGGAGGAAGGGGAGGTTGGGGCAGCGGTCGAAGAGGGTCTGGGAGGAGGAGGGGGTGATGGGGAGCCAATCGAAGTCGAAGAGGTCGCAGAATTCGTTGAGGTAGTGGGCGAGGGGTTGGGCGACCGATTTTTGGCAGGCGGGGCAGGGGTTCTGGATGGCTATGGAGTAGCGTGGGAGGGAGGGGGTGTGTTGGCGGGCGAGCCAGCGGGTGAGGAGGGCTTGTTCATGTTCCGATTCCAGCATGGGTAGGGACGGTAACGGGTGGGTGGGGGGTGGTCTGCGCATGGCTTGCGCAAGAGTGGGCGTGGATTTGCATTCGGTTGATTGCGGGGGTGAGGGGGGAGAGGCTGGAGTTGTGATGAAGACGATTGTGGCCGCGATAGATTTTTCGGATGCGAGTGGATTGGTGTTGCGGCAGGCGGAGGAGTTGGTGGGTGCGTTGGAGGCGAGGTTGATTTTGGTGCATGTGGTGCAGGATTTTGCAAATTTCTACGATATTTATGGTTATTCGATTCCGGAGGTGCAGGGGTATGAGGAGGAGGCGCGGAGGCGGGCGGAGGCGAGTTTGGGAGAGAAGGCGAAGACGCTGGCGCTGGGGGAGGAGGGGGTGGAGTGTCGAGTTTTGGAGGGGAATGTGGTGAAGGAGTTGGTGGGGTTGGTGGAGGAGGAGGGTGGGGAGATGTTGATTCTTGGAACACACGGACACGGGGTGATCGGTCGGGTGTTGTTGGGGTCGACGGCGGAGCGAATTGCGCGGCAGTGTCCGGCGCCGGTTTTGTTGGTGCCGGCGGGGCGGGGGTGAGTGGAAGTTACTGGAGCGTTTCCTGGTTCGTGACTGGTACAGTCGGGCCGGAGTCTTCCGCAAGGGGGGCTCCGGTCTCTTGATTTTCGGCTTCTTGGGAGACGGGGGTGTAGTTGGGGTCGAGGAGTTGTTGGACTTCGTCTTGGATGGTTTCGACTTGGTCGAGGGGGATTTGGGGGTCTTTGACGATGAAGACGTCGCCGGTTTTGCGGTGTTCGTAGATGCGGAGGAGGCCGGTGCCGGTTTGTTGGGTGTCGGTTTCCTTGATGAGTTTTTTGCGCTCGAGCATGGCGGCGAGGATGAAGCGGGCGTTTTCGGTGTGGTCTTCGTCTTCTTCGATGAGTTTTTGGAAGAGGGATTCGGGGTCGAGGGGGGTGACTTCGATTTTTTGTTCGGTTTCGGGGGGTTTGTAGGTGGAGCGCCAGAAGGAGAAGGGGACGTCGGCGTCGGATTCGCGGGAGTCCCAGGCGTCGAGGGAGAAGTCGAGGCGGAGGTAGCCGGAGGATTCGGGGTCGGGGAAGAGGGCGGTGATGAAGGGTTGGTCTTCGGTGAAGGCTTGGCCGGAGAGGTGGCAGGAGTGGGAGCGGGATTTGATGGAGTAGGCTTCGGGCATG
>JBCCZX010000267.1:0-2957 GCA_039186735.1 Verrucomicrobiota bacterium | reverse complement strand
TGGTTTATTGGCCGGGGAGATGCTGGGCATTGGGGGGCGAGTGGGGTGATTCATGGTTTTTTGGGGTATTTGGTGGCGCGTTTTTTGGTGGAGCCGAGGTGGGGTTGGGTGGCTTTGGGAGGGGTGTTGGCGGTGTTGTTTGGTTGTTGGGAGTGGGGAATTTTGAGGAGTGAGGATTCGGTTTCTTGGGAGGCGCACTTGAGTGGGTTGGTGGCCGGGCTGGTGTTGGGTTGGATGCATGGGGAGGAGCGATTGGAGGAGTATGAGTGAGGGGTTTGTGTTGAAGCCGATCGGTTGGATGCGCTCGCCTTGGAAGGGAAAGTTTGGAGTGCCGCGGCAGCCGGGTTTGGTGAAGTCGGCGAAGGGGGAGGTGGAATTTGCGCCGGAGTTTGCGGGAGAGGAGGCGCGGGAGGGTTTGGAGGGTTTTTCTCATCTTTGGGTGACCTTCGTGTTTGATCGGGTGGGGGAAGAAGAGACGCGTTTGCGAGTGCGGCCTCCTCGTTTGGGCGGGAATGAGCGGCGGGGGGTGTTTGCGACTCGTTCGCCGTTTCGACCGAATCGGCTGGGTTTGTCGTTATGTGAAATCGAGGCGGTGAATCCGGTCTTGCGATTGGGTGGTGTGGATTTGGTAGATGGAACGCCGATTTTGGATTTGCGCCCGTATTTGCCTTATGTGGAGTCCGTTGCGGATGCGCTGGGAGGCTTTGCGGATGAGGAGCCGCAGCGGGTGGAGGTGAGAGTGAGGGAGGGTGTGAGAGAGGCTTGGGAGGATTTAGGGCATGAGGAGAGAGAGGTGATTCGAGAGATGTTGGGCTGGGATCCGCGGCCGGCTTATGTGAAGGATGAGGAGAGAGAGTTTGGGGTTCGAGTCGGGGATTGGGAGGTCAAGTGGTGTTTTTGTGCAGGTGCTAGTGAGATTGTTGGGATTGTGCGGGCGGTCGAAAAGAAAAGCGCGGAGTTCGATTGAACTCCAAGCGGGTCTGTCTTGACTGTTTCGGTCAGGGCGGTTCTTAGGGTTCTTTGGAGTTGAGAGAGGTGATGACTTGTTCAGGACCAGGGGTGGGGGTATTCGGAGAATTAGCGAGGGTGGATGCTGAAGTTATCAGGCGAGAGGTGGGTCTGAAGGAGGAGTTGGTGATTTTGTCCGAGGACGAGCATTTTGGTAGAAGCGGTGTTCGAGCCAAGAATGAGATTTTATGGAGTCGAATCGACTTTTTGAGGTCAGTTCAGGAATGGCCGGGGATTAGAATCCACGGTGTTGAGCTTCTTCAGTTCTCGCACCCGGGGGTGAAGACGGTTTCGCTGGAGGTTTGGTCTGTCCTTTGGATTTCGCTGGCTTTGGAAAAATGGGCGAGAGAGGCGAGGATGGCAGATGTGAGGAATAAGGCGGCTAGTTTTTTCATCAATCTCGAGTGTAGGAGGGTCTCTCCGCTATTCAAGGTTTCCATAATATAAAGTTCTTTAAAATTCACAAATTACCCCGCTGCAGCTTTCCTGTGATTCATTTATATTGAATTACTTGGAGAAAAAGTACGCGGACCTTGAGCTGTTTCTCAGCTGGATTCAGTGTCGACGATGAGATGAGGATTGGTGCCAGGATGGGGAACTGTGGAACTCTTGCGGAGGCTTGTCTCCTTTGGATGAGAAAGTTTTTTCATACTCTCGTAATTTTGGTCTTGTCGGATGACGGGCCATTTCTATAGTCCGCGCCCCGCAATTCGCGCTAGAGTTTCATATTTGACTTCTGGTTGCTGAGACCAAGGGACCTATCGGGTGCAGCTCCGGACAATAGGCTGATGCGAGGAGAATCTCGCACAGTATTGTTGTCGGCTCGTGACTGAAGGTTTAGCGGGAACCGAGAGACTGATTTCTCAAAGAAAAAAGCAGGACTTATGCCGACAATTAACCAGCTCGTACGCAAGGGACGGAAAAAAATTACCGTCGCGTCCAAATCACGTGCCCTTACAAATTGCCCGCAACGCCGGGGCGTTTGTTTGCAGGTCTATACGCGGACGCCCAAGAAGCCGAACTCCGCTTTGCGAAAGGTGGCGAAGGTGCGTTTGACGAATGGCTATGAAGTGATCGCCTACATTGGGGGTGAAGGGCATAACTTGCAGGAGCATAGCATCGTCCTTGTTCGCGGAGGTCGGGTGAAGGATTTGCCGGGTGTCCGCTATCACATTGTCCGCGGTGCTCTCGATACACTCGGAGTCGAGAAGCGCACACAGTCCCGTTCGAAGTATGGCGCGAAGCGTCCGAAGAAGTAACTCTAGAGAATTTCCATCATGGCCCGCAGAACTCGCAATTATAAGAAGCCGGCAGTCAACGACTCCAAGTTCGATAGTCCGTTGATCGGCAAACTCATCAGTATGGTGATGAAAGAAGGGAAGCGTTCCCTTGCTGAGCGCATTGTCTACGCCGCGATCGACAAAGCGAATGATGGTACTGACACCATTGACCCTCTCGAGATTGTTAACCGCGCAATGGAGAACGCCAAGCCTCGCGTTGAAGTCAAAAGCCGCCGAGTTGGGGGTGCGACTTACCAAGTTCCGCTTGAAGTGGATTCAGACCGTTCCGAAGCGTTAGCGATGCGTTGGATTGTTGGGTTTGCGCGTGGTCGCAAGGGCACTCCTATGCATGTGGCCCTTGCGAATGAAATCAAGGATGCCGCTAACAACACCGGTTCTTCGGTTCGCAAGCGCGACGATGTTCATAAGATGGCTCAGGCCAACCGGGCGTTTGCTCACTTCCGCTTCTAACTCAATTTTCTTTGATTTGACCTTACGTCGATGTCCGTTAACCCGAACAGTCCTGATCGAGTCCACCCGTTGCAGCGCACGCGCAACATCGGGATCACGGCTCATATTGACGCCGGGAAGACGACTTTGACGGAGAGAATTCTTTTCTACACTGGCATGATTCACCGTTTGGGTGAAGTGCATGATGGTGCGGCGACG
>JBCCZX010000266.1:0-2982 GCA_039186735.1 Verrucomicrobiota bacterium | reverse complement strand
GTAGACGGAAAGAGAGGCGATGGCGAAGATGAAGAGGGGGCCGACGTTCAAGTCAGCGATGGCGAGAGGGATGAGATTGCCATCGAATTCGATGGGGGAGCCAAAGGGGATAACGGCGACGGTGATGAGTGCGGGCACCATGGTGAGGCAGGGTGCGAGCCAGAAGAAGGCCTTGCGGACGTATGACGGGGTAAAGTCTTCCTTGAGGATGAATTTGAGGCCGTCAGCGACTGGTTGGACGAGGCCGGCGAAAGGACTATCTTTCTTGCCCCCGAGGAGAGTGAGGGGGATGCCAGTGCGGTTAGGGCCGACGCGGTCCTGGATGATGGCGGAGAAGCGGCGCTCGGCGTAGACGGAGTAGGCGACAAAAGTGAGGACAATTGTAAAATAAAGTCCGATTTTGATGGAAGTCGCGATGAGAAAGGTAAGGTCCATTGAAATATTTGTATTTACTGATTAATCAATGGTTTAGCCAACAATTTCACGGTTTTTGATGCGTTCTCTTTCGCGCTCCAAGAGGGGGATGGTGGTGCCAGTTTCGGTGATTTGGGTGCCAAGGTCGCCGATTTTGGCGAAGGTGAGGTTTTTGAACTCGGCGATTTCTTCGGCGAGCATGAAAAAGATGTCTTGGATTCGTTGGGGCTTGGGGGCTTCGGGGTCGAGTTCGCTGAGGAGGGAGGCGAGAATTTGCCAATCGGGGGTGGCTTCGCCGGGAGGGAGGATGGCGCGGTTGAGTTTTTGGAGGCGGCCGGTGATGTTAACCATGGAACCTTGTTTTTCGGCGAAGGCTGCTCCTGGGAGGACGACGTGGGCGTTTCCGGCGGTGGCGTTCGAGTGGGTGTGGAGGACGACGAGGTGGTCGAGTTTCGCGAGGTCTTCGGAGGAGAAGCCTGAGGATTCGATGGGGTCTTCGCCAATGACGAGAAGGGCTTTGGTCTGGCCGCTGCGGACGTTATCGCGGATTTGGTCGAGGAGAGCAAAGGGGTTGTCGGTGCCGGAAATGAGTTTGGCGCCGGTGGTATTCGGGTTGCCGTCGTTGGAGATCAGTTTGCCGTCGCCGTCTTGGAAGCGTCCGATGAGGGTGGACTGGTTGGTGCCGAGGGCGGCGATGATCTTTTTGGTGAGAAGGAGTTCTTCGTTGGTGGAGCGGGCTGAGGCGATGACGGCGATTTGGGAGGGGTCGACGTTTTTGAAGCCGTCGGCGGCTGCGGTGATGGCAGATTTGAGGGAGGAGGGCTGATGGTTGGGAGATGGGGCATCGGGGGTAGCGGATTGGAAATCCGCGCTCCTAACTAGGGGTTGGGTGAGGCGGTGGTCAGCGTGGACGTTGTGGAAGGCGAGGCGATGGGAGTCGGGCATCCAGGCGGAGTTGACTTCATTGTTTTCACGAGGGGTGATGCGGAAGATTTCGTTGCCGCGGGTCCAGATGGTGGTGTTGCAGCCGGTGCCGCAGTTGACGTCGATGGATTTGGTTTCCTTGAGGAACCAGACGCGCATCTGGAAGCGGAAGTCGTTGGAGGTGAGGGCGCCGACGGGGCAGATGTCGACGGTGTTGAGGCCGTAGTTGGAATCCAGCTTGCGACCGGGGTGGACGGTGAGGGTGGTGTGGGTGCCGCGGTCAGTGAAGCCAAGGACGGCGTCATCGGCGACTTCGTCCATGAAGCGGATGCAGCGGGAGCACATGATGCAGCGCTCGTCGTCGAGGCGGATGCGGGGGCCGATGTCGACGTTTTTGGGCTTTTTGACCTTATTTTCGAGGAAGCGGGACTTGCCTTGGCCGTGTTCAACGGAGAATTCCTGGAGGGTGCATTCGCCGGCTTGGTCGCAGATGGGGCAGTCGAGGGGGTGGTTGATGAGAAGGAACTCCATGACGCCGCGACGGCATTCTTCGACGAGTTCGCCGGTGGTGCGGATGCCCATATTTTCGGCGACGGTGTTGGCGCAGGCGATGACGGGGCGGGGCATCCAGCCGATTTCCTGGTAGCCTTGGTCGTTGTATTCGGGGTCCTGGCCGGGGGCGAGACGGGGAGGCATGCCCATTTGGACGAGGCACATGCGGCAGTTGCCGGGGGAGGAGAGTTTGGGGTGGTAGCAGTAGTGCGGGACGTCTTTTTCGGCCTGTTTGCAGGCTTCGATCATGCGGGTGCCTTTGGGAACTTGGATCCAGTGGCCGTCGACTTGGACGTTGACCATCCCTTTTTCGGCGGCGAGGTCTTTAGGCAAGGTGGGACTGGCGGTGCCGGTTTCGCTCATCGCAATATACCCGGACTATGGCGGCAAGGAAGTTGGGGGGCAAGCGGACTTTGTGAAATTTTTCACAAGCTCGGGATATGTTCGCGTGAGCCGAGAAAATTCGCGAGCGGTGGTTTGCGATTTTTTGGTTGGGAGTGGGATTTTGAGGAGCTTGTTGGGGAGCTAACGAAGGATGGAGAAGCCGCGGAGGTTGGGGTTGGGGTCGAGGGGGATGGTGAGGTGGGATTTGATGAGGGTGGCGAGGGAGGATTCTTCGATGATTTCGGCGAGGAATTCATTCACTTCGTCTTCTTCGCCTTGGAGGATGAGGCGGACGGAGCCGTCGGGGCAGTTTTCGACGGAGCCGGAGACGTCGAAGCCTTTGGCGAGGTCTTTGCAGGAGTAGCGGAAGCCGACGCCTTGGACGCGACCTTCGAAGATGGTTTGGCGAGCGATCATGGTGGTGGGAGTTGTTTTGAGGTGATGGTGAGGGAATTTTGGGAGAGTTGGAAGGTGATGCCGAGCGTGGGGCGGAGGGTGGAGAAGGAGTTGGTGAGGAGGAGGTGCGTTTGTTGGGCGGCAGCGGGGTTGGTGAAGGTGAGGTGGAGGGTGGCTTGATCGTTCTGAAGGTTGGTGAGGGTGCCGGCGGTGAGTTCTTTGGCGAGGGGGAGGGCTTGGTTGTTGTTGTCGGTGAGGCGGAGGAGGGCGGCGAAGGGGATGGCGCCAAAGTTGAAAGGGGTGTTTGCTTGG
>JBCCZX010000265.1:0-3082 GCA_039186735.1 Verrucomicrobiota bacterium | reverse complement strand
GACGGAGAGAGGAGCGGTTGCGGGAGTTGGAGGAGCGGTGGGGGGAGTGTTTTCGAGGGGTGGCGGGGGATGCGGGAGACGAGGGGGTGGTGGAGCGGTATTTCGAGGTGGCGGAGGGATTTGGAGGGGAAGCGGATGTGGTGGTGGTGAATGCGGGGCGGGGTCTGGGAGGGTCGGTGAAGGAGGGGAACTTGGAGGAATTTCGGGAGGTTCTGGAGGTGAATGTGGTGGGAGCTTCGCTGTTGATGCAGCGTGCAGCGAGGAGTTTGGCGGATCGTCAGGAGCGGGGGTTTCCGGAGAAGGCGGCGGATATTGTGGTTTTGGGTTCGGTGGTGGGGCGGGTGATTTCGCCGTTTAGTGCGATTTATGGGGCGTCGAAGTTTGCGATTCACTCGTTAGCGGAGGCGTTGCGGAGGGAGGTGGGGCCGAAGGGGGTGCGAGTGACGTGTGTGGCACCGGGTTTGGTGTTGAGTGGGTTTCAGGAGGTGGCGGGATATGATGAAGAGATGGTGGAGGGTTTTCGGGAGAAGTTTGGGCCTTTGTTGGTCGGAGAGGATGTGGCGGAGGCCATTTTTCGTGCGGTGGAGTTGCCGCCGCATGTGCATGTGAGTGATTTGGTGATTCGACCGACGCGGCAGGATTATCCGTGAGGAGAAGTCCAATCATGCTTCGAGGTATCCGGCGAGGGATTCGCGGAGGGTGGTGCGGGCGCGGAAGAGTTGGGATTTGACGGCGGGGACGGTGAGTTCGAGGACGGTGGCGATTTCCTCGTAGGGCATGTTTTGGTAGCGGCGGAGGATGACGGCGAGGCGTTGTTTTTCGGGGAGGGATTCGATGGCTTGGTCGATGGCGGAGCGGAGTTCGGCGTTGAGGTTTTGTTGGTCGGGGGTGTGGTTGGGGTTGGCGGGGAGTTCGAGGTCGTGTTCGTCTTTTTGTTGGTCGAGGGAGGATTCCTTGCGGCGAGATTTGCGGCGAGTTTCGTTGAAGACGAGGTTGCGGGTGATGGTGAAGAGGAAGGTGGTGAATTTCGCGGAGGGTTGGTAGCGGTTGCGGGATTTCCAGAGGCGGAGGAAGACTTGTTGGGCGAGGTCTTCGGCTTCGGAGGGGTTGCCGAGCATTTTGGCGACGGTTCCGACGATGAGGTTTTGGTGGCGTTCGACGAGTTCGGCGAAGGCGTCGTGGTCGCCGGTGGCTTTGACGTGCAGCATCAGTTCGACATCCCGGGCGTTGGAGTCGTCGGGGTCGGGAGCTTGGGTATCGGTCATGGGTGCGGCGATCGCCATTGGGATACAAAAGGAGTAACCGACGGGCGAGGGGGAAGTTGCAGCTGATTACCGAGTTGCTCCTTTTGGGGGGCCGAGAATTTCGGCGAGGATGATGGCATCGCGGGCGGAGCTGGGGCTGGAGAGGAGTTCGCGGACGCGCGAGGGGGAGGTTGATTGTCTTTGGCTGGGAGAGTGGGCGGAAGCTTTTTGAACGCGTTCGAGAGCTTCTTGTTCGGCTTTGGAGAGGGTTTGGCGCCTGATGGTGGGGGCTTGCCAGGTGGAGGTGGCGGTGGCTGGGGCGAGGGGTGGAGGAGGGGGAGTGACTGGTGGCAGGGGAGGTGGAGTGGGGGTGGGTTGGCGGTAGTCTTCGAGGCGTTCGCCGACGATTTCGGGGTCGGGTGCGTTGCGGTTTTGGCGTTCGAGGATTTCGCGGCGGGCTTCTTCGTAGAGGTCTTCGAGGGAGGAGGAGGGCTCTTGGTCCTCCTCTTCCAGACGACGGCCTTTGGAGGCATTTTCCATGAACCATCGGAGGGCTCCGATGACGAGGAAAACGATGCCGAAGATGATTCGTTCGTCGAGCCCTTCGATAAAATCCATGAGGGCTTAGTCCTTGGGTTGGTCGTTGCCGGCGATGGAATCGCGCATGTTGGTGTCGGCGGTGACGTTTTGGTATTTGACGTAGTCCATGACGCCGAGGTTGCCGGAACGGAAGGCTTCAGCGATGGCCATGGGCACCTGGGCTTCGGATTCGACGACTTTGGCGCGCATTTCCTGAGTGCGGGCGGCCATTTCTTGTTCGGAAGCGACGGCGGCGGCACGGCGCATTTCGGCTTTGGCTTGGGCGACTTGTTTGTCGGCTTCGGCTTGTTCGGCTTGGAGTCGGGCACCGATGTTGTCGGCTACGTCGACGTCGGCGACATCGATGGAGAGGATTTCGAAGGCGGTGGCGGCGTCAACGCCTTTTGAGAGGACGAGTCGGGAGATGGAGTCGGGGTTTTCGAGGACGTCTTTGTAGCTGGGGGCGGAACCGACGGAGGTGACGATGCCTTCGCCGACGCGGGCGATGACGGTTTCTTCGGTGGCACCGCCAACGAAGCGTTCGAGGTTGGTGCGGACGGTGACGCGGGCGCGGACGTTGACGGCGATGCCGTCTTTAGCGACAGCGGTGATTTTGGTGACGCCGGTGGCGGGGTTGGGGCATTCGATGACTTTGGGGTTGATGGAGGTGCGCACGGCTTCGAGGACGGTTTTGCCGGTGTCCTTGGTGGCGAGGTCGATGGCGCAGGCGCGGGGGAAGGGGAGGGCGATGCCGGCTTTGTCGGCAGCAACGAGGGCGAGGACGACGTTGTTGACGTCGCCACCGGCGAGGAAGTGAGCTTCGAGTTCGTCGGTGGAGAGGTCGATACCGGCTTTTGCGGCGGTGATGCGGGAGTTGACGATGAGGCCGGGGGGGACTTTACGGAGTCTCATGAAGAGGAGGTTGAGGATGCCGACGGGGGCCCCTGAGACACGGGCTTGGAGCCAGAGGTTGAAGAAGTTGATGAGGAGGAGGATGAAGACGAGGCCGACGAGGAGGCCGACGCCGATCAGGATAATCTGGAAGAGGTCCATAGGGCTAACTTAGGCCGAGAGTGGAGGGGGGCAAGTGAGTTTGGTTGGAATTCGGGGGCAAAATTGGAATGGGGAGAGAAGTGACGTTCAAGACTTAGAAACGGGAAGACGGGGGGATGGAAGGGGGGAAGGCTTGGGGGGTGCGCCCGATTGGAGTGGGTGCAGGACGGGGAGGGTGTCGGGAGAGATTTTTGGCGGGGGGGCGG
>JBCCZX010000264.1:0-3088 GCA_039186735.1 Verrucomicrobiota bacterium | reverse complement strand
TCGGGGTCCAAATAGATATGCATACGGCAGATTTTAGGGCCGTCCGCGGTCTCTCGGAAATGGAAGACGCTGCAGAAGCGCCCGCCGGATGTTTCGCCGCCGCTCCATTCCTTGCCGTTCTGGTGTGGCTCGGGTTTTGGAGCCGGTCTCAGACCGGCGCTCCCAGTGAGTTTGGGTTTTGGGGGGGATTCAGGGGTGGTTGAGGCGGGCGATTTTGAGGATGCCGTTGAGGGTGAGGTCTGGGTCGACGTTTTGGATTTCGGGGAGTTTGGCAGCGAGGAGGGAGGCGTCGCCGCCGGTGGCGAGGATGAGGGGGGTGTCGGGGAGTTCGAGGCGGAGTTGGGCGAGGATTTCGCGGATGAGGCCGCGGTAGCCGATGACGGCGCCGACTTGCATGGCGTGTTCGGTGGATTTGCCGATGGCGGCGGGAGGTTCGGCGAGTTCGATTTGGGGGAGGAGGGCGGTTTTGGAGGGGAGGTAGTCGAGGAGGGCGGCGAGGCCAGGAGCGATGACGCCGCCGAGGTAGGTGCCGTTGTTGGTGGAGGAGACGACGTCGAAGGTGACGGCGGTGCCGAAGTCGATGACGATGGTGGATTGGGCGAGGGGAACGAGGGCGGCGGCGTTGGCGAGGCGGTCGGGTCCGATTTGGGAGGGGGTGGGGTAGTCGATTTGGATGGGGAGTTTGCTTTGGTGGGAGATGGTGTGGGTGGCGAGGCCGGCGCTTTGGCAGGTTTCGGCGAGGAGTTTTGATTTGTGAGGGACGACGGAGCAGATGGTGGCGTGAGTGGCGTCGGATGGGAGGAGGGCGCGGATGGAATCGGCGGTGAGGGAAAGGGTGGGGAGGGTTTCGCGCCAGGTGGTGAGGCCTTCGGGGGAAGCGAGGGCGAATTTGGTGCGGGAGTTGGAGTTGTCGACGAGGAGGGTTTTGATGATGGAAAATTGAAGATGAAGAATTGAAAATGAAAAGGGGGAAACGAGAAAAGCGGCTGGTTGCCCAGCCGCTTTTGAAGTGTTGTCCCGTATTGGGGGAAAGGATTAGTCGGTGTAAGCTGGCGCGCCGTGTTCGGCAACGTCGAGACCCTCTGCTTCTTCTTCTTCGCTGACGCGGATTCCGAAGGTGAACTTGCCGATGAGGCAAAGAACGAGAGAGAAGACGAATGCAAATCCGTAGACTGCAAGGATACCGATGATTTGAGAAACGAAGCTGTTGCCTTCGCTGAAGAAGACGAGAGAGATGGTTCCCCAGATTCCTACGACACCGTGGACGGAGATTGCTCCAACGGGATCATCAATCTTGATTTTGTCGAAGAACAAGATGGAGAAGACAACGATAACGCCGCCTACTGCACCCATAAGGACAGCAGCCCAAGGCTCGACAACGTCAGCTCCAGCGGTGATGGACACCAAACCGGCGAGAATACCATTGAGCGCCATGGAGAGGTCCGGCTTACGGAGCACAATCATGGAGGTGAAAATGGAAGCGATAGCACCGGCAGCTGCTGCGAGGGCAGTTGTGGTGAAGACGAGACCAAGAGGTCCGGGAGCTGCAGAGAGAACGGAACCACCGTTGAAACCGAACCATCCGAAGAAGAGAAGGAAGACACCAATTGCGGCGAGAGGCATGCTGTGGCCGAGAATGGGCTTCACGCCTTCGGCGGTGTATTTGCCTTTGCGTGGTCCGAGGATGATGACGGCTGCAAGAGCGGCAGCACCACCAAATCCGTGAACGACGGTTGAACCAGCGAAGTCTTTGAAGGGAACCTCGAGGGAGGAGAGGAAGCCTCCGCCCCAGTGCCAAGAACCGGCGATGGTGTAGCCTAATGCGACGAGGATGGTGGAATAGATCATGAAGGAGGTGAGCTTGACACGCTCGGCGACGGCACCTGAAACGATGGTTGCAGCGGTGGCTGCAAACATGGCTTGGAATATGAAGTCCCCGTAAGCAGTCATCGCGAGAGCCGTTCCGCCGTAGGCGAAGGTATCATTCTCACCGCCAGTCAAACCACTGATGGGACCATTGATTCCCATGACACCGGGAATTTGCCAGCTATCAACAGGATAGTGGGTGTTGAAACCCATCAAGGCGTAGGTCAGGAGACCGATGCTGATGATCCAGACATTCTTGAAGAGAATGTTTACAGTATTCTTCTTCTGCGTGAGTCCGGCCTCAAGGGTGGCAAAGCCGAGGTGCATGATGAAGACCATTGCTGCGGCGATAACGGTCCACAGCATCGAGGTGGTGAAGAAGTCGAAGGCGTATGCCGCATCGCCCTGAGCTTCGAGCATGGCCACGTAGTCCTCGTCTTGTTCCTGACCGAAAACCGAACCCATGAGCGCGAAAGGCGTCATGAGGGTTAGGTATTTCATTTTGTTTAATGTTCGCATGGTGTTTAGTTTGACTGGTTTAATGAGTCGGAGACTCAAATAGCACAGCTTGTGCCAGTTTCGCCTCAGGACGGTAATGCTCTCTTTGAGAGAGGGTTGCGCAATAAAAAAGAAATTTTCATGCAATTGGGGCAATCGCATGAATTGGATCGATGCACAATGCGGCCTGTGAGAGGCGAGCCGAGGGTCAGCGCGAGGGGTGTGAGCCGAGAGGGAGCAATGCTTGGGGAAGGTTTAGGCCTTCTCTTCGGAGCTGTCTTCGGGAGTTGTTTCGACAACTGGTTCGGCAGGAGCGGGTTCGCCTTGGACGGAAGCGGCTGCTGCTTTGGCGGCTGCTTTTTTGCCTTTTGGGGAGGTGTCGGCTGGTTTGACGAGGAGGGCTCGCTTGCCGACGCGCTCGCGGAGGTAGTGAAGTTTGGCGCGACGGACTTTTCCGCGGGAGATGATTTCGATTTTTGCGATGCGGGGGGTGTGAACGGGGAAGACGCGTTCGACGCCTTCGCCGTAGGAGATTTTGCGGACGGTGAAGGAGGCGTTGACGCCACTGCCCTTTTTGGCGATGACGAGGCCCGCGAAGATTTGGGTGCGTTCTTTTTCGCCTTCTTTGACGAGGCAGTGGACTTTGACGGAGTCACCGACGTTGAAATCAGGGATGTTGTCCTTGAGTTGTTCTTTTTCGATTTTGTCGATGATGATGCTCATG
>JBCCZX010000263.1:0-3093 GCA_039186735.1 Verrucomicrobiota bacterium | reverse complement strand
TCTCACCAGTCAGTTGCCCGACGATTTCGCCGGGTTGGACGTGGAGGCCGACGTTTTCGACGACGGGGCGTTTGCCGTAGCATTTTCGCAAGCCTTCGACTTCGAGGATGGGTGCGTGGGTTTGTTCGGAAAGCATGGTTAGTTGTTGCGAAGGCCATCGCCGGCGAAGGTCCAGCCGGTTGGGGAGGTGTCGACTTGGATGGCGTCGTCGGAGAGGTCGACCTGGATGTAGGCGCTATTGTCTTCGGCCTCGAGAGCGAATTGGCGTTGGTCGCGGGTGAATTTGCAGAAGGGTTTTCCGCCGCGCAGGATGAGTTTTTCTGTTTTTTGGTCATAGGTGACCTGGTCGGCAGTGGCGAGGAAGGGGTTGCCATTTTTATCACGACCGGTGATTTCGATTCCGCCGGTGCCGGCGAGGGATTTGACATCGGTGATTTGGATGTTGGGGAGGTCTTCCTGTGGTTCTTCTTCGGGGCCTTCATTTTCTGGTTTGGCTTCGGTTTCAGAGGCGAGGAAGAAGACTTTGAGTTCGTTGCGGGCCTGGAGTTTGAAGCGGGCTTCGTTGACGATGACGTTGCGGAGGAAGACGAGGAGGTTTTCGCGGCCGTCGAAGAAGGCGCCGCCGTCGCAGGAGATTTTGAGAGCGGGGTTTTCGATGGTTTCGTTGTTGGGAGCCGGGGTGGGTTGGTCGGGTTGGTTTTGGATGAGGGTGGTGAGGCCCTGGTCTTCGACGGTTTGTGCGAAGTCGGCGAGGAGTTCGGAAGCGCGCTGGGAGGATTCGGTGGCTTGAGCGACGGTGGGTTCAACTTGGCGGGCGCGTTGATGGAATTGGTAGGCGGTGGGGTTGGTTTGGCGGTCGAGTGCGCGGAGTTCGTCGTTGTTGAGTTTCAAAGGGCGGGGTTCGGCGAGGATAAGGATGGAGGAGAGGGTCCAGAGGGTCGGAATATTCATGGTGTTGGAAGCCTGAGGTTGTTCGTTGCGGATGATGCTTTGGAGGGGGCCGAAGATGAAGCCCCGGCGAGAGTCGAGATGGAAGACACCGCCTTCGCCGGCGATTTGAAAGCGGGGGCTTTTGGCGAGAATTTGTTCTTCGACTTTGAGGATGCCGGGGCCGAGGCGGTATTTGGCGCGGCGCATATCGACGTCGAGCGAGTCTGAGCCTTTGCGGTCGAGGATGCGGAGGGTGATGCCGGTGCAGTCGACGAGGATGGGTTGTTTGCCGTTTTTCTCGGGGCCGTCGGAGAGGATTTCCATGCGGTCGGCTTTGAGGTAGGCGGCGCGGTTGCGATTTTCGTCGAAGCGGGGGATGGTAACGTTGGAGAGAGTAGAATTGATGGGGAGGACCTCGAGGGGGGCGAGGGGTTCGGCGAGCACGATACGGGTGAACGCGAGGAAGAGGAGAACTGGGAGGCGGGGCTTCAAGAGGAGACGGCTTTTTGAACGGCGAGGAGTTTGGTGAGGACGGCGGAGAGTTGGTCGAAGGGCACTTGGTTGGGTCCGTCGGATTTGGCTTGGGCGGGGTTGGAGTGGGTTTCCATGAAGACGCCGTCGACTCCGGTGGCAACGGCAGCGCGGGCGAGGACGGGGGCGAGTTCGCCGTCTCCGCCGGTGGTGGCACCTTCTCCGCCGGGGCGTTGGACGGAGTGGGTGGCGTCGAAGATGACGGGGACGTTTTGTTGGCGCATCCAGTAGAGGGAGCGCATGTCGGCGACGAGGTTGTTGTAGCCGAAGGAGGTGCCGCGTTCGGTGAGGCAGAATTGGTCGCAGCCAAAGTGGTGAAGTTTTTCTACGATGTTTTTCGTATCCCAGGGGGCGAGGAATTGTCCTTTCTTGACGTTGACGGCCCGGCCGGTTTTGGCGCAGGCCTCGAGGAGGTCGGTTTGGCGGCAGAGGAAGGCGGGGATTTGGAGGAGGTCGATGTGTTCGGCGGCGAGGGAAGCTTCTTCGGGGGTGTGGATGTCGGTGGTGACGGGGACGCCGAGGTCTTGGCCGATTTCGGCGAGGAGTTTGGTGCCGGCGGTGACGCCAGGGCCGCGAAAAGAGGCGGCGGCGGTGCGGTTGGCTTTGTCGTAGGAGGCTTTGAAGAAGAAGGGGATGTTAAGTTGCTCGGCGAGGGATTTGATATTGCGAGCCATTTGCCAGGTGAAGTCTTCGGATTCGATGGCGCAGGGGCCGAGGATGAAGAAGAGTTCGGGGCCGCCGAGGGTGACGTTTTTGATGGTGAAGGAGTTCATGGGTTATTCAGCGGAGTCGTCAAGGTCGTCGAAGAGGAGGCGGATGTTGCGGAGGGCTTTTTGCAGGAAAGCGTCTTCTTCTTTGGTGAGGTTGCCCTTGGTTTTGTCGGCGAGCATTTCGAGGGAGTCGAGGACGCTTTGGGCGGCGCGGAGGTTGACGGAGGTTTCTCCGGTGGCGGGGTTGGGGAGTTTTCCGAGGAAGAGGCCGGCGTTTTGGGCCTGAAAGAGAACGAAGTCCATGAAGCGTTTGTCGGGCATTTCGGCCATGTGGTCTGGAGGTTAGACGGGGTGGAGGAGGTGTCGAGGGGGGAGTGTGAACAGGCTGATTTTCCATTGGTTGGCAGGGGCTTGCCTGATTAGAAGAGAGGGGTCTGCCGGTTGGGCGGCACGCTGCTGCGGGCGTCGTGGGGCTGGACGAGGAAGAGTTTTTTGTTCTTAGTGAGCTCTCTTTCTCGAATTTGCTGGTTTCGTTGGTCCCGGCTTTTTTTACGGTGGGAGATTGGGGGGATTATTCGAGAGCGAGGTCTCTGGCTGAGTAGAGGTGCTGTTTGAGGGGAGTGAGGTTGCCGCGGGGCTTGCGGGCACCGGTTTTGCGATTGGGGCCGAAGCGGTGGCGGGAGCCTCGGAAGAGTCGTTCGAGAAACTGTTTGCTACCAATGACGACGTCCTGAGCGAAGTAGCGGAGTGGGACGTGGACGCCGATGAAATTTATGAAAAAGGACTGTCCCGAATGGCACGGGATTAAGCGTTTTTTCGATAGGTTGAACGATGTGGGATTTTGGTAAATTCGTGCCTTGGTTTGGTGAGGAACTGGTAATTTTTCGGTCGTCGTTTCATGGCTCTTGGCTCCTGCCGAAAC
>JBCCZX010000262.1:0-3096 GCA_039186735.1 Verrucomicrobiota bacterium | reverse complement strand
GCCTTCACCTCCGACTTGTGATTCACCGGCGGATTCGCATCCAACAAATGGATCCACCCCCCACACGCCCCCCCCTTCTCATCACCCCAGCCAAACACCACCCGATCCGGCCGACAATGCACAATCGCCCCCGCACACATCGGACACGGCTCCTTCGTCACATACAACGTACACCCCCGCAACCGCCAATCCCCCACCGCCTCCTGCGCCGACGTCAACGCCAGCATCTCCGCATGTGCCGTCGCATCCTTTAACGTCTCCACCTGATTCCAACCCCGCGCTATCACCACCCCCTCCTGCACAATCACCGCCCCAATCGGCACCTCCCGAGCCCGATACGCCTTCTCCGCCTCCCGCAACGCTTGGCGCATGAAATGCTCATCCCCCGCCATTCCCAACAAGTCGTCCACAACCCCACCCTACGAAAACCCCTTCCCACCGCCAAGTCTGTCCTTGTCGCAACCCAACTTTCCGATAGCTTCGAAAGATTATGTCTGAAAACGAACCAACCCCTGAACCCAAAAACGACACCCCCTCTCCCGAGACACCTTCTACCGGCACCGGTGCCACCGGCATCCCCGGCGCCGACAAAAAACTCCTCGCCGGCATCATCGGCATCTCAAGCGTTTTCTGGGGCGGCTTCGGCGTCCACAAATTCATCCTGGGCTACACCAAAGAAGGAATCATCACCGCTGCCATCACCATCGTCACCTGCGGTATCGGAGGCGCCATCCTCGGCCTCATCGAAGGCATCATCTACGTCACCAAAACAGACCAGGAATTCGTCGACACCTACATCAAAAACCAAAAACCCTGGTTCTAGATCCCGCTAACCAAACCCATGAGCAAAGCCGGACAAAACGCCCTCCGCATTCGCGAACTCATCGCCGAAACCGAATCCACCTTCGCCGCCACCGAACGGCAACTCCTCCACTCCATCAACCTCTGCCACTCCGACATCGCCATCCTCCGCCGCCTCCGCCGCAAAGGACCACGCCCCGTCAACACCCTTGCCCCCCGCATCGGACTCACCAGCGGCTCCATGACCACCGCCGTTCAACGCCTCCTCAAACGCAACCTCGTCTCCACCCGCCGCGACCTTGCCGACCGTCGCGTCGTCTGGGTCGAAATCACCTCCAACGGCGAAGAACTCCTCCTCGACCTCCAAACCAAACGCAACAACTGCCTCGCTCCCCTCGCCGACGACTTCACCGACCGAGAACTCAAACTCCTCTCCGGACTCCTCAAAAAACTCCGCCGCAGCGGACGCGCCGAATCCCTTCAGCGACCGTAAACCGTATTCTCAATCCCCTCCCCCGCCTGCTGCAAATCGCGACCCAGACCAAGGAAAGTGTTGCAAGACGACAGAGTCGCCGCCACCGCAATGGCGACCCCCAAATAAAACCATTTGGAAAAAGACATGCCTTTAATTAGCCTAAGTTGACTATTTAGCAAGCCCCAAGACCTGCATCCTTTCCCCTACCGCTCCGACATCGGAGGCACCGGCATCAACTCCGCCGGACCCACATACTTCGTCAACGGACGATACAAACGACTATCCTGCAACTGCTCCAAAACCTGCGCCGTCCATCCCGCCATCCGGGAAATCGCAAAAATCGGCGTGAACAAATCCGTCGGAATACCAAGGCTGTAGTAGACCGTCGCCGAGTAAAAATCCACGTTCGCATTCAACCCCTTCCGCTCCCGCATGATCGTCGCAATCCGCTCCGACATATCCAACCACTTGCTCTCCCCCAACTCCGCCGTCAACGACGCCGCCATCTTCTGCAAATGCGGCGCCCGCGGATCCAACACCTTGTAAACCCGGTGCCCAATCCCCATGATCTTCTTCTTATTCGTCAGACAATCCTCCACATACGCATCCACCCCCTCCAACGAGCCAATCTCCTGCAACATCTTGATCACCCCCTCATTCGCCCCCCCGTGCAACGGACCCTTCAAGGTCCCAATCGCCGACGTCATCGCCGAATAAAAATCCGACAAGGTCGCAATCGTCACCCGCGACGAAAACGTCGACGCATTCATCCCGTGATCCGCATGCAAAATATACGCAATATCCAAAGTCCGCGTCGCCGCCTCCCCGGGCACCTCCCCATTCACCAAATACAAAAAGTGCGCCGCCTCCGACAAATCATCCCGCACCGGCGGCAAATCCAAACCCTGCCGCGCCCGATGATAATACGCCACAATCACCGGCGTCTTCGCCACCAACGACAACGCCACCGCCCGGTTCGCCTCATCATCCGGCTCCCCCACCTTCGCCCGCTTATCATAAAGACCCAGCATCGACACCGCCGTCCGCAACACATCCATCGGCAACGCATCCTTCGGCGCCGCCTTCAAAAACTCCACCACCCCCTCCGGCAACTCCCGATCCGAACGCAACGCCTGCTCCAAATCCGCCAACTCCGCCTCATTCGGCAACTTCCCCCGGTGCAACAAATGCGTCACCTCCTCAAACGACGTCTCCTCCACCAAATCATCAATATGGTAGCCCAAATAGGACAACCGCCCCTCCAAACCCTCAACATTCGATAACGCGGACTCATTCGCGATCACCCCTTCTAATCCCTTGGCGTAGTCTGACATAGCTTCTCCTAAAAACAGTGTGTGTTGCTGCCCAACCAAGCGGAGCCTGCCCCCGCACGCAAGTGGGATTTTCCCGAACCCACAAATCCCCCACTCCCCAACCATGAAAGCGGTTTATTCCACCACCTGCCAGTTCCTCACCTGACCCCCCTTCGCCTTCACCAATCCCTTCTCCAACAACAACGAACCCCCATTCGTCGCATCAAAATCCTCCCGCGGCACCCGCCCCGTCCCCCGTCCCACCGACGCCGAATCATCATACCAATCAAAATAATAAAACGTCTCATCCCACCCCACCAAACGCGCAATCTCCTTCGGATTCGTCCGCCCCGCCCGATTCACAATCACCCGATGCTCCACAATCGCCGATTGCAGCATCGACTGCTGTACCTTATCCATCAGCCACTGGGAGGGAGTCGCAATGTATAACCGAGACTGTTGAAAAAGAGACTGCTTACGTGTCCAGTTATAGCGGGTTGAATCTCT
>JBCCZX010000261.1:0-3142 GCA_039186735.1 Verrucomicrobiota bacterium | reverse complement strand
GCCCCCTAACTCTTTCTCTGTCAGAATACCGTCAAAACTTTACCTTTCTTAAATACCCCGCTACTTTCGCTCATTCATGGTTGAACGATTGACTGAAGAACCCGCCACTCTCAAGGCTCCCGACGCCCGCTCTGCCGCCCCTGCAAGTGGTCGCGAAGCCAGCTCTGGCGAAGCCGCCCTCTCCGCCGAGGACCTCACCCAAAAGTCCTCTTCCAGCGTCAATCTCCTCGGCCCCGACGTCACCGTCCAAGGCGACGTCCGCTTCCAAGGCCGCTTCTTTGTCGATGGCCAGGTCAATGGCGACATCCGCTCCAAGGGTGAACTCATCGTCCAACCCAAAGGCCTCATCACAGGCGACCTCTACGTCGACTCTGCCTTCATCGAAGGCAAGGTCCGGGGCAATGTCGCTGCCAAAACCCAAGTCGTCCTCTCCGACACCGCTCAAGTCCTCGGCGACATCATCACTCCCCACATGTCCGCCGAACCCGGCTCCGTCTTCTCCGGCAGTGCCACCATCGGCCCCGCTTCCAAAGGCGAACTCAACAAACGCTTCCAACAATAAAGCGAAAGACCCTCCTGTCCGTGCCAGGACAAACAAGGCCCACCTCAAGCTGACGCCAACAACTCGGTCGCGAAATCCTGCCGACCATAACTCACCCCCCGCCGGTCACACAGCAAGTTCGACGAGATCCGACCACTCTCGAAAATGGTCGGCAATCCACTCCCCGGATGAGTTCCCCCACCCACAAGATAAACATTCTCGAATCCCTGCAAGCGATTGTGCGGGCGGAAATACATCATCTGGTCAATCGTATGCGCCAAGTTGAAGGTCGCCCCCATGAAGATGTCTCCCCCGTCACGCCACGTCTCCGGCGTGAAGACCTCCTCATAAACAATATGCTGCGACAAATCCTTCATCCCCGTCCGCTCCTCAATCCGCGCAATCACCTTGTCTCGATACGCCTTCTTCGTTTCCTCCCAATCGTGCCCAAACCGCGTGTTAATTGTCGGCACTAGTATATACAACTGTGAATGCCCGGCCGGCGCCACCGCCGGATCGTTGATCGAGCTGTTCCGCACATAGATCGACATATCATCCGAAACCACCCGCTCACCCCCGATGTCATTCACGTTCTTCTCGTAATCATCCGCAAAGAGAATGTGGTGATGCGGCTCATTCTCATAAATCTTATCCAGACCCAGATACAACATGAAGGTCGAGCACGAGAACTTCTTCCCTTTCAACTCCTCCTCCGACTTCCCATGACCATTCATCATCGTGGTCATCATCTGCGCATAATCCGCATTCATCACGATGTCATCCGCCTCCAGCTTTTCCCCACTCTCTAACAAAACTCCCGTCGCCTTCTTCCCGCTAAACAAAACTTCCTTGATTCCCTCTCCCAACCGAATCTTGGCCCCGTCTTCTTCCGCAACCTTCGCCATCGCCTCCGGAATCGCCGCCAATCCACCCACCGTGTGATAAATCCCAAACTTATACTCCGTGTAACTCAATATCGAAAACAAACCCGGACAATTCCACGGACTCATTCCCAAATACTTCGCCTGAAACGTAAACGCCAACTTCAGCCGATCATCCTCATAATAATCCTTCAGGACATCGACCACCGACTTCGTTGTCGCCACATAAGGCAACACCGTCACAATCTCCTTCCGCAAATACGAATTCAGCTTGTGATACGGCTTCTGCAAACACGGATAAATCGCCCGCAACTTCGACGCATGATCCGCCATAAAACGCCGATACCCCTCCGCATGCCCCGGAAATGCCGCCTCCACATTCGCTGCCATTCGATCCTCATCGAAAGTCGTCTCCATCTGCGTCTCCCCCCAACTCAACCTCGTCATCGGATCCAGCTTAATGAAGTCCAAGTAATCCTCCGACTTCCGGCCCACCTCCGCAAAAATCTCATCCAGCGTAAACTTCTGGTGCAAAAACGTCGGCCCCACATCAATGCGATACCCCTGCTCCTCAAGACACGACGTCCGGCCCCCCACCCTATCCTTTTTCTCCAAGACTGTGACATCGAATCCCCGATTCGCCAAAATCATGGCCGCAGACAACCCACCGGGCCCCGCCCCAACAATAATCACTTTCTTCGCCGCCATCTGATAACGAATTCGTAACACAACCTTTTCGGCCTGCTACTGATTTTTTCAGCCATCGGGTTTTTTGCCCCTCCCTACTTCAAGCCCTTCACCACCTTGATGTGATCCCGAATCTTCCCCGCTCCCTCCCTTTGCCCCGTCTTCTCAAGATAAACCACATACTGCTCCAAAACCGGAACATCGTTCGGATGAGTCTTCATCAAGGCCTTGAAACTCTCCTTCGCCTTCTCATTTTCCCCCGCCCCCAGCTGCAACTGAGCCAAACTCAGCGCCGGCGGAGACAACAAAACCGGCGGCTTCAACCCCGCCGGAATCTTCTCCCGATCCACCGCCGACTGCAGCCAAAACTCCGCCCGCGAAACCAAATCACCCCCCTGCGCCTTCATCAAATCACCCTTCAAACGCAACCGCTCCATCTCCAACCCATACCGCGACCGCGCCCAACTCGACCGCGACGTCCGCGTATTCACCATCTTCGCAAACCCTAACAAAATATCCTCCGACTGCGCCGTCTGATTCAAATACTGCGCCGCCGAATCCAAAACCTGCCGCTGCAGCGCATTCCGGCCCGCCAACACATTCCGCCACGCCTCCCAAGCCACCACCGACGGACTCACCATCACCAACTGCTGACCCTCCTCCTTGTCCGGCAACGCCTCCATCCCCTTCAAAAAATCCCCCTCTGCTCCCCGACCCAAAAACAACCGCGCCGCCAAAGTCTTCCCCTCCCACAACACCTCACTCGCACCCGGAGACTCCACCCGCTCCTTCGCCACCTCCAACCTCCGCAACTCCTCCCCAATCGCCATCGCCTCATCAAACTCACCCAAACCATTCAACGTCGCCGCCAAATACAACTTCGCCCGCACCCAATTCGGACAATCGTAAAACTCCAAACCCGCCCTCCCCCTATACTCCGCCTACCCCCGCCCCGCCGGCGCCAAATCCCGCCGCGCCAAACCCACAGTGCCCCCCCGCCACGCCGGAGGCCCCGACCCAGGCCGGGCCCGCG
>JBCCZX010000260.1:0-3161 GCA_039186735.1 Verrucomicrobiota bacterium | reverse complement strand
GTGGAGACGTTAGCGAGGTTGGCGAAGCGCTGGCGGAGGAACTCGATGCGTTTGTCTTCTTCGCCGGAGCGGGCGGGAAATTCGCCGAGCATGAGGGCGTTGGCGAGGAGGAGTTCTTGGTGGGATTTGAGGGCGTCGCGGAGTTCGGTGGGTGTCACAGGTTTGGGCGGTGTTTGCTTTGTTTTAGAGAGAGTTGGGAGGGATTACAGGGATTTCTTCTTGCGGGTGATTTGTATGAATCGGATTTTCAGAACTTGGAACGCATGATGCGTGCCGTTTCTGGAACGAGATGAGATTGGGATTTGTGTCGACACGGTTTGCGGGGACTGACGGGGTGTCCTTGGAGGCGGCGAAGTGGGCGGCGGTGTTGGAGGAGATGGGGCATGAAATTTTTTGGTTTAGTGGGTTGAGTGACCGGCGGGCGGAGGTGTCGATGTGCGTGCCGGAGGCGTTTTTTGGCCATCCGGAGAATGAGTGGATCAAGGCGCGGATTTGGGGGGTGACGCAGCGGGATCCGGTGGTGACGGACCGGGTGTGGGAGATGGCGGATTACTTGAAGAAGATGTTGTGGCGGTTTGTGGAGAAGTTTCAGATTGATGTCTTGGTGCCTGAGAATGCGTTGACCATTCCGGTGCATGTGCCGTTAGGGGTGGCGATTACGGAGTTTTTGGCGGAGACGAACATGCGGGCGGTGGCGCATCATCATGATTTTTATTGGGAGCGGGATCGCTTTGCGGTGAATGCAGTGCCGGACTTTTTGGACATGGCGTTTCCGTGTCGGTTGCCGAATGTGCGGCATGCGGTGATTAACCGGCAGGCGGGGGAGCAGTTGGCGCTGCGGAAGGGGATGAGTTCGCGCTTGGTGCCGAATGTGTTTGAGTTTGAGAAGGAGCCGCCGGGGATTGATGCGTATTCAGCGGATGTGCGGAGTGAGTTGGGGTTGGGGGCGGATGATGTGATGGTGTTGCAGCCGACGCGGATTGTGCCGAGAAAGGGGATTGAGATGGCGATCAAGCTGGTGGCAGGGTTGGAGGATCCGCGATACAAGCTGGTGATTTCGCATGATGCGGGAGATGAGGGATTCGAGTATGTGGAGATGTTGCAGCATTTGGCGGAGGATGAAGGAGTGGACTTGAGGTTAGTGGGAGATCGGGTGGCGGAGTGCCGGCAGAAAGACAAGGAGGGGCGGAAGATGTATCCTTTGTGGGATTTGTATCCGCATGCGGATTTGGTGACGTATCCGAGTCTCTACGAGGGATTTGGGAATGCCTTGTTAGAGACTTTTTACTTTCGGAAGCCGGTGGTGGTGAACCGGTATTCGATTTACTTGCAGGATATCGAGCCGAAGGGGTTTGAGGCGGTGACGATGGATGGGTATGTGACGAAAGAGGTGATTTACGAGACGAAGAAGTTGATGGCGGATGCGGATGCGCGGATGGAGATGGCGGCGACGAATTATGACTTGGCGAAGAAGCATTATGGTTATGGCGCACTGAGGAAGGAGTTGCGGGCTTTGTTTGATTGCTAGAGAGTGCCGGGGATGCGGGCACGGTTGACGAAAGAGTTTCGCTTTGAAGCGGCGCATACTTTGCCGAGTTTGCCGGAGGGGCATAAGTGCCGGCAGATGCACGGGCATTCCTTCAAGGTGGAGATTTCGGTGGAGGGGGAGGTGGATGAAACGATTGGTTGGGTGTATGACCATAAGCGGATTTCGGATGCGATGACTCATTTGGTGGCGCTGCTTGACCATGGGTATTTGAATGATGTGGAGGGTTTGGAGAGTCCGACGATCGAGTTGATGGCGGCGTGGTTTTGGAAGAAACTGGAGGCGCAGCTGCCGGGTTTGTGCGAGATTGTGATTTATGAGACTCCGACGGCACGGTGCGTTTTTCGTGGGGAGTTTTAGCGGGGTGTTGGCGGCGGGTTTGTTGCAGGGGGAAGTGATTCGGAGTTATTCGCCCAGTCGGCATGATCGGTTTGTGAATTTTCCGTCGGATTTGAGTTTGAATGCGGGGTTTTATCTGGATGGTCCGGAGTGGACGGGGGTGGGATTTACGCCGAACGATGCGCGGAAGCATTTCACGTTGATTTCTCCACGGCATTTTGTTGGGGCGCGGCATTTTCGTCCGGGGGTGGGGCAGACGATTCGTTTTGTGAATGGGAGTGGGCAGATTCGGAACTTCGTGGTTGGGGGTTTGGTTCATTTTTTGAACGACTCAAATCAGGCGACAGACTTGTCCCTGGGTTGGCTAACGGGGGAAGTGAGTGAGAGTGATGGTTTGGCGATTGCGGAGGTTTTGAACGGGGTGAGTGAGGGGAGTTTGAGTGGGGATGCGATTGTTCTGAGTGGGCGCTATTCGCGGGGAGGGGAGGGGGTGATTGACGGGTTTACGACCATCAATCTGGATGGAGTTTTTGAGATAGAGGGTTTCAATCCGACGCGAACGTTTTACTCGTTTTATTCGGCGAGGAGTGGGTCGGGGGATGATTGTCACTTGGAGGCGGGGGATTCAGGAGGGCCGACTTTTGCGAAAGTGGGAGGGGCTCTGAAGTTGATTGGAATTCACACGGGGATCGCGGAAACGGAAACGCCCTTTGGGAGTAACTTTTATAATATCGATACATTCATTCCGCACTACCTCGATGAGCTGGATGAAGAGATGGAAGTGTTGGGTTATCATGTGAAGAGAACAGACCTTGGGACTATTGGGACGACGACGCAATTGTCGCAGTTGTTTCCGCAGGCGGGTTCGATGAACGCCGAGTTTACATTTTCGATAACGAGCACGGGGTTGGATGAGGTGCATAATTTGCAGGTGGGAGCGACGGTGGATGGGGGGGCGAGTGTGGTGGGGGTGACGGGCCAAGATTGGGTGGTGAAGTCGGCCAGCGAGGTGCGGCGGGGAGGGTTGATTGGCGGGCTTTCGACGGATGTGGTGGTGGAGGTGGATTTGCCGGATGTGCCGACGGGGGATGTGACGGTGTCGGTGAGTTTTGAGGGGGATGGATTGGGTGAGGCGACGGCGATGTCGACGGTGGAGGTTTATGAGTCGTATGCGACGTGGGCGGCGGGTTTGAGCGATGCGACCTTTGTGGGGGATCCGGATGGGGATGGGGTGGTGAACTTGATTGAGTATGCGGTGGGGCGAGATGGGGCGGTG
>JBCCZX010000259.1:0-3170 GCA_039186735.1 Verrucomicrobiota bacterium | reverse complement strand
TGTGGGGTTGGGGTGTGATGTGTATTTTTTTTTGTGCACTTTTTTGTGGGGTAAGTTGTGGGTTATTGTGTTGTTTACGATTTTTACGGATTGGGTGTTGGGGGGGGTGGGGGCGTTTTTGTTTTCGACGGTGGGGATTACCTTTTTTGGGGAGATTATGCCGCAGGCGTATTTTTCGCGGAATGCGTTGTTGGCTGGGTCGGTGTTGTCGCCGATTTTGCGGGTTTACCGGGTGTTGTTGTTTCCGGTGGCGAAGCCGTGTGCGGTGTTGTTGGATCGGTGGATTGGGCCGGAGGGGAGAAATTTTTTCCGTGAGGAGGAGATTGAGTTGATTTTGGATTCGCATATTCGGGAGCCTTCGACGGATATTTCGTATGCGGAGGGTCGGGGGGCGTTGAATTTCTTGAGGTTGGATGATTTGAAGATTGCGAGTGAGGGGCGGCCGTTGGAGGTGGGGACGGTCTTGCGGTTGCCGATGAGGGAGGGAGGGGAGTGTTATTTGCCGGAGGCGGGTAGCCGTGAGGCGGAGGAGTTGGCGATGAGGATGGGGGCGACGGAGTTGAAGTGGATGGTTTTGGTGGATGGGGAGGGTTGGCCGAAGTATGGGTTGAATGCGGATGATTATTTGCGGGCACGCTTTACGCGGCCGGGATCGGTGGGGATGGCGGAGTTTTGTCAGGTGCCGGTGGTGGTGACGGATGCGACGCGGTCATTGGATGAGGTGCTGCCGAAGTTGGATGTGGAAGCGGATGGTCATGAGGATCGGGTGTTGGACCGGGAGGTGGTGTTGTATTGGGGGGAACGAACGAAGCGGATCATTACGGGGGTGGATATTTTGGGGCGGCTTTTGCATGGCATTGTGGAGAGGAAGCCGGAGGGGGAGAGATGAAAAAGAAACCCGAGCTCCTCCAGTCAAGGAGCCCGGGTTGCTATGGATTCCGGAAGCACCACACTCCGGAAGAGTGTTAAGCGACGAGGGTTTCGTCGGTAGCGTCGGCGGGATTGGGACGATAGCGCAGGAGGCAGCCGACGCCGGAGAGTCTTGCGAGGGATTGGCTTTGGCGGACGGTTTCGATTTCGACGCCGGCGCGGGTGGCGAGGCGAACGAGATCTTCGCGGACGGAGGGGATTTCGAAGTCGGCATCGATGATGAGCATGTCGGCGTAGCCGTTGAGGAGGGCTTCGCGGGTGGCCTCGACGCCGGCGACGCCGAGTCCGGTGGAGAGGATGGCGTTTTCGAGTTCGGCGACCCGGTCGTGGCTTTCGACGTGTTCGTTGGCGGCGAAGAGTTCGATGGATTGTTGGACGATGGGGTAGATGCCGTTGCTGGGGTTGGCGTAGAGGGTGGTGAGAATTTTTGCGCGCAAGCGGTCGGGAAGGGCGTCGGTGAAGCGGGAGACCATTTTGGGGCTGCCGGCGACGACGAGGTGGTTGTGTCCGCGTTGTTGCATGATGTCATCGACGATGCGGACTTTGGTTTGAAGGAAGCGTTTGTTGCGGTCGCGTTTGTGGTTTTGGTAGTGTTCGCGGGTCCATTCGCGTCCGAGGCGTTCGCGGAGTTCGGGGCGTTTGGCAAAGATTTCGCGTGTGATGGCGCCGACGAGGGTTTCGACGATGCGGGCTTCGGTTTCGGTGACGATGACGATGGCGAAGCGGTGGTAGGTGTCTTTGGTTTCGATGATGGGGTAGATGTGGGGGTGGGAGTCGACGATGAGTTTTGTTTCGAGGGGGACTTGGAATTCGATGGCGTTGAAGAAGGGTTGGGTTCCCCAGCGGCAGTAGATGGCGACGCTGCGGGCGCTGCGGGAGAGTTCCTTGACGAGGTGTTCGCGAATTTCGTCAAAAGCGTCATCGAAATCATTGCGTCTTTTGCCGGGGAGGCGTTTGGAGACCTCGGTGGCTTGTCTTTCGAGGTCTTTGATGGCGTTGGCGCGAGTGGAGTCCAAGTTGACGAAGCAACTGATGAGGGGGCTTGAGTTGGGGGTTACCTCGGCGAGGGAATGGAGGGCGGCTATGAGCTTTTCCTCTGATTTGGAGTTGGTTGGGTCTTGGGCACTGATTTGACTAACGGTTTGCATCATTTTCATTTCCACCGTAATATGTCGTGAAAGAAAACACGCGCAAATAAAAACACGAAAAAAATGTCAGCTTTATGAGAACGAGTAAAAAAGCCACGAAGAAATCGGCGCCGCGAATTGTGGCGGTTCAGGATGAGAAATTTGCCGGGTGGACGTTTTTGACGAATCACACGCATGTGTTGGTGTGTCTGGCCCGGGATGGTTCGCAGACGGTGCGGAATTTGGCTTTTCAGATAGGGATTACGGAGCGTTCGGTGCAGCGAATTCTGGCGGAGCTTGAGGAGGGTGGGGTGGTGGTCCGGGAGAAGGAGGGGCGGCAGAATATTTATGAGATCAATGAAGATTTTCAGTTGAGGCATCCACTGGAGTCGCACCAGACGGTGGGGAAGTTGTTGAAAATCCTGAAGTGAGGATATCAGCGAAAGTATTCGCGAAAAAAAATACGTGACAAATATTTCATGTTAATCCAGTTTCCGCCCGCAAGGGGATATGGAGCTGCTGATTGACAATTTGATTTCTCCCGTGGTGCTGGCGTTTGCGCTGGGGATCATCGCGAAGCTGGTGCGGAGTGATTTGGAGATTCCGAGTGCGATCTATCAGGCGCTTTCGATTTATTTGTTATTTGCGATTGGGTTGAAGGGTGGGGTGGCCTTGGCGGAGACGCCAGTGCGGGAGGTTTTGTTGCCAGCCGGGGTGACGATTGTGCTGGGTTTGGTGACGCCGTTCATTGCGTATTTTGCGTTGAGGTGGTTTGGGCGGCTGGAGAAGTTGGATGCGGGGGCGACGGCGGCGCATTATGGTTCGGTGTCGGCGGTGACGTTTTTGGCGGCGTTGGAGGCGGCCAAGAATTCGGGGTTGGAGCCGGACGGGTATTTGCCGGCATTGGTGGCGATTTTGGAGGTGCCGGGAATTTTGGTGGGGTTGTTGTTGGCGCAGTCGGGTCCGCGAGGGGGATTGGGAGCGGCGGTGCGGGAGGTGGTGACGGGGAAGAGTATGTTTCTGTTGAATGGGGGGATGGAGGTGGGGGCGTGGTGTGGGCCGGCGAATGTGGCGGGGGTGGCGCCGTTCTTTATCGATCCGTTGAAGTGGGGG
>JBCCZX010000258.1:0-3211 GCA_039186735.1 Verrucomicrobiota bacterium | reverse complement strand
GGCCTCGCGTCGCTTATCGCAGTGACCGGCGCGGACCGCTAGGCTTCGATCGGGCTGCATCGGTCCTGCGGGTTTGAAGAGGTCGGGCGTCTCCCAGCGATCGGAGAGAAGTTCGGACGGCGGCTCGATATGGTGATGCTTCAGCGGCGGATCGAGGACTGACCATCGCGGACCGTGATGGGTCACGTCACGACAAAGCGTTCGACCGCCGCCCAATCATCAGCCACCGTGATGGCGGCTGTGGAGATCATCATGAATGTCGAACGCATCGCCTCCTTCTGCGACGGCGCCTCGGGTGGCAATCCGGCGGGCGTCGCCCTTCTCGACGCGCTGCCGAGCTCGGAGGAAATGCTGCGTATCGCCGCCGAGCGGGTTTCCTTGGGGTAGAGGGGGTAGAGCTGGGCGGTGAGTTTGAGGATTTGGTTGGAGGTGGTGTAGCTGCCGAAGGCGATGACTTGGTCGCGGGGGACTTGGAGGTTGATGATGTTGTAGCGTTCGCGCTCGTGTTTTTGGGGGGCTGGGGCGTTCCACCAGTCGTTGATGGCGAGTTGGTCTTCGCCTTTTTGGAAGTCGGGGGCTTTGACGGGAGGTTGGCCGTGGGGGTCGGCGGTTGGGGGTTGGTTGTTGTGGTCGGGGTGGGCGCTGATGGGGAGGGTGAGGGCGAGGAGTAGGAGTGTGAGGTTTTTCATCAAAGGGGATATTTGGTGGGTGAGGATGGTCCGGCAAGTTTGGAGAACAAAAAAAGGACGCCGGTGGGGCGTCCTTTGGAAAATGTGTTGGTTGGGTTGCGGTCGGGGAGAGGCCGCGCTTGCCTTAGGATTTGTAGCGGAGGCGCTTTTTGTGGCGGTTGGCGCGCATGCGCTTCTTCCGCTTGTGTTTGTTGATTTTGGTTTTCCGTTTTTTCTTTAGTGTACCCATGGTGTTCGAGGTTTGGGGTTTGTGTTTCTTGAGAGTGGTTTAGGGGACGATTTTGTTGAGGGGAAATTCGATGATGCCTTCGGCCCCGAGTTTTTTCAAGTCGGGGATGATTTTCCGGGCAACGGATTCGCCGATGATGGTTTCGACGGCGACCCAGTCGGGTTCGGCGAGGGGGGAGACGGTGGGTCGGCGAAGGGAGGGGAGGATTTCGAGGACTTGGTCGAGGGAGGTTTTGGGGAGGTTGAGTTTGAGGCCGACTTTGTCGCGGGCTTCGAGGGCGCCGCGGAGCATGAGGGTGATGCGGTCCATTTTTTCCTTTTTCCACTCGTCCTGGTAGGATTTGGGGTTGGCGTAGAAGTGGGGGAAGGAGGAGAGGAGTTCGTCGACGATGCGGAGTTTGTTGGCGCGGAGGGAGGAGCCGGTTTCGGTGACGTCGACGATGGCGTCGACGAGGTCGGGGACTTTGACTTCGGTGGCTCCCCAGGAGAATTCGAGGTGGGCGGTGACGCCTTTTTCGTTGAGGTAGCGTTGGGTGATGCCGACGCCTTCGGTGGCGATGCGTTTGCCTTCGAGGTCTTGGACGGTTTGGATGGGGGAGCTTTCGGGGACGACGAGGACCCAGCGGGTGGGACGGGTGGAGGCGCGGGAGTAGGGGAGTTCGGCGAGGTCGATGAGGTCGGCGCCGTTTTCGTAGGCCCAGTCGTAGCCGGTGATGCCGCAGTCGACGAAGCCTTGGTCGATGTAGCGTCCGATTTCCTGGGCGCGGATCATGTAGATATCGAGGTCGGAGTCGTCCGAGGAGGGGCGAAGGCCGCGGGAGGAGGAGTAAATGTTGTATCCGGCCTTCTCGAGGAGGGAGAGGGTGGGTTCTTGGAGTGAGCCCTTGGGAAGGGCGACTTTCAGCTGATTACTCACGAAATGGGGCGGGGTTGTTAGCAGGAGGGGGGGAATGCGCAAGAAATAAGGGTTGGAAGAGGTTTTGTAAGCTGAGTTGACCATGGGGGTGAAGTCGCTAAGGTCCTCGAACGATTTTATGAGTGCGGTGAATGAAGCAGAGGCGGTTTTGGATGCGATGTTGGGGAAACTGGGATTTTCTTATACGATTGAGCAGGAGGAGGGTGAGGAGGGTCCGGTATTGCAGATTCGGACGGAGCAGGGGAAGTATTTGATTGGGAAGGCGGGGGAGCGATTGGATGATATCCAGTATTTGGTGAATCGGATTGTGCAGCGGGAGAATCCGGATGCGGAGCGGGTGCGGGTGGATTGTGAGGATTACCGGATTGAGCAGGAGGAGCGGTTGCGGGATACGGTTTTGGAGGCGGCGGCGAGGGTGAAGGAGACGGGGAAGCCGTTTCGGTTGAAGCCCTTGAATGCGTATTACCGGCGGATTGCGCATAATGTGGTGGTGGATGATCCGGAGATCGAGACGAGTTCGCCGCGAGGTGATGATCGGATGAAGCGGATTACGCTTCGTTTGTCGCAGCGATGAAGACGCATCGGCTGGTCTTGCCGGAGGATCTCAATCAGTTTGGGTATCTTTTTGGGGGTCGGTTGTTGAGTTGGGTGGATGAGGCGTCGTGGATAGCGGCGAGTTTGGATTATCCGGCGAGTCGGTTTGTGACGGTGGGGATGGATGAGGTGGTGTTTCGGCATTCGGTGAGGGAGGGGAGTATTTTGGAGATTGAGTCGGAGCGGGTGCGGGAGGGGACGACATCGGTGACTTATGAGGTGAGGGTGAGGCGGGGTCGAGGGGAGGAGCGGCCGGTGATTTTTTCGACGCGGATTACTTTTGTGAATGTGGATGAAGCGGGGGAGAAGTGCGGGCTGAAGTAGGGTTGTGGGATGATTGATACGGTGGATATCGTAGTGGCGGTGGAGGAGCGCACGGATGAGAGGGTATGGCGGGCGAAGGCGGCAAGGAAGTTGCGGGTGCCGGGGAAGCGGGTGCGGGGGGTGAGGTTGGTGAAGGAGTCGATTGATGCGCGGAAGGCGCCGGTGCGATTTCAGTTGCGGTTGTTGGTTGGTGTGGATGAGGAGTTGCCGGAAGAGGAGGAGGTGAGGTGCGAGGTGCCGGAGGTGGGGCGGGAGGCGAAGGAGGTGGTGATTGTGGGTTGTGGGCCGGCGGGGATGTTTGCGGCGTTGCGGTGTTTGGAGTTGGGGATGCGACCGATTGTGTTGGAGCGGGGGAAGGATGCGTCGGCGCGGCGCTTTGATTTGGCGCCGATTTTGCGGAAGGGGACGGTGGTGGAGGATTCGAATTATTGTTTCGGGGAGGGAGGGGCGGGGACGTTTT
>JBCCZX010000257.1:0-3249 GCA_039186735.1 Verrucomicrobiota bacterium | reverse complement strand
TGCTTATAAGTGTTGCCTAAATGTGTTTTCTTTGTGGGTTTTTATTTCGGGACTATCATTTCGTGTTTGGTGGTGGCGGAGGTTAAGCGGGATGGTTCGGTTATGATTGTGGGGGTGGGGGAGAATAAGACGGCGGGGGTGAGGAAGGGAGAGATTGCAGATTTTCCGCAGGTGAAAGCTTGTGTGAAGGCGGCGCTGTTAGAGGCGGAGGATGCGAGTGATGTGGAGATCAACAGTGTTTTTTTGGCGGTGACGGGGAGTCACATCCGGGGCATCAACAACGTGGGGACGTTCCGGGTTCCGGAGACGGAGACGGAGGTGGCGAACGAGCATATTGAGGAAGTGAAGGAGATTGCGGCGGACCTGCAGTTGCCACCGGAGCATGTCTACATTCACAATTTGGTACGGCACTTTACCTTGGATGGGCAGAAGCATGCGATCAATCCGGTGGGTTTGATTGGGCGGACTTTGGAAGCGGAGTTTCACATTGTGCATGGGATGGAGACGCGGATTCAGAACTCGATCAAATGTGTGCGGGAGATTCCGTTGGAGGTGGATGATGTGGTGTTTGCGCCGATTGCCTCGGCGCAGATTGCGTTGACGAAGTCGCGGAAGGAGGCGGGGGCGCTGGTGATTGATATTGGCGGGGGGACGACGGATTACGTGTTGTATCTGGAGGGGGCGATAGCCGCGTCGGGGAGTGTGCCGGTGGGGGGGGATCACATTACGAATGATTTGCATTTGGTGACGCATATTCCGTTGTCGAAGGCGGAGAAGATCAAGGTGGCGGAAGCGGATGCCTCGGGTGAACCGGAGAAGTCGTTGGGGACGATCAAGGTGCCGGATGAGAATGGGTTTCCAGAGGTGGAGTTGGAGCGGCAGGTGTTGAATGAGGTGGTGCGGTGGCGGTTGGACGAGACTTTCGAGATTGTGAAGGAGCGTTTGCCGAAGGGTTGGCATGCGAAGGTGGGGACGGGAGTGTTTTTGACGGGGGGAACGAGTTTGATGAATGGGATTGGGGAGTTGGCGTGCGAGGTGTTTGGGTTGCCGGTGTATCGACCGGAGCGGCCGGACGTGAGTGGGGTGCATGCTTACTTCAAGGATCCGCAGTATTCGACGGCGTTGGGGTTGATCCGGTATGCGCAGGTGTTGGATGAGGAGAGGCCGGAGCGAGGCGGGGGATTGGGGACCTTTGTGAAGGCGTTGTGGCCGTTCGGGGGAAGGTGAAGTTTGTTGGGGTTTTATGCCGCAGTCGTTGGATCAGGTTCTTTTGCATGTCGTGTTTTCGACCAAGAATCGTGAACGCTGGTTAGAGGATGAACTGAGGGACGAAATGCATGCGGTTTTTGGAGGGGTTGCAGAAGGGTTGGGGGCGACTTTGTTGAAGGCGGGTTCGGTGGAAGATCATGTGCACCTGCTGTTCGTGTTGCCAAGGACGGTGACGATTGCGGATTTGGTGATGAATTTGAAAACCGGTTCGGCAAAGTGGTTGAAGGGGCGTTCGACCCATTTCGGTGGGTTTCGGTGGCAAGCGGGGTATGGCGTGTTTTCGATTGGGGCGTCGCAACGGGAAGATTTGGAAAGATATTTTGCGAGGCAGAAAGAGCATCACCAGAAAGTGAGTTTTCAGGAGGAGTATCGAAAGTTTTTGGACCGCTATAGAGTGAGTTATGATGAGAGGTATGTCTGGGATTGAGATTTGTTCGGGCGACATGGCGCCCCTTCAGGGCTTGGTGTTTCGCGTCGATGGGAAGAACCGGGGCGATGCCCCGGCCTGTCACATGGCGCCCCGTTGGGGCTTGGTGGTGTTTGGCCGGTGAGGAGGAACGGCGAGATGTTTCGGCCCGCTGCCTGGTGCCCCGTTGGGCTTGGTGGCCTAGCGTTGAGAGCTAGTTGGCGCGGGGGTGGGCTGATTGGTAGGCGTCTTGGAGGCGGGACTTGGTGACGGCGGTGTAGATTTGGGTGGTGGAGAGGGAGGCGTGGCCGAGGAGGGATTGGACGGCGCGAAGGTCGGCGCCGTTGTCGAGGAGGTGGGTGGCGAAGGAGTGGCGGAGTTTGTGGGGGGTGACGTTGAAGGGGATGTCGGAGTGTTTGAGGTATTTTTTGAGGATGTCGTTGATGGCGCGGGTGGAGAGGCGTTTGCGGAGTTTGGAGATAAAGAGGGGGCCGGTGTGGACGTCGGCGGCTTGGCGATATTTCTGGATGGCGGTGAGGGCGTGGGAGCCGACGGGCAGGAGACGTTCCTTGGAGCCTTTGCCGAGGACGCGGATGGCGTCGGTGGTGGAGTCGATTTGGGTGGCATCGAGGGAGACGAGTTCGGCGAGGCGGAGGCCGGTGGAGTAGAAGAGTTCGAGGATGGCGGTGTCGCGGTGGGGGAGCCAGGCGGGGGCTTGTTTGGAGAGAGGGATTTGGTACGGGAGGCTCAGTAAGTGTTCGATTTGTTTGATGGAGAGAGTGACGGGGAGTTTTTTCTCGGCTTTGGGGAGTTGGACTTCGGCGAGGGGGTTTTTGGGGAGGCCCTGACGGTGGGTGAGGTATTTGTAGAAGGAGCGGAGGGCTGCGAAGCGGAGGCGGATGGTGGCGCGTGCGGTGTCGGCCTTCATGAGTTCGTAGAGGTAGGCACGGAAGTGGTCGGGGGTGAGGTCGAGCCAATTGGAGAAGGAATCGCCGACGTGGTCGCGGTAGAGGCGGAGGGTGCGTTCGTAGTTCGCGAGGGTGTGGGGGGAGGCGTTTTTCTCGGTGCTCATGAACTCGAGAAAAGCGTCTTCCAAGCTGTCGGGATCCGGCATTATTTAAGTTTGATTAAACAACGGTCGTGCAGCGGTTGCAAGGATTGGTGGAAAATGGGGGTGTTGTTGTAATGAGATTCCCTTGTTTTCACGGCACAAACGGCGATGTTTGGGACGTTAACCAATCGAATATGAAAATGAAACTGTGTGTGTTGGGTGGCCTTGCGGCGATGGTATTGAGCCAGGGTGTGGTTGTGGGGGAGGAAGTGAATTTTAGTCTGAATTATGTGCCGGGTAAGACGTATGTGACGCAGGTGCAGATGAATCAGTCGGCGACGATGGCGATGGGGGGAGCGGAGATGAAGACAGTGATGTCGATGACGATTGATCAGAGTCAGGTGGCGAGCGAGCACGAAAAGGGGGTGAAGGTGGTGTCGAATACGGATGGGATGAAGATGAATATGGAAGCGGGGCAGATGGTGATGGCGTATGATTCGGAAAATCCGGAGGGGCCGATGGC
>JBCCZX010000256.1:0-3284 GCA_039186735.1 Verrucomicrobiota bacterium | reverse complement strand
GGATGGGAGCGGCGATACCGGCGCGGTCGACGCCTTTGAGGAGGCGGAGTTTGACGGTGGCGGCGGCGACGGCGGCTCCGGTGTTGCCAGCGGAGACGACGGCTTGGGCTTCGTCGTGTTTGACGAGGTCGGTGGCGACTGAGATCGAGGAGTCTTTTTTGCGTCGGATGGCTTTCGCGCCGGATTCGGCCATGCCGACGATTTCGCTGGCGTGAAGGATTTGAGCGCGGCGGTCGATGAGTTTGTTTCGAGAGCAGGAGTCGCGCAGGGCAGCGTCATCGCCAACGAGGATGATTTTTTCGATCTCGGGGTAGATTTTGAGGGCATCACGCGCACCGATGACGTTGGTGTCAGGTGCGTGGTCGCCACCCATGGCGTCGAGAGCGATGATCATAATCGTTTGAAATGGAAACGGCGACAGTGTTGCACCGTCGCCGTGGAAAGAAAGGGTCGTTTGTGAATGTGTGTTAGAGAACGTCCACTTCGAGAACCTGACGATCGCGATAGGTGCCACAGGAGGGGCATGCGATATGGCCGGGGACGCGGCTGCCGCATTCGGGGCAAGATTGCAGATTGGGCTTACGCCAGCGGGAACCGCCGCGGCGCATTTTCTGCTTCATTTTCGAGGTCCTGCGTTTCGGTGCTGCCATAGTGAAATCCGGTTAGTTTTCCCCAGTTTTTAAGGAGTCAAGAGCCGACCAGCGGCTATCTCCTTCGGCGGGGGGCGGAGTGTCTACCTCATTCTGGTCCCCGTTGTCCACTGCTAAATAACGGGGGTCGATTTCGCTATTTTGGGGTTCATCGGCGATATCGCAGGTGGGGTAGTTGGGGATTTCGAGGAGAATCTCTTCGCGAAGGGCGTCGGAGGCGTCGATTTCGGTTTTTGAGCCGATTTCGAGGGAGATGGCAGCGGAGGGGAGGAAGAGGGTTTTGGTGAAGAGGCGGAGGGTGCGAACGCATTCAAATTCAAAGGGGCAGGAGAGAGTGCCCTGGAGGAGGAGTTCGCTTTCGAAGCGCTGGGCGAAGAGGTCGAAGGTGATGGGGGCGAGGGGTTTAGGGTCGCGTTCGCCGAGGGCGAAGATCCCGGGGTCGAGTTCACCGGCGAAAGACTTTCCGTCTTCGGGCAGTTGGGTGAGGTCGATGAGGAAGCGTTGCACGACGGGATTGTAGATGGAAATTCGCGATGTGGGTATTGAAATAAGGGGGTGGAGATGATTCCAGCCCATGTTTTGCTTGGAGCGTATACCGAGGGGGTTTTCCCGATGGCGGAGGACGGGGAGATTTATTGGTTCTCACCGGTGCAGCGGGGGGTGATTCCGTTGGATGAGCGTTTTCATGTTCCGCATGGTTTGAAGAAGACGTTGCGGAAGGGGCTATTTGAGGTGCGGCGAGATACGGCTTTTCGAGAGGTGATGGAGGGATGTTCGGAGCGAGAGAAGACCTGGATTGATCCAGTGATTATCGATAGTTACTGTGAGCTTTTTGATTTGGGGTTTGCGCATTCGGTGGAGTGTTGGGATGAGGAGGGTTTGCAGGGAGGGCTTTACGGGGTACGGGTGGGTGGGGCGTTTTTTGGGGAGTCGATGTTTAGTCGAAAGACGGATGCGAGCAAGGTGGCTTTGGTGAGTTTGGTGGATTGGATGCGTCAAGAGGAGATGAGTTTACTAGATACGCAGTGGATGACGGAGCATTTGCGTCAGTTCGGGGGGTATGAGGTGCCTAGGGGAACTTACTTGGAGATGTTGGCGGAGGCGTTGGGGAACAGTTAGAGGAGTGCTTTGGCACAGTGAGCGGACCACGTTTCGAGTTTGGGGAGGAGTTGGCCAAGGAGATCGTCTTTGGTCTGGAAGGCGAGGTTGGCAAGGGCGTCTTCGTTGGCGGTGACGTCATTTGTTTCGAGTTCGAAGAGGTGGACGATGCCGAGGTGGACTTGGCCGACGGGGTTGGAGTCGTCGTTGATGAGCCCGACGATGGAGTTGGTGTGGTCGCCGTTGATGTTGAGCTCTTCGTCGATTTCGCGTTCGACGGCAGCGAAGTAGGTGGCTTGTCCGAGGTGTTCTTCGCCGGCGTCCACGGGGTTGATATGGCCGCCGATGCCGAGGGAGCCTTGGGCGTGGAGGCGGGATTCGCCGGAGGTTTTTCCACGGGTGTAGTGGAGGTAGCGCCCTTGGTGGTGGAAGATGCAGTAGGGGATGAGTTGTTTGTGGGTGGGGTCGTCTTCGGCGATGGCGCGGTCCATGAAGAAGTTGTTGGCGGGGTCGAGGAGGGTTTGGATGTAGTGGTCCGAGTTGCTGTTGAAGCCTTCGAAAGGGCCGAGCTGGTCGAAGAGGCTGCGGGGGACGACGAGGATTTCTTCGCCTGCGTATTTGGACATGGTGCTAGTTGAATCAGGAGGCGGATTGCACGTAAGCGAGGATGGCGTCATCGTTTTCGCCGGCGGCCCAGACGTGGCGGAGGAAGTCGGCGGGGGGGATGTTACCGTGTTCGCGGAGGAATTTGCGGTCGCCGCCGCAGCCGAACATGATGTCGGGGTCGAGTTCGCCGCGGAGTTTGGCGCGGGCCTTGGTGATGATGCGAGGGAGGTAGGGGAGGTTGCCGAGGGTGTCGCCGAAGGTGGGGAGGTCGGCGGAAGTGATTTCGAGGGAGGAGGGTTGGCTGTTTTGTTCGACGAGGAAGTAATCGCGGCGGGCGGCGGCGATGAGGAGGGCGGTGGAGCGGGAGGGTTGGCCTTCGTCAGCAAGGTCTTCAATGAAGTCAAAGAGTTCGCGGGGTTTGTAACCGATGGAGGCGAGGAAGGAGAGGTCCTCGGGTGAGTAATAGGAGGTGAATTCCCTGTTGCCGGACTGGTATTCGGCGAGACAGCGGTCGAAAAGAGTCAGGAAGTGGTCGTTCCAGAGCATGTTTGGAATTAAACGTGCTCAGCAGGTTCTGACGAGATAATTGGGACAGAAATGTTAATAGATTTTTCTTGGTATTGTTAGCTCCTCTCTTTATTTCATTCTTATGAAATCCCTCCTCATTCTCTCCTTTATATTGTGTGGGTTTTTGCTGGTTTCTTGTGAAAACAAGGAACTGGTAAAAGAAAGTGAAGAGCTTGAGAGAGAGCTTTCAGTTTTGAATGATGAGTATACCAGGTTGAGGACAAAGATTCGGGATGATTTCGATGACAATCTCTCCGAGCATTTGGAGGCGGCTAAAGTGGATCTTGAGGATGCCAAGGGGAAGATTACTCGGTTGAATGAGGAGCTTGCCGAAGTGGAGGTGGATGTGGAGAAGGCGAGAGT
>JBCCZX010000255.1:0-3291 GCA_039186735.1 Verrucomicrobiota bacterium | reverse complement strand
TGGAGGCGGGCGAGGTGCCGGCTTGGCGGATGGATATGGCGAAGGCGGGGAAGCGGGTGGGCGGGTTGTGTTTTCGGGAGCGGGAGGAGGGAGCGGTGGTGGTGGAGTCGGGGTTGTTGGGTGATGTGGTGTTGGCGCGGAAGGATATCGGGACGTCGTATCATTTGGCGGTGGTGGTGGATGATGCCTTTCAGGGGGTGACGGATGTGGTGCGGGGGCGGGATTTGTTTGAGTCGACGCATGTGCACCGGGTGTTGCAGGAGTTACTAGGTCTTCCGGAGCCACAGTACTGGCACCATCGGCTTGTTCGAAATGATGAGGGGGAGCGGCTGGCGAAGCGCGCAGATGCGGAGTCGATCCGGGCGTTGCGGGAGCGGGGGGTGACTCGGGAGGAGATCTTGAGAAGGCTCAATTTGCTCTAGCCGAGGCGGGCGCGGAGGGAGAGGCGGACGAGGGTGAGGAGTTTGCGGGCCCGGCTGATGCGGTAGCGTTGGTGGAAGACGTGGAACTTGTCGCGTTGCATTTTGTGGAGGAGCCGTTGGTAGAGGGCGCGCATGATTTCGGCGGCGAGGAGGGCCTTGCGATCGGAGTGGGGAAGGGCCTTCATGGCTTTGGCGTAGAGTTCGTTGGCGCGGTCAGCCTGGAAGTTCATGAGGGCGACGAAGCGGTCGTCGTGGACGCGTCCGAGGAGGTCGCGTTCGGTGTATTGGAAGCGGGCGAGGTCGGCGAGGGGGAGGTAGATGCGGGTGCCGTTGTCGAGGTCTTCGCCGACGTCGCGCATGATGTTGGTGAGTTGGAGGGCGTGGCCAAGGTGTTCGGCGTATTCGATGGAGCGACAATCGCGGGCGCCGAAGAGGGGGAGGCAGATGAGGCCGACGGTGGAGGCGACACGGTGGGTGTAGGTTTGGAGGTCTTCCCAGGTGCCGAAGCGTTGGGGTTGAAGGTCCATTTGGCAGCCTTCGATGAGGTGGAGGAAGTGTTCGTTGGGGATGTTGTGTTTGTCGCGAAGTTGGCGAACTTCTTGTTCGAGGGGGGAGTTTTGGCGGTTGGGGTTGGTGAAGACTTGGGACCAATCGGCGAGGCCGGATTTTTTGTCTTCGAGGGGGAGATCGGGGTCGTCGGCGAGGTCGTCGATTTTCCGGCAGAAGGCGTAGAAGGTGGTGACGTCGTCTTGGTTTTCTTTGGGGAGGGAGACGAGGGCGAAGGCGAGGTTGGACTTGGCCTTTTTGGTGATGTCTTTGGCTTCGGACACGGGTGTAGGATGGGGCCGCGGCGGGGTGGCGGCGCGGTGGTGGTTAGCGAATGAAGCCGAAGTTTTCGAAGGGCCAGAGGGTGAAGAGGCCGGGGCCGACGAGGAGGTATTCGTCGACGGGGCCCCAGAAGCGGGAGTCGGAGGAGTTGGCGGAGTTGTCGCCGAGGGCGAAGTATTGGTCTTTTTCGTGGCCTTGGGTGAGGGTGATGGAGGAGTTGGGCGTGTTGAGGAAGGTTTTGAAGCCTTTGGGGTTGGTGCGGGGATTGACGCCGGTGACGGTCTTGATGTTGAAGTAGCCGTGGTATTCGTCTTCCAGGGACATGACCTTTCGAAAGCCCTTTTCGGACGGTTTTTTGCCGTTGACGTAGAGGGTGGGTTCGGTGACTTGGAGTTTGTCTCCGGGGACGCCGGCGAGGCGTTTGATGTAGTGGGAGCCGCGGTTTTGGTCGTTGAGGCGGGCTTCGGAAACGATGTTTTCGATGCCGCGAGTTTCGAAGACAAAGACTTCGCCGCGTTGAGGGCTGCGGAAGCGGTAGGAGACTTTGTCGACGAGGACGAGGTCGCCGGTATCGACCCAGCCTTGGGCGAGGACTTGGTCTTTTTTGACGGGGATGCGAAGAGGGATGGGGCGACCGTTGCGCATGGGGGAGCTGTAGAAGGTTTCGCCGATGTCGTTTTGTCCAGAGGGGAGGCCGAGGGAGCGGCCCAAGTGGAGGCCGTTGAGAATGGAACTGAGGGAGCCACCGTAGCCTTTTTTTTGTCCGTTGGCGTAGTGGATGTAGGTGCGCTGGAAGAACCAGAAGAACTTGGGGTTTTCGGTGAGGCCGACGACGTGGGTATCTTCGGGGGCAATGATTTGAGTGTAGGTGCGGCCTTCGGTGATTTTGTGCCAGCCTTGGGTGAGGATGTTGGGTTTTTTCCAGTTGGGGTCGGGTTCGGCGTGGCCGACGATGCCGTTGAGGGTGGGCTGCATGGAGCCGGTGGGAATGCGGAAGGGTTGGACGTAGTAGGCGCGGATGCCGAGGGCAACGGCGATGGCGACGAAGAAGACTTCGATGTTTTCGGCGAGGGCGTCGGGGGGGCGATAGGAGCGGAGGGAATTCTCGCAGGTGTTGGAGAGTTGTTTGCAGGCTTCTTCGCTGGTTTCGGGGTTGCGGGAGCGGATGGCGGATTTGAGGTCCTTGATGCGGGATTCGATATCGCCGATGCGAGCGGGTTCGATGAGGTCGCGTTTGTAGTTGAGGAATTTTTGGCCGCCTTTGAGGGTGGCGAGGGCTTCTTTTTTCCACTTGGGTTTCCAGAAGTAATGGAGAACGGAGAATCCTATGTCGGCGGCTTGCATGCGGTGGCAGGGGAACTGTCGCGATCGAGGGAAGAGCGGCAAGGATATTCCGGGTTTGTGAGGTGGGGGGGTGAGAGTTAGGGAGAGGGGAGGGGGCGATACTTTGGGAACGAGAGGTTGGGTTTTCGAAGTGTCAAAAAGGGTCTTAAACGTCTTGATGAGAAGATAAAAATTTGTTCCGCGGGGCTTGAATCATTGTGAACGTTGGGTTGAAGGCGTTTGCGGTTTTTTGAAAAGAAGATGTCCTTCAGTAGGTCTTTTTGTGGAGCGGGCAAGAAATGTGTTCCGCAGATGAGGCCTTGGTTTGATTTCCTTGAGGTGAAGAGGATGGCTTTGTGGAGGGAAGGTGGTGGAGGGTGACGGGCTTGAACCGCCGACCTACTGGGTGTAAACCAGTTGCTCTACCAACTGAGCTAACCCTCCGAATGCGGGCGCGGAGGATGGGGTGGAATGGGGGGTTTTTCAAGCTCTTCCTTTCTTTCGTGGGAGGAGTGATTTAGTTCGGGGGTGTGGAATTTGAGCGGGTATTGGCGATAGAGACGAGTGTGGAGATGTGTTCGGTGGCGGTGCTTGGGGGGGGAGGTGAGGTGTTGTGGGAGGAGGAGTTTGTTGGGGGTCGGCAGCCGTCGTCGGCGTTGTGGGAGCCCTTGGGGAGGGCTCGGGAATTTTTTTCGGGGTTGGGGGTGGTGGTGGTGGG
>JBCCZX010000254.1:0-3325 GCA_039186735.1 Verrucomicrobiota bacterium | reverse complement strand
GGCGGCGAGGATGGCGGGGGGAGGGGAGGGGGAGAGGAGCTGGATGAGAAGGGGGAGGGGGAGAGTGGAGAGGAGTTTGGAACCTCGAAGATCGAATTCCGAAGCTTGAGCATCGAGTTGAGAGGGCTGAGTTTCGATGGATTGAATTTCGAAATTCTGGTGGTTGATTTTGGTGATGGAGGAATTGGGAAGAAGGGTGGCGCCGCGGGACTGGAGGGAGGCGGCGAGGGTGCGGGGGAGGGTTTCGGAGCCGGTGGGAGAGTAGTGGAGGGTTTCGAAGCGGAGGGCGCCTTCGGTGGTGTCGCGGGGTTTGGCGAGGCGGAGGACTTGGAAGAGGTTTTTGAAGACGTCGACGGCGGAGAGGCGGGGCATTTTGCGGCGAACGAATTCGGCGGAGAGTTCGCGGGGGTGGAGGCCCCAGTAGCGGTGGGTGAATTGTTCGAAGAAGAATTCGTAGAGGGGGGTGCCGTAGAGTTCGATGAGGGCGGATTCGGCATCGGTGCCGGGAGGGCGGGAGGGGAAGCGGGATTCGAGTTCGGCAAGGAGGAGTCCGGTAAGGCAGCGGGCGAGGGTGAGGGGTGGGATGCCGGCGAGGATGTCGCGGCCGCGGAGGGGGTAGTGGTAGAGTTTGCCGCCCCATTTGATGTGGGATTTGAGGGGAACTTCGAGGCGTTCGTTGCCCATGGCGTCTTGGCAGGTGGCGAAGATTTCCTGGTCGAAGGCGTGGAGCATGTGGACGCCGAGGTCGAACCAGTTGCCATCGATATTGTGGCCGGCAGCGAGGCCGCCGAAGTGGTTTTCTTTTTCGAAGAGGGTGACTTGGGCTTGGGCTTGGAGGGCGGTGTGGGCGGCGTAGAGACCGCAGACGCCGCCGCCGAGGATGGTGAGGTGGGGAGGTAGCATCAGGCTAAGAGGATTTGTTGGTCTTGCCAAAGTCGGGTGAGGGTGTTGTCAGGGAGGTCAAGGTCGTGCCAAGAGAGGGGGGTGTCTTTTGAGATGGTGTTTTTGAGGGTGACAGATTCTTCGAGGAGGATGATGGGAATTTGTCCTCTGTTTATGGATTGCATCATTCCGTAGGTTTCGGCGGAGCCGATGGCGTGGGTGAGGGTGGTGCCGGCGGGGAGATTGGTTTTGGCGTAGGCGTAGACGTTTGTGGTCTGTGAGGTTTGGGAGAGGAGGGGGGAGCCGTTTGCGGCGGCGAAGATGGCTTTGGGGGTTTCGAGGTGGCAGAGGTGGTAGGGGCGGTAGAGGAGGTAGTTGGGCCCATTACCCAATTTGTAGTAGTTCAGGTAGAAGCTTTGTTCGGGGGGGAGGTTTTTCTTTGGCCGGACGACAAGATAAACGCCGCCGCCGGGTTCGGCGCCGAGGAGGTAGTCGACGCGTGGAGTTTCTCCGTAGGTGGAGAAGTCGAAGAGGGTGAGGGCATCTTGGACCGAGTGGGCCCGTGGGCCGGTCATGCCGCCCTCGGGGGGGAGGTAGCCGAGGGCATTGGCGAGGACGGCCATTTCGATGTGGAGTTTGGTGCCATCGGTGTAGGCGCAGCATTGGGTGGGGGAGAGCTTGCGTTTGGCGGCTTCTTTGCGGATGGAGTCGGGGGTGGCGGAGCGGTCGAGGAAGCCTTTGATGTTGCCGGCTTGGATGATGTCGAAGCCCATGAGTTTGGCCTCGGCGATGAGGGAGGCAAGGACGCCGTGTTGGTCGCCGGCGTCGGAGGTGATGGTGACGCCAGCGTGGGTGGCGCGGTGATGGAGAAGAGGGCCGAGGGCGAGGTCGACTTCGGCATTCATGAGGACGACGTGGGTCTTTTGCTCGAAAGCGGCGAGGCAGTATTCGGCGGCGGGGCCGATGGAATTGGTGCATTCGACGAGGACGTCAACGGGTTGGGATTGCAGGAGGGCGAGGGTATCGGTGCTGAAGAGGGCGGAGGGAGCGAGTTGGGCAGCAGAGGCGGCGATTTCGAGATCAAGGTCGGTGACCCAAGAGACGGAGAGGTCGGGGGTGTGATGGCATTGAAGGGTGACGCCGCGGCCCATGCAGCCGGCACCGACGATGCCGATTTTGAGGGGGCGCATAGGGCTCGACATGGGGAAAAAATGGGGGGATTTCTGCGGAGAACGAGGGTGGAGACAGTCTTCTTGTGACAGGCTGGAAGAAGGTTTGCAGGTGATGGCGGGAGAGTGGGCAGGAATTTCACTAATAGTTCTTTATATTTAATTTAAATTAAGTATAAACGATGTCCCCTCATTATGATTTTGCGAGACAGTCTTCTTCTGTTCGCAGCCAGCACAATTCCTGCGCTGGCTGTTTTTCCCTTCGACTATGCGACGGATAGCGGAGGCAACTTTACTAATGGAGGGACTTGGACAGGGGATGGTTCGGTGGTGGCCGATATTGAACCCGGGACGTTTTCGGGGACCCCGTTGACGCAGACGGTGGTGCAGGATTTCTCGTCGGGGATGGCGTTCTTGCCGATGAATGTCAACAACGATAGTGGAACGCGGGTGAATGCGGATTTGGATTTGAGTGTTTCTTTTGAAGTCGTGGGTGGAACAGCAGACTTGCAGTATTCCAACAGCGCCAATTTTGATGGGGGTGTGGATAAGTTTAACAGTATCGGCCTGACGGATCTGGATGGGGTGACTTCACTTTCGATTCGGATGAATTACAGTCAGTTCGTCGCGGCTCGTGATTCCGCGCCGGGTTCGCTTGCTTCTCGTCCGATGTTGGCAGCGTTGGGTTTAGTTTCGGCTGGAGCAGGGTTGAGTTTGACTGATTTTGCGGTGACGATGTCGCTGACTAATCCGGTTTATTCGACTGATGGGGTCAACTTTTTGCCGGGCGTGGGAACGGCAACGCCTTTTGCTTCTGCGCAGTGGGATCCGTTTTCTGCGGGAGATACGACGTTTACGGCTGATGGCTTTGCGGGTTTCTTGCCGATCGGAGCTTCATCGACTAATTTCTTGATGTTGCGAGGATATGATGCAGCGGGAGACGGATTCGATACGACGGATGCGCAGCATTATTATGCGGATGAGATGGTTTGGACGATTACTCCTTCGGGAGGAGCAACTGAGTTCGAGGCGGGCACGCAGTTTGTTTTTTCGCTTGATGGGAAGCAGTATGCCAACGAGCCGGTTCCGGAGCCGACGGTTTCGAGTCTTTTGGCGTTGTTGCTTTCGGGAGTTTTGGTCCGGCGGCGGAGGTAGAGATTTTGTTGGCAGGGCGGGGGCTTGGATCTGTTTGAAGGGGGATTAGAAAACGGGTTGTGTGCCCGCGCGTGAGAGTCGTTTGTGTAGGTATTTTGTTATCGGGGGGGGTGGGGGGG
>JBCCZX010000253.1:0-3361 GCA_039186735.1 Verrucomicrobiota bacterium | reverse complement strand
CCGCTTGTTTCTACACGGGTGGGAGGGTGGGGATTCGTGGGAGGGCAGGATTTTCGATTGGGTGAATCTTTGGGCGGGAAAGGGGCTATTTCAGGGAGAAAGGAGCCGGTTTGAGAGAGGCCGGAGGAGAAGTGACTCTTGAAGTTCGACAAACAGCATTGGATGACTTGGTGGGAAGAAGATTTACCGAGGGTGAAGAGGTTCGTAGGATGGAATTGATGAGTGAGGATTTTGGGCGCTTTCGGACGACACGATGGACTTTGTTTCGGAAGGTGCAGGCGAGTCCGGAGGGGGAGGCGCGGGAGGCGTTGTGTGAGATTTATTGGCGACCGGTTTATGGTTTTTTTTCGCGAGCGGGTTGTCAGCGGGCGGAGGCGGAGGATTTGACGCAGGATTTTTTTGTGAAGTTTATGGCGCGGGGAGGGTTTCAGAAGGTGGATCCGGAGAAGGGGCGGTTTCGGAATTATTTGCTGACGAGTGCGCGGCGGCATTTGTTGAATGCGAAGCGGGCGGAGCAATCGAAGAAGCGCGGAGGGGAGGTGGATTTCGTGGAGTTGAAGGAGAGTTTGGATGCGAGCGGGGGTCCGACGCCGGAGGATGTGTTTGAGTTCAATTGGGCGGAGGATTTGGTGAATCGGGCGGCGCATCGATTGCGAGATGAGTGGGGGGAGAAGTTAGAGACCTTTGAGATGTTTGCGCCGTATTTGACGGGTCATTCGGATGCGCCGGAGATGGCGGAAACGGCAGCGAAGTTGGGGGTGACGCTGGCGGCGGCGAAGTCGGCGATTCATCGGTTTCGGAAGCGATTTGGGGAATTGGTGAAGGCGGAAGTGCGAGGGACTTTGACGGCAGAGGGGGATGAGGAGGATGAGTTGGATTATTTGTTGCAGTTGTTGTCGAAAGGTTCATGAGGCGGTGTTCCCAGTGTGGAGCGGAGTTTGATGGGATGCTGTGTCCGCAGTGTCTGGCGCATGTGCTTGCGGAGGATGAGGGGGGTTACTTTGAGTTGCCGGAGAGGCTGGGTGGTTTTCAGTTGTTAGAGCGGGTGGCTCGGGGGGCAAGTGGGGAGGTGTGGCGGGCGTTTCAGCCGGGGCCGGACCGGGAGGTGGCGTTGAAGGTGTTTTTGGATCCGGCGTTGGGCGGGGTGGCGGATCGGGCGCGATTTGATTTGGAGGCGCAGGCGTTGGGGAAGTTGGATCATCCTGCGGTGGTGCCGGTGTATGCGGCGGGTGAGGAGGGGGGGTTTTTGTTTATTGCAAGTCGGTGGATGCCGGGGGGAACGTTGGCAGATTTGGAGTTTCCGGAGGAGAAGTCCCGTGTGGTGCAGAAGCGAATTGGGGGTTTGGTGGCGGAGGTGGTGCACGCAGTGGCGTATGCGCATCGGCATGGTTTGATTCATCGGGATATCAAGCCGGAGAATGTTTTGGTGGATCGGGAGGGGAGGCCGTATTTGGCCGATTTCGGGATTGCGTTGGGGGCGAATCAGGGGGAGGGGAGTTCGGTGAGTGGGACACCGGGTTTCATGGCGCCGGAGCAGGCGCAGGGGGAGTTTGCGAAGACGACGGCGGATATTTTTAGTTTGGGGGCGATTTTGTATCATTTGTTGGTGGGTTGTCCGCCGGACTCTGAGGAACAGCGAGGTGGGGAGGGCTTGGAGAGGGTGGACCGGGAGTTGCGGGCGATTGTGTTGAGGTGTTTGCGGGGGTTGCCGGAGGAGCGTTATCAGTCGGCGGAGAGTTTGGCGGAGGATCTGGAGGACTGGTTGGCGGGGAAGCCGGTGAGTGCGTATCCGGTGGGGCCGACGGTTCGATTGTGGAAGTGGAGTCGGCGGCATCCGGCGATCGCGGCACTGGCGTTTTTGTCGGCGTTGATTCTGGTTGTTTTGGGTGTGACGCTGGTGGTGAGTTCGCGGGCGATTGCAGAGGAGAGGAATGAGGCGGTGGCGCAGAGAGGGATTGCGGAGAGGAATGAGAGGTTGGCGAGGAGGGAGGAGTATCGGGCGGCGGTTTATGCGGCGAGTCAGGGTTTGGCGGGGGGGAATCTGGGTCAGGCGCAGCGTTTGTTAGATGAGCAGATTCCGGGAGAAGGAGAAGAGGATTTGCGGGGGTTCGAATGGGATGCTTTGTCGTCGTTGACGGCGAGTTTGGAGTGGCGGCGTTTTGAGGGTCATGAGTTGGCGGTGACTGGTTTAGCGTTTTCGCCAGACAGCCGATATTTGGCGAGTGTGGGTCGGGATCAGCGGGTGTTTGTGCAGGAGGTGGAGACGGGTGAGGTGGTGATGGAGTTGCCGAATGGGTTGGCGCCGAAGAAGGGGCCGTTGGAGATTCCGTTGATGGCTGGTTTGATTGCGCGGTCGAGGGCGTTGCGGGAAGCGGTGAGGAGTGGGGAGGAGACTTTTGATGGGTTGAAGATGAAGGGGCGGCCGAGTCGATTGGGGGAGTTGACTGCGGTGGTGTGGGCTCCGGACGGGGAGCGTTTGGCGACGGCCGGACAGGGGGGGATGGTGCGGGTCTGGTCCTTTCCGGAGGGGAAGTTGGTGCAGTTGTTTTTGGCGAGTGTGGTGAAGCAGATGGCTTATTCGGATGACGGGCGGTTTTTGGTGGTGGCTTATCGGGGGAGAGAAGGGGTGCATACGGTGGCGGCGTTTGAGGTGGAAACGGGAGAGCGGGTGTTTTTACGGGAGCACGTGGGCTTGGGGTTTGGGATGCGGGAGGGGGAGTTGGTGTTTTTTGACGGGTTGGAGCGAGAGCTGGTTTTTGTGGAGCTGGCTGATTGGACGGAGTTGAAGAGGTGGGAGTGCGCGGAGTCGGTTTCGCGGTTGTGTTTTTCGGAAGATGGTGAGGAGTTGTATGGTTTGGCGGACCGGGGAAATGAGGTGTGGACATGGAACTTGTCTACGAGAAAGCTCGTATCTATTGATGACTGGAAGCATCGCAATGTGCGGGTGCTGGTGGAGAGTTCGTACGGTCTGGTGACCTCGGGGGTGGCGCAGAGTGTGAATTTACCGGGAGAGGTGTTGCGGGGTCATGAGGATGAGGTGTTGGCTTTGGCTGTTTCGCCAGATGAGAAGTGGATTGCCTCAGGGGGAAAGGATGAGACGATTCGCTTGTGGTCCTTGCCTGAGGTTGCCTTGCGAAAAGCTGAACGGGAGCGTCCGTCGTGTCCGGTGTCCTCGATGTCTCCGGACGGACGTTTGTGGTTGGTTGATCCTCCGAAAGGAGAGGTGTCGAGGTAGGGGGTTGAGCGCTAGCATCAGAGGGGGGTGGAGACGAGTAAGAGGTGGGGGAGTGGATTTTGGAGCGGGGGGTCACGGTTGGCGTCGTGGCGGGGGGGGGGGGGAGGTTGGGCGCGGGAGTGGTGG
>JBCCZX010000252.1:0-3399 GCA_039186735.1 Verrucomicrobiota bacterium | reverse complement strand
GTTGGGGAGGGGGGTGACCCTGACGGCGCGGGACTTTCGGTAGGTGTTGAAGATGCCGTGGCAGGTGGGGATTGCGGTCGGGGCGCAGGTTTTGTTGATGCCGTTGGCGGGTTGGGGGGTGGCGACGTTGTTTGGTTTGCCGGCGGAGTTGAAGTTGGGGGTGATTTTGGTGAGTTGTTGTCCGGGGGGAACGGCATCGAATGTGGTGTGTTTTTTGGCGCGGGGGAATTTGGCGTTGAGTGTGTTGATGACGATGGTGTCGACTTTGTTGGCGGTGGTGTTGACGCCGCTTTTGACGAAGTTTTATGGAGCGGGGACTTTGGAGGTGAATGCGGGGAGGATGATTGTGACGATGGTAACGATTGTGTTGTTGCCGGTGTTGGGCGGGGTGGTGTTGAACCAGTTTTTCGGGGAGCGGTTACGTGTGGTGAAGGCGGTGTCGCCGGTTTTTTCGGTGGTGGTGATTGTGTTGATTGTGGGAGCGGTGGTGGGGGCGACGCAGGAGAATATCGTGAAGTATGCGGGGACTTTGCTGCCGGCGGTGTTGATTGTGCATTTGCTGGGATTTGGTTTGGGGTATGGGTGGGCGAAGGTGTTTGGTTTGGGTTTGCGGGAGCGGCGGACGGTTTCGATTGAGGTGGGGATGCAGAATTCGGGTTTGGGATCGGAGTTGGCGAAGACGCATTTCAATTTGGTGGTGGCGGCTCCGTGTGCGATTTCGGCGTTTTTCCATTGTGTGATTGGGAGTGTGTTGGCGAGTTGGTGGACGCGGGAAGGAAATGGGAGTTGAGAAAGATTTATCAGCTTGTTCAGAGAGAATTCATGAGGAGGCGAGGGGGTTTTGTTTGGATTTTGGGAAACGAGTGTTTGGGAGAATTTATAAATTCGGGTTGAAGTGTGTGGATTTTGTAAAAGGAAGTGACTTTTGGCGAAATTCTACTAGGATTTTCGGAGATAAGAGTTTGTGCGGCGAGTGATTTCTTTTTTGAGGGGCTTGGGGTGCGAAGTTTTATCGCCCTGCTAACAACCAACTTCCCCATTATGGTTCGCCTCCTGATATTTTACTGGGCTGTGTTTTGTGCCCTCGCGCTGTGGTTTGCGTATACCGGTGATTCTCTTGAAGAGGTCAAAAAGTTGCTCTGGTCTTATCAGAAGCCTGACTAGATTGTGCGATAGACAGCAGAGGTGACTGTTTGATTGCCGGGGGGGACTTCGATGATGCCGGTGGCGTGGAGGAAGGCGGGGATGTCGCCGGAGTTTTGCGGAGGGTCGACTTGGAGGGTGCCTTCGGGTTTGAGGGTAGCGGGGAGAAAGAGGGTGAGTTTGGGGTGGGGGGAGAGGGGTTCGGCGAGGGGGAGGGCGACAGGTTCGTAGGTGGGGGTGCCGGCGAGGAGGTCGAGGGTGGGGCGGACGTAGCGGTGGAAGGTGGTGAGGGTGGAATTGGGGTTTCCGGGGAGGGCGAGGATGGGGGGAGAGGTGTCGGTGGGTTCCCAGTAGGCGAGGGGTTTGCCGGGGCGTTGGCTGAGGCCGTGAAAGGTGGGTGGTCCGATGAGGGTTTCGAGAAGGGGGCGGATGAAGTCGCGGGTTCCTTTGGAGATGCCGCCGGTGATGAGAACGAGGCTGGAGTAGGTGATGGCGGTTTCGATGGCAGGTTGGAGAACGGCGGGGGAATCGGGAAGGTGTTGGAGGTGGATGCGCTGGGAGTGTGTTTGGAGAGCGGCGTAGAGGAGGTCGCCGTTGGATTGGCGGATTTGGTGGGGGAGAGGATTTGCGGAGGCGGGAATGAGCTCGTCGCCGGTGGTGATGATGGAGATTTTGGGTTGTTTGGTAACGGAGATTTCGATGGTGCCGATGGTTGCGGCGAGGGAGAGGTGGGCGGGGTTGAGGCGGGTTCCTTTTTCGAGGAGGATGGTGCCGGCTTCGCAGTCAGAGCCTTTTTGATGGATGAATTGTCCGGAGGAGGGGCGATAGTTGATTTTAGGGGTGGCGGTGGTTTCGGTGAGGAGGAGTTCTTCGACGGGGATGACGGTGTCGCAGCCGGGTGGGAGGACGGCACCGGTCATGACTTGCCAGCAGTGTTTGGGTTTGAGGGCGTCGGGCTCGGGAGCGCCGGCTGGGTGGAGGCCCTGGATGGTGAGGGAGGAGGGTAGGTCGCGGTGGCGGCAGGCGATGCCGTCCATCATGATGCGGTCGAAGGGCGGGAAAGGGCGGTCGGCGAGGAGCGATTGGCGGAGGGTGCGGTGGAGCCCCGCTTGAAATGCGACATTTTCGGTAGGCAGGGGGTCGAGGGTGGCTCGCAGTAGGCGGTCAGCCTCTGCGGGAGAAGCGAGTTGATCCACGTCGATAGTTTAACATGATAGATAATCGATCAACAGTCGATTTTGCTGGATGATGAGGTGGTGTGCGTCTTGCTTGGGGGGTGACGATGAGAGATGGGTTGGGGAGGTCGTTGAGGGATCTGCGGATTTCGGTGACGGACCGGTGCAACTTTCGCTGTCGTTACTGTATGCCGGTTGAGATCTTCGGGCCGAATTATCAATTTTTGGAGCGGAGCGAGATTCTTTCTTTTGAGGAGATTGTAAGGGTGGTGCAGGCTGGGGTGGAGCTGGGGGTGAGGAAGGTGCGTTTGACGGGAGGGGAGCCTTTGTTGAGGAGGGGGGTGGAGGATTTGGTGGGTTTGTTGGCTGCGGTGGAGGGGGTGGAGGATTTGGCTCTGACTACGAATGGAGTTCTTTTGGCGCATCATGCGGAGGGGTTGGCGCTAGCGGGGTTGAATCGGGTGACGGTGAGCCTGGATGCTTTGGATGGGGAGGTCTTTGGAAAGATGAACGGGGTGGGGGCGAAGGTGGAGCGGGTGTTAGCGGGGGTAGCGGCAGCCCAGGTGCATGGGTTGCCGGTGAAGGTGAATGTGGTGGTGCAGAGGGGGGTGAATGAGAGTGAGATTCTGCCGATGGTGAAGTGGGGTCGGGAGTGGGGAGTGACGGTGCGTTTTATTGAGTATATGGATGTGGGGGAGACGAATGGGTGGAAGATGGATGATGTGGTGAGTGGGAAGGAGATTGTGGAGCGGGTGGGGGAGGAGTTTGCGGTGGAGCGGGTGATGCCGAGTTATGCAGGGGAGGTGGCGCAGCGCTGGAAGTTTGCGGATGGGGGTGAGTTTGGGGTGATCACTTCGGTGACGGAGCCGTTTTGTGGAGGGTGTACGCGGGCACGGGTGTCGGCGGAGGGGCGGGTGTTTACATGTTTGTTTGCGGGGGAGGGGACGGATTTGCGAGAGACTTTGCGTGAGGGTGGGAGTCAGGAGGAGTTGGTGGAGGTGTTGGGTGGGATTTGGGGAGGGCGGCGGGATCGGTATTCGGAGGAGCGGGGGGAGGTGGAGAAGGTGAAGGCGGAGATGAG
>JBCCZX010000251.1:0-3446 GCA_039186735.1 Verrucomicrobiota bacterium | reverse complement strand
TAGTCCCAGTACATCAATACATGTAGGACATTGAACAGTCAAAAAGTCCCCATTCATCCCTTCTGATTCTTTCGATTCAGGTGCTTTGAACTCTCTGTCCAAGCTATCCAACCAAACCCCGTCTTCGGATTCCGCCAACTCGTCACAAACCCCACCTCCTCCCACTCCTTCTCACCTTTCTCCATCACCAAAGCCCGCGCCTCCGCCCCACAAATCTGCAACGCCGTCTCCACCGAATCCGCCACCCGACTCTCCACCCCCTCCTTCACCACAAACCGATCCACCACCACCTCAATCGCCTTCACCACCTCCGGCCAACTCCCCACCCCCTCATCCAACTCCAGAATCTCCCCGTTCACCCGAACCCGCACAAACCCCTGCCGCTGCAAATCCTCTACTAAACTCGCCGTATCTCCCGCCGCCTCCAAACTCAACGGAGCCAACAACACCACCTTCGTCCCCTCCGCCCGTTTCAACAAACTCGCCACCACCTCCCCCGACGTCATCTTCACCAACCGCTCCCCCGTCTCCGGATCATGCGGCACCCCCGCCCCCGCATACAAAATCCGCAAGTAATCATGAATCTCCGTCGCCGTCGCAATCGTCGACCGCGGATTCCCACTCCCACTCCGCTGCTCAATCGCAATCGCCGGACTCAACCCCTCAATCGCATCCACCTCCGGCTTCTCCAACTGCTCCAAAAACTGCCGCGCATACGCCGACAAACTCTCCACATACCGCCGCTGCCCCTCCGCATACAGGGTATGAAACGCCAGACTCGACTTCCCACTCCCACTCGGCCCCGTCACCACCACAAGCTTCCCCCGCGGAATATCCACGTCCACCCCACGCAAATTGTGCTGCCGGGCTCCTCGAATCCGAATCACGTCCACCGCCGCCACTCTCCTACTCCCCATGCAAATCATCAACCCCGCTTTCACATGAACACTCCAAAAGAGACAATTCATGGATTTTTTAGGATTTCTTCGAGAAGAAGTAGACTTGGAAGCTAAGTTTTGTTAATAATACCGTTGTCGGGGCTTTTTAGCATGAAACTTCTCCTCCAACTCGCTCTCTGCTCATCGGTGGCTTACTTCGCCCACCCCTTCGTAGAAAACATGCTCGACAAGGAAAAAGAGGACAACGCAGGTCTTCAAGTCCTCATCCTCAACACCGTCCAACCCGACGAAGTCATCGGCTCTTGGGTCCTCAGCCCCCGCTCCACCCGCATTCTCGCATCCACTAGCGGCACCTCCGGTCGCCGCCTCGGCCTCACCCTCGAGTCTTGGGGAGGTGGCCACGCCAGCTTCCGGGTCGGAGATTACGAAATCGATGGCCCCATCGCTTGGCACATCAAACCCGGCGTGGGCTCCAAACCCGCCGTTCTCATGATCAATTCAACCCGGGACCACATGCACCTCAAATTCTCCAAGGTGAACAACGGTCTCGTCCTCATCGGCGAAGCCGAAACCCCGGTCCCCGGCGAACGCGAATTCATCCGCTTCCTCAAAGCGAGCTAACTTCCCCCGAAAAAAAGTTGGACTCCCTTGCGACTGGACCAAAATGTGCACCATGGATCTCACGACCCAATTCCTCTCACCCGAAAATCCGTCCCTGAAAATCTGCGGCGTCACCAGTCTCGAGGACGCCAAACAACTCGTCGCACTCAACGTCCCCGCCCTCGGCATCAACTTCTGGCCCGCCTCAAAACGCTACTGCCCCTCCAACCTCGTCACCGAAATCCTCCAAAGCACCGCCAACCAGATTCTCCGCGTCGGCGTCTTCGTCAATAACGCCGCCGAACTCGCCCCCGCCCTCCTGGCCGATAACCTTCTCGACCTTGTCCAACTCCACGGCGAAGAACCCGAGTCCGCACTCGAATCCCTCCTCGCCCGGGGCGTCCCCACCATCCGCTCCCTCGCCCTCACCCCGAACACCGACCTCGACACCATCGCCGAACACTACCTCGCTCTCGCCGAAACCGCCTCCGCCCCCTTCGCCCTCCTTCTCGACACCCACGCCCCCGGAACCTACGGAGGCACCGGACAAACCATCGACTGGAACCAAGCCTCACACTTCATCGATGCCGCCGAAGGCCTGCCCGTCATCCTCGCCGGCGGCCTCAAACCCGAAAATGCCTCCGTCGCCGCATCCACAACAGGAGCCGTAGCAATCGATGTCGCTTCCGGAGCAGAATCCAGCCCTGGCATAAAAGACTTCTCCAAAGTTCAGGCCCTCCTCTCGACCCTCTCCCCCTGATGACCGCCCTCCTCGTCTTCCTCGGCGGCGGACTCGGTGCCCTCGCCCGCCTGGGCCTCAACGAAGGCATCTCCAAACTCACCGGCGACCGCTTTCCCCTCGGCATCCTCGCCTGCAATGTCCTCGGCTGCTTCCTGATCGGACTCGCCTCCGGCTACCTCTCACGCTCCGCCCCTTCCTGGTTCACCCCCCTCATCATGATCGGCTTTCTCGGTGGCTTCACCACCTTCTCCACCTTCGCCCGCGACACCGTCAACCTCTTTACCGAACGCGGCCTCGCCCTCGCTGCCGCCAACATCCTCCTCTCCGTCTGCGTCTGCCTCTTCGCGGTCCTCCTCGGCCTCAAACTCAGCCAAACCTCATCCTAATCAATCCGTCAATTGCGACCAGTCAACCGGACCTTCATCCAACCGCTGTGTCTCTGACAAATAAATGGCATCTTCATTGCGCGGATCCAACTCCGCCGCCAACTCCACAAAACACCGCCCCAATAACCGATCATTCTCACCCTCCGACTCCTTCAACAACTTCGCCCGCGTCATCAACAACTTCGCAAACACCGCCTCCGAATAATCAGCCTCCTTCTTCTCCGGCAACAACCCCCGCTTCAACTGATAATTCGCCACCAACCCTTCCCGGTTTCGCGGCGACAAATGCAAGGCCAACGCCATCAACTTCCGCGCCCGCTCCAGCGAAGCCTCACTCGCCTTCCCCTCATGCACCCCCGCCAACGCAATCCGCACCAAGCTCGTCGCATACTCATTCCGCTCCTGATCCATCATCGACAACTCCACAAAACCCGCCTTCTTCGGCTCCAACCCCTCATAATGAAACGGCAACTCCGCCGGCTCGGCCCACAAAGCCACCATCGTGACCAAAACGAACAAACCTTGCATCCCGCTCTTCCGCATGGGAGGAGCTTCCTACGAAAAGAACCTCCAGCCAAGTGACAAACCATTCCAAAAGCCAACTCCGCAAACTCGCCCGCGGCACCCTCGCCAAACTCTCCCCCGACGACCTCAAGCAACGCTCCGCCCTCCTCACCCAACACCTCGTCCAACACCTCAAAAATCACCACCCCGAAGCCCTCCGCATCGCCACCTTCGCCGCCCTCCCCCACGAACCCGACCTCTCCCTTCTCCACCCCCTTCTCCCCAAACTCCAACTCTGCTACCCCCTCGTCAACG
>JBCCZX010000250.1:0-3531 GCA_039186735.1 Verrucomicrobiota bacterium | reverse complement strand
GCTTCGGGTGGGCCGTTCCGGACTCGGGAGAAGGAGATGTTAGAAGGGGTGACTTTGGAGCAGGCGTTGAAGCATCCGACCTGGGTGATGGGGAGGAAGATCACGATTGATTCGGCGACGATGTTCAACAAGGGCTTGGAGATGATCGAGGCGCGGTGGTTATTCGGGGTGGGGATGGAGCGGGTGGAGGTGATTGTGCATCCGCAGAGCATCGTGCATTCGATGGTGGAGTTTGTGGATGGGAGTGTGCTGGCGCAGTTGAGCACGACGGATATGTGTTTTCCGATTCAGTATGCGGTGACCTGGCCGGAGAGGTGTGAGAATCAGTTGAAGCCGTTGGATTTTGCGGAGTTGGCGAAGTTGGAATTTGAAGCTCCGCGGGAAGATGTGTTTCCGGCGGTGCGGTTAGCGCGGGAAGCAGGGTTGGCGGGGGGCGGTCTGCCTGCGGTGTTGAATGCGGCCAATGAGGTGGCAGTGGAGGCGTTTGTGGAGGGGAGGTTGTCGTTTACGGGAATTTCCGGAATTGTTGAGGGGGTGATGGAGAAGATGGACGGGTGTGGTGGGGGGAGTTTGGAGGAGTTGGTGGCGGTGGATGGGGAGGCGCGGGGTCTTGCGAGGACTTTAGTGGGCTGAGTGCTGGTTGGTTGACAGGGGGAGAACCGAAGAGTTCGAGACGCTCGTTTCTTCCAAACGTCAGGTTGTGAGGAAGGCTTGCTGCATTCCTTCGAATGCTTTTTGTTGAGGTATTTGCTTGCCCGAGTGTTCAGGAGTCTTTTGCCCAAGAGGGTCGGATGCGGGCGTTGAAGCGGAAGAATTCTTTCTCGGTAAGAGTCGGAGTAACGAGGTCGAAGAGCAGAGGGTCTTGTTGATTCGGGTCGACTGAAACGAGGGAAAGCGATTGCCAGTTCTGCAAGTCGTCCGAGCGTTCGGCTTCGAATCGCACTTGACGTTTCTTTTTCATGCGCAGTTGGGCTAATGCTTGTTGGCCTCCAAGTAAGCTGAAGTTGTCGATCTCGACTGGGGATGAGGCAAAGAGGTCTTCGGCATCAATGGCCAAACCATGGACGGTGACTAAGCTCCCCGTGGCATTTCTAATTCTCCATGTTCCGGAGATTCCTCCAACTCGAATTGGTTTGTCGAGGGTGACCATACGGTTCACAACTGGATTTTCATAGCGAATGGTTGATAAGCCTGAATTCGAGATGATGCCTGATTGGCTATTTGAATAGGTGATTTGAAAAGTGATGGGGTCGGTGCTGCATTGAATTTGATCGATGATCAGGACTTTTCCATTCGGCACGGTGACGGTGTTGTTTGAGCCGGTGTCTGAACTCGACATGAAAAAGTGAATCGGGACGACGTCTGCTTTGGTGATGCTGAGGCTCAAGACGGTGGAGGCGCACGCTAAAATTAAGTGTCTCATAGTCCTACTGGTAGTTGGTTAGATTGAAATAGGAAGTGCAAAGGTGTGAGTATCTGAATTGTAGAAGGTTCGCTTTGATTCAGGAGCCAAAAAGGGCCTGTTTTGATTGTTCGAGCGAGTAGTTTAGGGAATTCGAGGTTGGGGAGTTGAACTTTGTTGGACTTGTTGCAGGTCGGTGAGAAGCCGGGGGGTGCATCTGGCTAATGCAGTATCGAGCGTAGTTGCGCGGTGTCGGCAAAGGAGGTGTGGTTGACGACTTTCATCCCTCATAAGAGCAACGGGTGGCGGTCGTTTTGTCAAAATGACCCTACTCTTTGAGTTGCTGGCGCCAGTGGTCGAGGCGTTCGGCGATGCGTTTTTCCATGCCGTTTTCGGTGGGGGTGTAGTAGGTTTTGCCTTCGGGGAGGTAGGCTTGGGGGGTGAAGTTGCCGTCGTAGTCGTGGGAGTAGAGGTATTTCATGGCGGCGGTGTCGGCTCCGGAGGCGACGGCGAGTTTTTTGCGGAATTTTGTGCGGAGGTGTTCGGGGACGGCGAGGGTGGCGCCGCTGGCGACGTCCGCTTGGGCCTGGCCGAGGGCAGCGTAGGCGGAGTTGGATTTGGGGGCGGTGGCGAGGTGGACGGTGGCGTGGGCGAGGGGGATGCGGCCTTCGGGCGTGCCGATGAATTCGAGGGCTTGTTGGGCGGCGACAGCGACTTGGAGGGCGGTGGAGTCGGCGAGGCCGATGTCTTCGGAGGCGGAGATGACGAGGCGGCGGGCGATGAAGCGGGGGTCTTCGCCGGCGTGGAGCATTTTGGCGAGCCAGTAGAGGGCGGCGTCGGGGTCGGAGCCGCGGATGGATTTGATGAAGGCGGAGATGGTGTCGTAGTGTTGGTCGCCGTCGGCGTCGTAGAGGATGGCTTTTTGTTGGATGGATTCTTCGGCGATTTTGAGGGTGATTTCGATTTTTTCCGGTTCTTGGTTGTGAGTGCGGAGTTGGTGATCCGCGCTCCCGAGGGCGGCGAGTTCGAGGGCGGTGAGGGCTTTGCGGGCGTCGCCGTCGGCTTTTTCGGCGAGGTGTTGGAGGGCGTCTTGGTGGGCGGTGATGTCGAGCTTGCCGAGCCCGCGTTCTTGGTCGGTGAGGGCGGTGTGGAGAAGTGCTACGATGTCGGTGGTAGCGAGGGGTTCGAGTTGGAAGACTTGGGAGCGGGAGACGAGAGGGGAGTTGATGTAGAAGTAGGGGTTGTGGGTGGTGGCGCCGATGAAGCGGACGGTGCCGCGTTCGAGGTGGGGGAGGAGGACGTCTTGTTGGGCTTTGTTGAAGCGGTGGATTTCGTCGATGAAGAGGATGGTGGTTTGGTGGCGGAGTTTTTGGAATTGGTCGGCTTGTTGGATTTTGGCGCGGATTTCGGAGACGTTGGATTCGACGCCGTTGAGGGATTCGAAGCGGGAGCCAGTGGTGTGGGCGATGACGGTGGCGAGGGTGGTTTTGCCGGTGCCAGGGGGGCCGTAGAAGATGAGGGAGGTGAAGCGGTCGGCTTCGATGGCGCGGCGGAGGAGTTTGCCGGGGGCGAGGATGTGTTGTTGACCGCGAATTTCGGCGAGGTTGCGGGGGCGGAGGCGGGCGGCGAGGGGTTGGTTGGAGGAGTCAGATGGTTCAGAGACAGGAGTGTCTCCGGTCCGGTCAGGGTCTTCAGGGAAGAGGTCGGGCATTTTTGAGAGATTGAAGAGTGGGGAGATGGGAGGCGAGTGTTTTAGGCTGAAAGGTGCTCAGGAAAGGAGGAAGGGGATCGGGTGGTGGGGTCACAAGTCCGCGTTGTCACCAACGCGGCTACTCGATTGTGAGACGGCTTCTTGTTAGCGGTCAGTGATTTCGAAGCGGAAGAAGGCTTTGGGGTCGCGGGGGAGGGTGAGGGATTGGAGGGTGGCGGGGTTGAGGGGGAGGGGGGTGTTGGTGCTCTCTTTGGAACCCAAAAAATCCTTTGACTGTATTCATTCAATGCAAAAATTGTTTAGTTTATCCTCAAGTCAATGAAGTTGAACAAACAATCCTCAGAGAGTATGGCATTCCTTCTTCCAGTAGCAGTAAAAAAGATAACACATCAGGGAACAGGTAATTTTAAATTATAAG
>JBCCZX010000249.1:0-3629 GCA_039186735.1 Verrucomicrobiota bacterium | reverse complement strand
TCTCCCCCTTAGCCACGAACTCCGCGGCGACGCCCTCGCCGAAACCGGCGACACCGCCGGAGCCATTGCCGCCTACGAAGCCGCCGCCCTCTACGACAACACCCACGTCAACGTCCTCCGCAAACTCGCCCACCTCGCCGATAAAGATTGGCAACCCGAAAAAGCACGCACCTACGCCGCCATGGCCGAAGCCGCCGAAACCAAAACGGAAGACCCCGACAACCGCCTCGCCCGCCTCCGTGAAGAAATCGAAGCCCGCCGCTTCACCCGCGAACAAAGCATGCTCTGGGACGAAACCGAGTCCGCCGATCAACTCCAGGAAAAACTCGATCGCCACAGCCAACAGATCGACGAAACCCTGAACCCCGGCCCCGGCGCCACGCTCGATCCCGGCCAAGAGTTCCTCCTCGTCTCCGGCCTCCCCCGCTCCGGCACGTCCCTCATGATGCAGCTCCTCACCACCGCCGGCATCGACGCCCTCACCGACAACCATCGCGCCCCCGACGACTTCAACCCCCGCGGTTACTTCGAGTGGGAAGACAGCAAAAACCTCCCCGCCAATCCCCACCTCATCGAACAAGGCCTCGGCAAACTCACCAAAATCGTCTCCCCCCTCCTTCCTCACCTCCCGCCGCAACACCAATACCGCGTCATCTTCATGACCCGCCCCATCGAAGAGGTCCGCCTCTCCCAGGAAAAGATGCTCGCCGACCACGAAACCACCACCCCACCCGGCGAATCCCTCGAGGAAATCCTCGCCGCCCACCGCAAACAAACCGAAACCTTCCTCACCGAAAGCGATCGCTTCCAGATTCTCTTCGTCGAATACCCCGACCTCATCCGCGATCCCAAACCCGTCCTCGAACAAATCCTCACCTTCGCCGCCGACCATCTCCCCGCCGAAATCGACGCCGCCTCCCTCCTCGACTGCATCGACCCCACCCTCTACCGCTCCCGCGTCACCGCCGAGCCTTCCGCCGCCCCCGAACCCTGACGCCCATGGCCGACCTCGCCACCATGATCCGCGAAGTCGTGCGCCCATTGCCCCATCACGACGCCCTCCGTGACGCCCTCACCGGAAAACGCACCCTCATCCTCGGTGCCGACGGCTTCCTCGGCAGCTACACCGCCATCGCCCTCCAAGACCTCGGCGCCCATGTCTCCCTCCTCCAACGCCGCCCCGAACCCCGCATCGGTCGCAACCATTTCGAAATCTTCCAAGGCGACCTCAGCGACACCGACCTCCTTCAGCATGCCATCACCGACTGCGAAATCATCTTCGACTTCGTCGGCTCCAGCAGCGCCATCGATACCCCCTCAGAAATCACCGCCCTCAACGCCCTCCACACCAATGCCTACCAAGCCGCCGCCCGCCTCAACCCCCCGCCCCTCGTTGTCCTATCCAGTAGCCGCACCGTCTACGGAAAACCGCAGTCCCTCCCCGTAAACGAATCTCATCCCCTCGCCCCGCAAAGCCCTTACGCCCACCACAAAATCGCCCTCGAAACCCAACTCGCAGAACTCCAACAAACCCACAACCTCCCCTTCATCGTCGTCCGTCTCTCCAACATCTACGGTCCCTTCCCCGTCGACCACGCAAAATCATACGGCATTCTCAACCAATTCATAGACACCGCCCGACAAAACGGAACCGTCCGCCTCTTCGGGGATGGTGCACAACTCCGTGATTACCTCTTCATCCGCGACGCCGTCGCTGCCTTCCTCCATCTCGCTGCCAACCCCGACGCCCGCAACCGCATCATCAACCTCGGCGGCCCCGAGCCCATCTCCATCCGCGCCGCCGCCGACGAACTCCTCACCCAATGCCCAGGCGCCTCCCTCACCACCACCCCATGGCCCCCGGAACACCAGGCCGTCGAAACCGGCGACTACACCACCGACCTCACCCTCCTCCACTCCCTCATCCCCCCCATCCCCTTCACCCCCATCCCCAAAGGCATCCAAAAAACCCTCCACCACCTCACCCAAACCTAACCCACCTCGGCCCTCATCATAACTGCCTCCCCCGGTAGGGCGCGCCCTTCGTAGCTCGAAGAGCGAAGAACGGGGCGAGCAGCTTGCCCGCCGGGGCGGGTCCCCGCTCGACCGCCCATTCCCACATCCCACGTCCTCCCCCTCCCAAAGGCCTCCCCCGGTAGGGCGCGCCCTTCGTAGCTCGAAGAGCGAAGAACGGGGCGAGCAGCCTGCCCGCCGAGGCGGGTCCCCGCTCGACCGCCCATTCTCGCACCCCATGCCCCCCACCATCCACGCCCGCCACCATTCCCAAAACCCCCAACATATCCAACAGTACCACAGAACGCTCTCACCCTTCTCTTCACTCCCCGTCCCCAACAAACCAAAACCCCCAATCCTCCCACTTCTCCACCAACCCCGCCCTAACCGGATTTTCCAAAACATACATCGCCTTCTCCCGTTCACGCTCCTCTGACCGCAACCGATGATCAAACCACCCTCGCTGCCATCGAATCCTGAACTCCCGCGCCGTCCACGCTTTCCATCGTTTCATCACCTCCCTCATCCCAACCCCCGCATCGCGATTCCCAAACCGAATCAACCCATGCACATGATCCGGCATCACCACAAACGCGGAACACCACCAAACCCCTCCTTCATTCTGATACCGAACACTCTCAACCAACCCGGTGCCAACGGAATCACTCACCAAAAAATCACCCCCACGCTCAGCACAACAAATCGTCACAAAAAATACCGCCTCTACCGGATCAACCCCCGACGGCACCTCATGGTACAACCTCTTTCGCTCCGGCAACTTCCCATCCATACCCCACCGTACCAAAAACACCCCCCTTTTACCATCAAAGGCTCTCCGCCCCGTCCTAACTGCCTCCCCCGGTAGGGGCGAGCAGCTTGCCCGCCGTGGCGGGTCCCTGCTCGCCCGCCGTCCGCCCAAAAATCAACCCCCATTTCCAAAACCCACCCTCCTCCCCAATCGCTCTCTAGAAATTCCTAATTCCTAATTCCTAATTACTAAATCGCCCGCCGCCGATAAACCCCCAACCCCGCCACACCCAACGCCAACAACAACACCCCCGACGGCTCCGGCACCGCCCCGACCTGAATCGCACCACCACTGTCCTCATAGTATGCCTCGATCAGATTGAAAACCCCCGTCTCAACATTCGGAGTCCCCACCGTGTAATTGATCCGCGCCCAACCGAACAAAATATTGTTGGTCCCGCTCTCCTGAAAGCGAAAACCCACATACCCGTCCACCCCAGGAGTAAACGAAGTCGCCACGTTGACACCATTATTGGTGAAAGTCGCCTCACTGACAAAACTGGTCCCCCCACCTGTCAATCCGATCGTCAGACCAGTCGGCAAATTCCGAAGCAACCCACCACTCGCGACAAACCGGTTCGTGCTCAGAAAAAGGCCGGCCGAATACCCAATCAGCCGAATTTCAAAACCCGCTCGAAACGTGAAATGCGACGTCCCCCCATCAATCCTCCACTTCCTCACACGATCGTTAGATGTGGTTGCGGGACCCACGACAAAGGAGGAACCATTGGTCGACGCCGCCACGATCGCCCCATCTACGTCACTCCAAGCCCCCGTCGCCGCACCGCCAACAGCTGCAGCAACCATGC
>JBCCZX010000248.1:0-3735 GCA_039186735.1 Verrucomicrobiota bacterium | reverse complement strand
GTAGACATCGGAGGTGGGTGTGGGGACGCCGCGGACGCGCGGAGTGGTTGGTTCGGGGGAGGTGGGAGCAGGTGAGGGTTGGTGTTTTTGTGGTTGTTTGGGGGAGGCCTTGGCGGGAGCGGGGGCGAGTTGGGGGTCGAGGGGGACGGTTTGGATTTGGTAGTTGGGGTCGAGATTGGCGCAGGCTTTGACGAGGGCAGCGAAGACGTCGGGGTCGGAATAGAAGGGGCCTGAGCCGGCGCCTCCGCCGGAGTGGGTTTGGATGAGGACGGGTTCTCCGCCGACGAGGAGGAAGGAGGGGTGACCGGAGTCGCCTTTGATGAGGTTTTTGTAGTGGGTGGGAAAGAGTGGGTTTTTCCGGAAGGAGACTCCTCTGTTGCCGATGCGATTGATGGCGTGGATGTGGAGTTCGCGGAATTGGTTGGTGGTGATGACGGGGGCGTTTTCGAGGGTGTGGGGGTAGTCTGTGCGGGGGGGAAGGAGGCGGTAGGTTTTGATGGAAGGGGGGAGGGGTTCTGCCAAGAGGACGATGGCGATGTCGGTTTTGAAGTGTTCGTTTTGAAGGGTGATGCGGCGGGCGATTTTCCGTTTGTGGGGGTTTCCTTCGCGGTCGTGGAAGAGGATTTCCTTGGTGTGAGGAAAGTAGGGATAGTGTGCTGCGTGGACGAGGTGGCGAGGAGTGATGGCTACGCCGGCTTGTTTGTTGAGCCAGTTGATTCCGGTGAGGTCCAATCGGCGTGGCCATTGTTGGCTCCAGATGCCTTTCTTTTGGGAGAAGCGTTTGAAGACTTGGTTGGATCCGAGTTTGGAGCCCTTGAGGAGTTGGGTGAGGCGTTGGTTGGCGTCTTCGCGGAGTTCGGTTGTTTTGAGGGGTTTTTGGGGTGGGGTGCCGAGGGTGCCGGGTTGTTGGGTGGGGGTGGTGAGGAGGATGCTGAGGAGAAGGGAGAGCATGGTTGTTAGGTGGCGAGGTGTTGGATGGTTTTGAGGGTGGCGTTGTGGTGGGCTTGGAGGATGTGGAGGGCGTTTTGGGCTTGGGTTTGAGCTCGGGAAGGACTTTCGACGAGGTTTTGGAGGGCTGCAACGAGTTCTTTGGGGGAGGAGATGGTTTGGAGGGCGCGGGCTTCGCGGAGTTGGGTGGCGAGGGGTTCGAAGTTTTCGAAGTGGGGTCCGGCGAGGAGGGGAACGGAGGCGGCGATGGCTTCGCAGGGGTTTTGGCCACCGTGGGCGAGGAGGGTTTTGCCGATGAAGGCGAGGGTGGCGTGGGGGGTGAAGGCGGGCATTTCGCCAGTGGTGTCGATGAGGAGGATGTTGGGTTGGTGGGGGTCGAGGGTGAGGTGGGAGGGGTTGGTGATTTGGGTGCGGAGGTGGGTGGGGAAGCCGGCTTGGGAGAGTTCGGCTTGGATGTCGTGGCGGCGTTCCATGTGGCGGGGGATGATGACGAGGCGGGCTTGGGGGATTTGGGAGGCGGCTCGGGCGAAGAGGAGTTCTTCACCAGGGTGGGTGGAGAGGGCCATGAGAATGGGGCCGGAGCCCAGGCGGGTGAGAAGGGGCTCGAGGTCGGGGAGGTCGCGGGTGGGGGGTTGGAGAGCAGGGTCGAATTTGATGGAACCGGTGAGGTGGAGGGTTTCGGGTTTGATGCCGATGGATTGGAGGCGGGGGAGGTCGGGCTCGCTTTGAGCGCCGACGAAGGAGAGTTTTTGGTAGTAGGGGGCGAGGAGGGGGCGGGCGGTTTGGAGGCGGGAGTGGGAGCGGGGGGAGAGGCGGGCGTTGACGAGGGCGAGGGGGATTTTTCTACGAGAGGCGTAGTGGATGAGGTTGGGCCAGACTTCGGCTTCGATGAGGATGATTTGGGAGGGTTGGTAGGTGGAGAGCATGCGCTGGATGGCAGGGGGAAGGTCGAGGGGGGCGTAGAGGACCTGGCAGTGTGCGGGGGCGTTTTTGGTGGCGATTTCGAAGCCGGTGGTGGTGCCGAGGGCGAGGAGGAATTCTTGCTGGGGGTTTTTCTGGTGCCAGCGGGCGATGAGTTTGAGGGCGATGTTGGCTTCGCCGACGCTGACGGCGTGGAGGTAGATGAGGTTTTTACGGGGTTGGGGACTTTGGTCGTTGTAGATGGCGAGTTTTTCCCAGAGGCGGGAGGAGAGGCCGTTTCGGGAGGCGGCTTTGCGGAGCCAGAAGGGGGCGGCGACTAGCGTAAGGGGCGCGAGTAGCAGGCTGTAGAGGAGGCGGAGGATGGTGTTCAGGATGAGGCGGTTGTGTTTTGGAAGATGAGGACGGAGGTGCCGCCGTAGTCTTTGCGTTTGATGAGGCGAAGGTGGTCGGGGGTGGGGGTGGGGCGCTCGGATTCGGTTTCGAGGATGAGGTAGCCTTCGGGGGTGAGGGGGAGGGGTTTTTCGAGGAGGAGGGAGGCGAAGTCGGTGTTGCCGTTGCGGGCGTAGGGTGGGTCGGCGAAGATGAGGTCGTGGTGTTCGGAGGTGGATTTGAGGTAGGTGAGGGCGTCGGTGGTTTGGATGCGGGCGGAGGAGAGTTTGGTGGTGGTGAGGTTGTCTTGGAGGATGCGGGCGGCTTGGGAGTCGGATTCGATGAAGAGGCATTGGCTGGCGCCGCGGGAGAGGGCTTCGAGGCCCATGGCGCCGGTGCCGGCGAAGAGGTCGAGGATGTTGGAGTGGGGGATGATGTCCTGGAGCATGGAGAAGATGGCGCCGCGGACTTTGTCGGCGGTGGGGCGGGTGACGTTGGCTGGGGTTTTGAGCCGGGTGCCCTTTGCTTGTCCGGCGATGATTCTCATGCGTTCAAGAGCTTCCGTTGGTGGGAGGCGGGGTCAACTCTTCTTCGTTTTCTCGTTGTAGGAATCGGCGCAAATTTTTGAGGGATTGATTGAAGGGGATGAACTTGGGGTTGCGAGCGGGGCCTGAGGAGTTGATCCAGAGTTGGGAGGCGTGGCCTTCGAGGTTGAGGTCGCGGTAGAATCGGTCCGGGGTGTTGAGGGGTTTGAGCCATGCATTGGTCCAACGGGAGAGGTGGCTGCCGATGGCGAGTCGGGTGATGTTTTCGGAGGTTTCGGGTGCAGCGACGATGCGGAGGACGGCGACGAGGTTTCCATTGAGTGAGGCCTGGCCGTTGCCGATGAGGGAGAGTTCTTCGGACTGGAGGACGAAGAGGGGTGATTGGAGGGTGCCGCGCTGAAGTCGGAGTTCGCCTTGGGCGGCGTCGAAGATGTGGCCGCGGAAGGGTGGGTGAGGGTGGAGGGTGATGTTGCGGGCGTTGAAGCGGGAGAGGGCGAACCAGGTGTTGGGGTTGGTGAGTTGGCCGCGGGCGTTGAGGGTAGCGGAAGTGTTTTGAAGGGAGGTTTTGAGGGGGAAGTTTGTGGAGGGGTTGACGTTCGGGAGGGATTGGGAGGGGAGGGCGGCGCGGATTTGAAAGGGGAGGCGGGATTTTCGAAAAGCGAGGTTGCCGCTGAGTTGGGTCTTGAGGTTGAGGATTTCGAGAGTGTGGTCGGGAATGGTCCAGGAGGGGTGTTTCCATTCTACGGGAATTGTCGTAGTTGGGATGAGGGTTTTGTGGTTGAGGGTGAGTTTGCTGAAGTTGAGTTCACCGGAAGCGGGAGGACCGGCGAGGGGGGCGCGGAAGTTGATTTCTTCGATGGTGAGGGAAGGGCCTTGGAGGGAGTAGAGGTGGAGTTTGGCATTGGTGATGTTGAGCCAGGCTTGTTTTTCGGTGGGAGTGGTTGGGGGCGGG
>JBCCZX010000247.1:0-3741 GCA_039186735.1 Verrucomicrobiota bacterium | reverse complement strand
GCACAATAGCCGTATTACTCAGATTCACTCTGAGTATTACCAGAAATACGATCATGAAAAGAACTGTAATTGGATTCGGACTGGCAGCAAGTTTGGCTGCTACCTCGGGAGTGTCCGCTGGAGACCTGAGCGGGAGCTTGGCATTGGACCTCAACTCACACTTTATTTCCTACGGTCTTGACGTTTGGACAGCGGGCGACGACCAAGACATCCTCTTCAATCCCTCGCTTGGTATCGACTACGCGGTGACCGATACCTTGACATTGAATGCGGGTATCTGGATGGACATTAACGATCAAGCCAGCCCTAGTCTTGAGACGGTTGAGACTGATATTTGGATTGGAGCAAGCTACGATGTTGGATTTGGTTCCGTCTCCGCGACCTTCCAAAACTGGCAATATGGAGGTACTTCAGAGGAGATTCTTGATATCGGCTTGAGCCTCGACACGATTTTGTCTCCAACACTGACTCTTCACAAGCGGCTTGGTGCAGGAGCGAGCGGTGGTGAAGAAGGTTTATTCATCGTTGGTGATATCAGTCATGAATTTGCTTTAACCGACGCGTTCAGCGTGGGTCTTTCGAGTGCAGTTGGCTTCGCAGCAACTGAATTCCACACACAAGAAACAGGTTTTGGATACGCTTCTCTGGGAGCGAGTGTTTCGTATGCTTTGAGTGATATTTCTTCGATTTACGCGAGCGTCACTTATTACATTACCGATGAGGATGTGATCAACAATAGTGGCCGTGGTGGAGAAGATGACTTTCTTACCTTCGGAACAGGTATTTCCTTCAGCTTCTAATTCGAGGCTACTTTAAAACCCATTTTTTCCTGATCATGAAAAGATTTGCGGCGTTTTTCGTCGGTGTTATGGCTAGTTCGCTCGCCATCGCTGAAACCGTCAAAGTTGGAGTGCTTCACTCATTGAGTGGAACGATGGCTATCTCGGAAACTTCTCTTCGCGATGTGTTGCTTTTCACGTTTGATGAAATCAATGCTGCAGGCGGGGTAATGGGAAAACAGATTGAGCCTGTTGTTGTCGATGGGGCATCTGATTGGCCTCTTTTTGCAGAGAAAGCTGAGCAATTGTTGGCTCAAGATAAAGTGGCCGTGACTTTTGGTTGTTGGACTTCGGTTTCGCGGAAATCGGTTCTCCCTGTTTACGAAAAGTATAAGGGTCTTCTCTTTTATCCGGTGCAATATGAGGGGGAAGAGATGTCGCCCAATATCTTCTACACAGCAGAGGCGGTCAACCAGCAGGCGATTCCTGCAGTGGACTACCTTTTAGAGGAGGGATACACGAAATTCTATCTCATTGGTACCGACTACGTTTATCCTCAGACTACGAACCTCGTGCTGTTTGAATACCTTCAATCCAAAGGGATTCCTGTGGAGAATATTGGTGGAGGTTTGCGGAAAGACGCTGACGGAACGGTGATTTCCGCCGGAAATTATACGCCTTTTGGACACAGCGACTTTCAACAGATTGTTGCGGACATAAAGAAGTTTTCGGCTTCTGGAGATGCTTGTGTCATCAATACGATCAACGGAGATGCCAATGTTCCTTTTTTCAAGGAGTTTGCGGCCTCTGGACTCACTTCGGAGGACTGTCCGGTTGTTTCGTTTTCACTTTCTGAGGATGAGTTTCGTTCTCTTCCTACGAAAGATCTCGTTGGTCATTTGGGATGTTGGACCTACTTTATGTCAATTGATTCGCCAGCGAATGAGAAGTTCATCGCGGACTTCCAGGCTTGGTTGAAGAAGACTGATACTCCTGGTATTGTGAAAGAAGGCCGAGTGACTTGTTCGCCAATGGTTCTTTCTTACAACGGGGTGTATCTTTGGAAAGCAGCGGTAGAAAAGTGTCAGTCTTTTGACCCTGAGAAGGTGATGGAAACCTTGAAGGCTGGTGTCAGTTTTGACGGGCCAGGCGGAACGGTGACTTCGCAAGATAATCATCACCTGACCAAGAATGTGTTCATTGGTGAGACCTTGGAAGATGGACAGTTTTCAATCATCAAGTCTTTTGACAATGTTGTGGGTGAGCCCTTTTTGAAGGGAACCTTTATGAAGGAATAAAGTTCTGTCTGGTTAACTAAACTTTTTTTGATTCTGACCACTCATTGATTGAGGTTTGAAGATTGAGGCCTCTGCCTGATTTTAGGGACACCTGAAATGGCAGGGGCTTTTTCTTTTTCCTCATGGGCAGGGGTGAATGGGAATTGGAGAATTTGTATTACTCGTTATTGTTCGTGCGGAAAGGCAAACGTATGTTTCTTTGAAAGCGGTTTTTGTTATTTTCTCGATCTTTCTCGCAGCGCGAGTTTTCGGAGACGACACACTGTCTACGAGGACTCTTCTGAGTGAAATTGTTCTCAGTGAAGGACAAGAGCAGGCTATGCTCGTGGAAGAGTTGCGATTAAGGGGGGAGCCGATTATTAGCGAGATGGTTTCTGCTTGGCGAGTGGGACGGATTGGGGTGGTGGTTGGTCCTGAGGGTGAGCAGGTGATTCTCAAGAGTGAGGCAGGGGTGTTTGAGGAGTTGGCGACTGGGAAAACAATTCAGGAACCGGAAGGGTTCAAGACCAGTCGGGCGAGTCGGCGTTTGCGGAAGACGCTGAAGCGAATTGTGGATTTGTTGGATCTGAAATCTCCCGAGGGAGAGAAGCGGATTGCGGCGGCAGAGAAACTTGGGTTGAGTCAGAATGGTGATTATTTGCCCGAGTTGAGAGAGTTGATTCCGCTGCAAAGTGATGAGCGGGTTCAGAGGGCTTTTGAGGAGGCAGTTTGGATATCGGAGTTGAAGAATGGTTCTTCGGAAGAGCAGCTTAGGGCGGTCCAGAAACTGGGAGAGAGGAAGAGTTTTCCGGCTCGAGATTTTATGGAAGCGCTGCTGGCGGATTATCGCGAGAATGAGAAGGAGGGGTTGGTCGAGCTTGAGGCTGCGGTGTTGGAAGCTTTTGAAAAGATCGATCACCATCAGCAATTTGTCGAATTCTGGGGGACGATTGTGAGGGGATTGAGCACGGGATCGGTGCTCTTGCTCGTTGCTTATGGGTTAGCGATCACGTTTGGACAGATGGGAGTGATCAACATGGCACATGGTGAATTTGTTGCGATTGGAGGGTATGCGGCTTATGTGGTGCAGAATCTTTTTTTGAAGTGGTTTGGTGAAGGGTCGGCGGGGTATGAGTGGTATTTTCTTGCGGCATTGCCGGCGTCGTTTTTGGTGGCGGCGCTTGTTGGAGCGGTGATGGAGAAGGGGTTGATTCAGTTTTTGTATAAACGTCCATTGGAGTCGCTGTTGGCGACTTGGGGGGTGTCGATGGTTCTGCAGCAGTTGTTCCGTTTGCAGTTCGGAGCGGCGAATGTCGCGGTTTCGTCGCCTGACTGGTTATCGGGGAGCTACGAGGCTTTTGGTATTTCGATGTCGTATAACCGGATTTCGGTGATTGTTTTTGCAATGGTGGTGGTGGTGGTGACTTGGTTGTTGTTGAGGCGGACAAACTGGGGGCTGCATGTGCGGGCAACGATGCAGAATCGTCAGATGGCTTCGAGTCTCGGGGTGCCTTCCGCGAAGGTGAATATGCTGACGTTTGCATTTGGTTCGGGACTGGCGGGATTAGCGGGAGCGTTTCTTTCGCAAATTGGAAATGTGGGGCCTTCGATGGGGCAGACCTATATTGTGGATAGTTTTATGGTGGTGGTGGTGGGTGTTCTTGTGGTGGTGTTGTTGGGTGTTT
>JBCCZX010000246.1:0-3780 GCA_039186735.1 Verrucomicrobiota bacterium | reverse complement strand
TGGTGATCTCGGGCAGGTCGCGGCCGAGGAGGGGTTTTTTGAGGGCAGCGGGTTCGAGGAAGGCGAGGCCGAAGCCTTCGGCGATGGAGGTGGTGATGATGTGGGAGGCGGCGTTGCGCCAGCTTTGGTAGGTGGAAGGGAGGCCCGGGGAGGGGGGGATGCGGTCGGCGACGTTGAAGAGGATGGGAAGTTGGAGTTGTTCGGCGAGGTGTTGCCAGCGGTCGTGGATGGGTTGCCAGGTGGGGTTTTCGGGGGCGAGGGTGATGGCGAAGGTGGTGTCGGCGGGGGCGAGGGCGGCGAGGAGGAGGATTTCGCCGAGGTTTTTGCGGCGGATGCCGCGGATGGGGTAGAGGATGAGGTTGTGGGTTTGCGGAGCTGGTGGTCGGCTTTCCGGTGGGAAGCGGAGTTGGACGGGGTTGGGGAGGGGGTGGGTTTGTTGGGGGGGGAGGCCGGCTTTGGTGAGGAGTTGGCGGTCGCGGTTGTTGATGAAGGCGTAGTGGATTTGGGGGGCGAGGGGGTAGATGGTGTTGTCGGCGAGGAGGGGATAGTTGGCGGGGCGGTTGTCTTCGGCGAAGTCGTGGGGTTGGAGGATGAGGGGGGTTTGGGATTCGGCGAGGAGTTTGAGGAGGCCGGGGAAGAGGATGTTTTTGCCAAGGGAGTGGTTGTGGAGGTGCCAGAGGTCGGGGGCGGAGCCGAATTGGCGTTGGCAGGCGGCGAGGAGGTCTTGGTAGAGGTTGGTGGGGGTGAGGGAGGTTTTGGAGAGGTAGTCGAGGGCGGGAATGGTGGCAGCGGGGACGGAGGGGGAGATGCCGGAGGTGGAGAAATCGGTGGAGGAGAGGATGAGGTGGTCGATGCCGGCGGCGGAGAGGGAGGCGGATTGGTTTTCGAGGACGCGGGTGACGCCGCCGGTGCGGAGGTGGTAGTGGATGAGGGCGACCTTCAAGTGAGGGAGGATTGAACCGCGAAGAGGCAGAGAGGCGAAGTTTTTTTGGATGGTGAATTTGGGTTTTGGCAGGGAGGCTTGGTATTGATTGAATTGATGAATGAACGTGCATCATCTGGAGCTGTTTTTTTATGTGGCGAAGTATGAGGGGATCACGCAGGCGGTGAGGAAGATGCCGTATGGGATCCAGCAGCCGGCGGTGAGTGGGCAGATTTTGCAGTTGGAGAAGGAGTTGGGGGTGAAGTTGTTTAACCGGCGGCCGTTTGCGCTGACGCCGGAGGGGGAGGAGTTGTATGATTTTGCGTATCCGTTTTTTTCGCGGTTGGATGAGGTGGAGGAGAAGTTGAAGGGGGAGCAGAGTCGGCATTTGCGGTTGGCGGCGTCGGCGACGGTGTTGCGGAATCATTTGCCGCGTTTGTTAGCTGAGTTACGGGAGGAGATTCCGGGGATGAAGTTGACGTTGGTGGAGGCGGAGCCGAGTGATGTGCCGGGGTTGATCACGAACCAGGCGGTGGATATTGCGGTGACGGTGTTGCACGGGAAGTTGGCGGAGGGTTTGCGGTCGTTGGCGTTGTTGAAGTTGCCGATGGCGTTTCATTTGCCGCCGAAGGAGAAGGGGAAGAAGTTTGCGGATTTGTTAGAGGATGATGAGTGGAAGAAGGGTCAGGTGGGGAGGTTGCCGTTGATTGGGTTGCCGGGGAGTGAGTTGTTGAGCAAGTTGGTGCAGGAGGAGTTTGATCGGCGGGGGATTCATTGGCCGGTTTCGGTGGAGGTGAATTCGTTGGATGCGGTGAAGGAGTATGTGGCGAGTGGGTTCGGGGTGGGGATGGGGGTGGCGGCGCCGATTGATGGTCTGCCGAAGGGGGTGAGGTCGGTGAAGCCGAGTGGGTTCCAGCCGTTGGTGTTGGGGGCGATGTGGCAGGGGCAGTTGAAGCCGGTGGCGGAGCGTTTTTTGGAGCGGGCGAAGGAGCGGGCGAAGGAGTTACGGGACGTTAGAGCAATTTAAATCGACCTGTAGCCGATGAAAATTAGGGGATTAAGGGATTGCGGCTTCGCCGTGGGAGCTTGCGGAAGCGGAAAATTTGCATTCCAACTGCGTTCTTGCTCAGTCACTGGTCTGGACCAACTTTGCTGCTCCCCTCCGGTCGCCCCCTGCGGGCTGCCTTTGGCAGGCTGTCTCGCTCCGCTCGGCTGTCGCAACGCCTTGCTGGAATGCAAATTTTCTCGCTCCATCGGCTCCATCTCAATTTAAAGTGCTCTAAGTAGTTGAATTATTCGTCGAAGGTGACGACGCCGGTTTCGAGGGAGTAGGTGGCGCCGATGATTTGGAGGTTGGAGGTGGAGGCGAGGAGGGATGATTGAGAGGTGAGGGTCTGGCGGGAGTGGGTGACGTTGGCGGCGATGGCTTGGTCGAGGGTTTGGGTTTTGGTGATGGCGGGGGAGATGGTGTTGACGAGGGCGGTGAGGCTGGGGGTGAGGTCGAGGGGTTCGTTGAGGTGGTCGAGGGTGGCTTTGACGGCGCCGCAGCTGGAGTGGCCGAGGACGACGAGGAGGCGGGTGCCGAGCTTGGCGACGGCGTATTCGATGGAGGCGATGGCGGCGGGGGAGGCGACGTTGCCGGCGATGCGGACGGTGAAGAGGTCGCCGAGGGTTTGGTCGAAGATGAGTTCGGGGGGGACGCGGGAGTCGGCACAGCCGAGGATGATGGCGAAGGGGGTTTGGGCTTGGGCGAGTTCGGCACGGAGTTCGGCCTGCATTTTGGTGAAGAGGAGGGTTTCGTTTTGTTGGAAGCGTTGGTTGCCTTCTTTGAGGCGTTGGAGGGCTTCGGCGGCGTTCATGGGGGGAGGATTCCTTTGGTGGGAAGGCAGGGCTAGTCTTTTTTTGTGGGGAGGGGATGGGTGAGGGGTTTGATCCAGGGGTGGGGTGCGAGGGAGCGTTTGATTTGGGCGAGGTCGATGGTGGGGTCGATGAGGAGTTGGGGTTCGCGTCCGTTGAGGGAGGCGTGTGAGTCGGCGAAAATTTGGATGTTGGGGTGGCCTTCCCTTCGGAAATTTTCGGCGAGGTAGTGAGCGAATTGGAGGATCATTTCGGGGAAGCGGCCGACGCGGTCGGATTGGGCGTTGGAGAGGAGGCCGTTGTGATTGATTTGCCAGGTTTGGTTGGTGGAGGGGTCGTGGGCGGTGAATTGGACAGAGGCGGATTTGGTGCGGAGTTTCATGTGCCAAGAGAAGCGGTGGCCTTCTTCGGTCCAATGGACGTTGCCGGGGTAGAGGAGGTGTCGGAAGGGGATGAGGAGTTGTGCGGTAGCGAAGAGGAGGAGGAAGGTGAGGAGGGCGGGGTTGAGGAGTTTGTTTGGCTGGGGTTGGGGAGGGGAATCGTTGCGAGGGGAGAAGAGGAGGAGGGCTTTGCGGGGCCAGTCGGGGGCGAAGAAGAGGGTGGAGGCGGCGACCATGGCGGCGGGAAAGATGCCGATGTTGAAGAACCAGGCGTTGGTGGTGTGGAAGAAGAGGCAGGCGGCGAAGGCCCATTTGCGGGAGGGTTTCCAGAGGAGGGCGGGGACGATGAGGAGGTCGAAGAGGAGTCCGCCATAGGTGAAGAAGGCGACGGCGGCTTCGGTTTCTAACAGTGGGCCGATGAGGGGGTAGTCAGAGCGGTGGTTGAGCCAGATGCGCATGGGTTCTCCGCGGAACCAGTCGGGGGTGAGTTTGGCGATGCCGCCGTAGATGTAGACGACGGCGATTTGGAAGCGGAGGAGGAGGAGGCACCAGGCGGGGAGGGTATCGGAGTGAAGGGAGGGTTTGAACTTTGAGTCGAGGGAACGGGCGCGGTGGGCGGGG
>JBCCZX010000245.1:0-3898 GCA_039186735.1 Verrucomicrobiota bacterium | reverse complement strand
CTTGGCCGAAGATTTCGGTTTCGCCGAGGACCATGGAGTCGAGGCCGGAGACGACGCGGCAGAGGTGGGTGGCGGCTTCGCGGGCTTGTTTTTCGTAGAAGTGTTCGTCGATGGTGAGGCCGAAGCGTTCGTCGAGATGGTCGGCAAGGGCCGTGGCAGCAGAGGTGAGGTCTTCGGCGGCGAGGTAGAACTCGGTGCGATTGCAGGTGGAAAGGACGAGGCCTTCCTGAATGACTTCGCGACCGTTGAGGAGGGCTTGGGATTCTTCGCCGAGGTGAGAGGCTGCAATGGAGACCTTCTCCCGGATTTCGACGGGAGCGGTTTCGTGATTGAGGCCGAGGCAGAAGAGTTTCACAGAGGAGTGATTTGTTATCCGTTAATTGTTATTTGGATTTCATTAGAATTCGCTGGTGAAGGCGACGAGAGTGAGGAGAAAGAGGGCGATGGAGGAGAAGGCGAGTCGGCGAGGAGGGATGCCGCGGAGGTAGGAGAGGAGGACGAGGGCGGCGTAACCGAGCCAGACGATGGTGGAGGTGATGAGGTGGGAGTTGATGGCAAGGCCGGGAGTCAGGAAGCCGGCGAGGATGCCGAAGGTGAGGATGACAAGCCCGATGAGGAGGAGACGTTTGGTGGAATCGATGAGGTTGGGGATGGGAGGGAGGTTTTGGAGAAGTGAGGATGAGAGTTTTTGTTTTTTGAGAAGGTTGTCGAGGAGGAGGAACATGAGGGCTGCGACGGCGGCAAGAGCAAGAGCACCGATGGAGAGGACGGAGAGGGGGGCGTGGGTTTCTTTCCAGAAGTTTGTTTCGGTGACGGCTTGGGGATTGGGATCCATGACGCCAGGAATGAGGGCGATGATTTGGAGAATCACGACGAGGGGAGCGCTGAAGAGGCCAAGAAGAGAAATGCGGTAGACTTGACCGACGGCGAGGTAGAAGAGGGTCAGGGACCAGGCGAGGAAGGCGAGAATTTCGCCTAGATCGGCCAAGGGACAGGCAGCTCGCATTTCGCCGCGGATGCCGAGGGCCATGAGTTGAAAGAGGGCGCCGAGGGCCATGAGGGGAAAGGTCCAGCGGGAGCGTTCGCCGCCGAGGATGGAGCGCCACGCGATGAGGCCTGCACCAGCGATGATTGTGGTGGCGAGGGCGAGGAGCCAGCGTTCGGTCATGAGAGGTTGGTGTGTGAGCAGGATGAATGTCCCGCAATGCGATTGGAGGTTATCATGAAGGGAATTTGAGTGCAAATCGCGGGACGGTGTGGTGGGTTTGCGGCGTGGCAGGTATTGAAGATTTAGCAGCAGCGATTCGTGATGTGCAGGACTTCCCGAAACCGGGGATTTTGTTTAAGGATATTACGCCAGTATTGGGTGATCCTTTGCTGTTTCGGACAGCGATGGAGGAGTTGGCGAAGACGGCGCGAGGGGAGAAAATCGACAAGGTGGTGGGGATTGATGCCCGGGGGTTCATTTTTGCGGCGGGGGTGGCCCAGATTTTGGAGGCGGGTTTTGTGCCAGTGCGAAAGGAGGGAAAGTTGCCGTGGACGACCCAGAAGATGGCTTACACTTTGGAATACGGGGAGAATGTGGTGGAGATTCACGAGGATGCGGTGAAGCCGGGGGAGAAGGTGTTGTTGGTGGATGATTTGTTGGCAACAGGGGGGACAGCAGCGGCAGCAATTCGATTGTTGAAGGCTTTGGATGCGGATTTGGTCGGGGTGAGTTTTTTGATTGAGTTGGATTTTTTGGGAGGCCGGGAAAAGCTCGGGGTGGAGAATGTGAATGCGCTTTTGAATTATTAGAACAATGTCGTTTGAAAATTACAGTCGTCGGTTGGTCCGGTATCCGGAAATGGGATTTAGTCTGGATGTGTCCTTGATGGATTTGCCTGCTGATTTCGCGGGTGAAATGAGTGAGAAGGTGAGGAAGGCGTTTTCGGATTTGAAGGCTTTGGAGGCTGGAGAAATTGCGAATCCCGATGAGGGGCGGATGGTGGGGCACTATTGGTTGAGGGACGCGGAGTTGGCTCCGAGTGTGGAATTGAAGGAGCAGATCACCCAACCTTTGGCGGATTTGAAGGCTTTTGCAAAAGAGGTGTTAGAAGGAGATGTGAAGGCACCGGGGGGAGCGAATTTTCAGAATTTACTGGTGGTTGGAATTGGGGGTTCGGCTTTGGGTCCACAGTTTTTGTATGAGGCTCTGGGCGTTGGATCGCCGATGAAGACCTGGTTTTTCGATAATACGGATCCTGCGGGAATGGACCGCGTCTTGGAAGAGATTGGGACGGACTTGGATCGGACTTTGGTTTTGGTGGTGTCGAAATCCGGGGGAACTCCGGAGACGCGGAACGGGATGCTGGAGGCCAAGGCTGCTTATGAGGCGCAGGGGCTTGAATTTGCGAAGCATGCCGTGGCGATTACGGGGGAGGGCTCGAAGTTGTTTCACTTTGCGCAAGGGGAGGGTTTTGTGACGACGTTTCCGATGGAAGATTGGATCGGGGGACGGACTTCAGTGATGTCGACGGTGGGATTGGTGCCGATGGCGTTGCAAGGAATCGATGTCGATGAGGTTTTGGCAGGCGCTGCTGCAATGGATGTGGAGACTCGCAAAGAGGAGGGGAATGCAGCGATGGAAATGGCGTTGGCCTGGTATCATGAGGGGAATGGCAAGGGTGAGAGGGATATGGTCGTTTTGCCCTACAAGGATTCGTTGGTTTTGTTTTCCAAGTATTTGCAACAGTTGGTGATGGAGTCCTTGGGCAAGGAGCATGACTTGGATGGCAATGAAGTTCATCAGGGAATTGCCGTTTACGGGAACAAGGGTTCGACCGATCAGCATGCGTATGTCCAGCAGTTGCGAGACGGGGTGCATAACTTTTTTGCGACCTTTATTGAGGTCCGCAAGGGACGGGACGGGGAGTCGGTCGAGGTGGAAGAGGGGGTGACATCGGCAGATTTTTTGCAGGGCTTCTTGCGGGGAACGCGCACGGCACTTTATGAGAAGGGTCGACGTTCGATGACGATCTCGATTGGTGAAGTGACACCGTTCATGGTGGGAGCTTTGATTGCGTTGTTCGAGCGAGCGGTGACTCTTTATGCCTCTCTGGTGAATATCAATGCGTATCATCAGCCAGGCGTTGAGGCTGGTAAGAAAGCTGCCGGGGTCTTTCTTGAATTGTTGAAGTCAGTGCGGGAAGCCTTGGGGGAATCCGGGGCGACAGCGGCTGAGGTCGCGGAGAAATTGTCAGCAGATGAAGAGTCCGTTTATCACTGCCTCAACCATCTTGCGGCCAATGGGCAGGCCACGTTGGTTTTGGGTGATTCGGCTGGGGCGGACCAGTTCAGTCGTTCATTGAGCTGATTTGTTTTTATTGGGTTTGCCAGTGCGCTCGGGATTGCGTCGTTCTGGGTGAGGGCCTTGTCGGCCTCGTTTTGGGCGCTCTGATTCGTCGAGGACAAGGTCACCATTTTTATCGAGTTTTTCGAATGCGTCTTCGGCTTCGTCCTCGTTCATGCGGGAGATGTGAGGGGTTTTGCGGAATTCGTCGAAGCTGATGAGTCCATCTTTGTTTTCGTCAATTTGAACAGGAGGGTTCGAAGGGCGGCGGTCTGGACTGCGGCCTTTTAGGTCATTTCTGTCGATGATGCCGTCAGCGTTTTTATCCATTCGGGAGAAGAGGCGTTTTTGCATTTCGGCGGGGAGCTTGGAGATGCGAGGTTTTTGTTTGAATTCTTCGAAGTTGACTGGGCCTCGATTTCGTTGGTGTTGAAACGGGTTTGGAGGTTCGGAGATTTCGGAAAATTCGAGGGTGCCGTTGCCGTCTTTGTAGATGCGTTCAAAGAGGGAAGTTTTTTGTTTTTGGGTAGCTCGTTTTAGGCGGGGATTGGCTTCAAATTCTTCGCG
>JBCCZX010000244.1:0-3904 GCA_039186735.1 Verrucomicrobiota bacterium | reverse complement strand
GGGGGGGAGGGCGGGGCGGGCGGCTTCGATGGAGTCGTCGTTGATGATGCGAATGGCTTCGTGTCGGATGGCGGGGTTGTGGTCGAAGAGGAAGCGATTGACGCCGGGGTGGCGGAGGTGGCGGAGGGCGACGAGGGCGGCGAGGCGGGCTTCGGGGAGGGCATGGCCGGAGAGGGAGGCAATTTCGTTGGGAGTGGCGCTACGAGAGAGGGCGTAGGTGGCGGCGTGGCGGAGGTAGGGGTCGTTGAGGTCGTTGGCGTGGATGGCGAGGGCGAGAAGGGGTTGGAAGGCCTGGGGTTTGGCGAGGCGGGCGAGGGAGAGGGCGGCGAAGAATTGGACGCGGGGCGATTCGTCTTTGAGGGCAGCGATGAGGCGGTCAGGTTTGACGAGGGTGGATTCACCGAGGTGTTTGGCGGCTTGGGCGCGGTATTCGGCATTGTTGTGGCTGAGGAGGGCGAGGAGGGCTGCGGTGGCGAACTGGTTTTGTTCGCGGCGGGCGAGGTTGGCGATGCCCCAGATGGAGTGGAGGCCGGCGAGGGTGAATTGGCTGGAGGAGTCGAGGGGGGGAAGGAGGGGGTTGTCGGGGTTGAATTCTCCGATGACGGGGTTGTTGGAGATGAGTTTGGTGTAGAAGTGGGCGAGGGCTTTGGGGGTTTTTTCGAGGGCAAATTGGGCGCGTTGGCGGACGCGGTAGTCGGGGTGTTCGAGGAGTTCTAACAGTTCTTTGGGGGAGCGGTGGGTGAAGCCGTCCTGGAAGAGTTGGGCGATGGCGCGGGTTTCGGGGATTTCGTTTTGGTCGAAGAGGGAGATGATGCGGCCCTGGTTGGTGGATTCCCAGCCGTTGACGAAGTCGGTGATGTAGGCGGTGCCGTTGTAGCCGAAGTCGATGTCGGTGGCGCCGAGGCCCCAGATGAATTTGCTGGCGTCGGCGAGGATGTAGTTGGCGTCGTGTTGTTCGAGGCGGAAGGACCAGATTCCGGATGCGGCGGGGCCGCCTTTGTAGTCGCAGATGAGGAAGTGGCCTTGGTATTGGCCGCCGAGGGCGGTGCCGGGGTGGTAGGTGAGTCCGGAGGGTCCGTTGGTGAGGTGGGCGATGGGGGGGAGGAGCCAGGCGGGTTGGTGTTCGTTCTGGAGGTCCCACATGTGGTCGGCCATCCAGATGCTGTTGGGTTGTTTGGCGAGGCCGATTTGGCGATGGAAGGTGTGCATCATTTGGTGGTTGATGCGCCAGCCGGAGTCGGCGCCTTCGATGAGGCGGATGATGCGACATTTGTCGCCGAGGTCGGCGTTGTTATCGACGGTGAAGGCATCGCCGAATTCGTTGAAGGCGATTTCCTTGGGGTTGCGGAGGCCGAGGTGGAGGATTTCGAAGTGGGAGCCGTCGGGTTCGAAGCGGAAGGAGCAGCCTTGGTCGGGGAGGGTGTAGGTGAGTCCTTCGCGGGTGGTGATGTTGAGGCCGCGGTCGCCGATGGTGCCGTAGATGCGGCCGTCGGGGCCGATGGCGAAGCCGTTCATGTCGTGTCCGGAGAGGGAGATGTGGACGCCGAAGCCTTGTGCGAAGGGGTCGGTGGTGTCGGTAGAGCCGTCGTTGTTGGTGTCTTCGAGGAGGTAGAGGTTGGGGATGCAGGCGAAGTAGACTTTGCCGTTGTAGGCGAGAACGCCGGCAGCGGTGCCGTCGAGGAGGTTGTTGAAGCCGTCGGCGAAGATTTTGGATTGGTCTGCTTTGCCATCGTTGTTGGTATCGGAGAGGAGGCGAATTTTTTCGGAGTATTCTTGGAAGGGTTTGGTGGGGACTTTGTGCTGCCATTTTTCGTGGAGTTTGCGGCGGTCTTCGACGGTGTTGGCGGCGAGGTCGTCGAGGACCCAGTAGAGGTGCATGCGATTGTCGAAGATGCCGTGGCGGAAGCGGTGGGTTTCGGCGATGTAGAGGTCCCCATTTTCGGCTACGGAAAGGGCCGTAGGTGAGTGGAGTTGGGAGTTTTCGTGGTTGGCGAAGATGCGGGCGGAGAGGCCTTCGGGGATGATGAGGCTGGGGAGGATGCCGGCGGAGGTGAGGCCGGGTTCGTAGGCGGAGCCGTTGCGGGTGGCGGAGGGGAATTCGCTGGAGGGGTAGTGGAGGAAGGTGAGGTGGTCGGCGATGAGGAAGCCGTTGGGGGAGTTGTCGCGGAAGCGGATTTGAATTTTTTTTCCGAGGTAGGGGGCGATGTTGCAGGTGCGGGGGCGGAGGACGGAGTCGCCGTCGCCGGTTTGGGAGTGGATGATCTTTCCGTTGTGGAGGATTTCGAAGGCGACGCCTTGGCGGGAGCCGCCGAAGAGGAAGTTGATGTGGGTATTAGGGGCGATGAATTCGGGTGAGGTGAGGGTGCCGGTGGAGGCGAGGCCGCCGTGGGCGGAGCAGAGGAAGGATTCGTTGGCGTAGTTTTTGACGGGGGTGTCGAGGCCGGGAGGGGATTGGACGGAGGGGCCGAGGCCGAAGGCGGGGCCTTGGACGAGCCAGTTGTCGTAGCCGTCGCCTTCGAAGGATTGGAAGACGCCGGATTTTTTTTCGATGGCGAGGTCGGCGGAATGGAGGAGGGTGGGGAGGATGAGGAGAGCGAGGAACTGTTTCATCTTCGAGAAGGTGGGCGGCATTGGTGGCGCCGGGGTTCGTTTCTGCACGGTTCGTGCAGAAAACTGTTTCTTAAACGCACTAGGATAGATGATGTTGGGGGAATTGGCAGGGGTTTTTTCGGGGATTGAGGAGAATTTGGTGCGGGCGAGTCGGGATGGGAAGCATGATTGGAGACGGTTTTGGTTGGGGACGGTGGGGTTGGACGGGGGAGCGCGGGTGCGGATGGTGGTTTTGCGGGGGTTTGAGCGGGAGGGTTGGGTGGTGACGGTGTTTACGGATCGGCGGTCGCCGAAGTGGGGGGAACTGGAGCGGGAGCCGCGGGCGGAGTTGAATTTTTGGAATGGGCGGAGGAGTGTGCAGGTGCGGGCGCGGGGAGAGGCGGAGTTGTTGGGGGAGGGTGAGCTTTGGGAGGAGATGCGGGGGCGGATTCCGGAGCGGAGTCGGGGGGATTATTGTGCGCGGGTGGTGCCGGGGGAGGAGATTGGGGAGCCGGAGGAGGGGTGGGAGCTGGGGGGAGAGGATTTTTTTGGGGTGATTCGAGTGAAGGTGAAGGAGGTGGATTGGTTGGAGTTGAGCCGGGAGGGGCATCGGCGGGCTTGTTTTGAGGTTGGAGGTGATGAGGTGCGAGGAAGTTGGGTGCAGCCTTAGAAGCCGATTGTTTGGTCAATGATCAGAAAGAGCCAGAAGACACCCAACACAGTGAACGGGGTTATGAAGACTTGAGCCAGAGTGAACCAGAATGTGGAAATTACTAAGTCTTTCGTAGTGATGTTTTCGCTTCCTTTGTCCCAAGTGAGACGCATGTTGGAGCAGAAGAGACCGGAGAGGATGGTGACGATTAGCCAGGAGAGGGCGATGATGATGATGACGAGGTCCAGGTTGTTGGAAGGGATGGGGAGGTAGGGAGCGATTGTGACGGTAGCGGGGCCTGAGATGAAAGCGGAGAGTCCGGGAGCTAACCAAGCCATGATGAAAAGGAAGGTCTCGCTGCGACTTCGGGCGGATGTTCGCTCCACAAATAGTGAACGGGGATAGGAGGGAAATTTGTCTGTGAAAATGGGGAGGAGTCTGTCCCGCCGGGTTTGGATTTGCTCAAAGTGAAGGGAGGTTCACTTTGGAATCGTCAGCTCACCAGGGAAACCGTGACGGGACAGACCGGTGCTCAGACAGGGCCTTCGACCGCCGTCATCAGCGAAGGCGGCTGAGCAGAGTGTGTGGGGTGGGTTTTTGAGGGTGAAAAGCGGGGAGCGGCGCAGAGGGTGGCGCCAAAGAAGCCGAGGATGGCGAGTCGGT
>JBCCZX010000243.1:0-3946 GCA_039186735.1 Verrucomicrobiota bacterium | reverse complement strand
CACATGCCCGTCCCGCACCCAAATCGTGATCCACTCCCCCTCCCCGGCCTCGCCCTACTTAAAAAACCCCCGCGACACCATCGGATCCTTCATCAATCCCGACTCTCGCAACACCTAACTCACCGCCCCGGGGGGGGCGGGGCCTGCGCGGTTGGATGCCGCCGGGTCGGATGGCGCGGGGGCGGTGAGTTATGTGTTGCGAGAGTCGGGATTGATGAAGGATCAGATGGTGTCGCGGGGGTTTTTTAAGTATGGCGAGGCCGGGGAGGGGGAGTGGATCACGATTTGGGTGCGGGACGGGCATGTGTTCATGACAATTGGGGGTTTGCGTTTGTATACGGGGGGGTCGAGCAATCGGACGGGTCCACGATGGAAGCCGGAGAAGCGGAGCATGAAGGGTTTGGTGCCCAGGCATCCGCGAGGTTTGTGATTTTTTTCGCTGAGCTTCCGAGAAGCAGTTGTTGGGGGTGTGTGTTTCCCGGTTAGAGGATTTGGGAAACGAACTCTTCTTTTTGGAAGGGTTGGAATTTGTTGGGTTCTTCGCCGGTGCCGATGAAGAGGGGGGGGAGTTTGAGTTCTTGTTGGATGGAGACGGTGATGCCGCCTTTTCCAGAGCCGTCGAGTTTGGTGACGATGAGGCCGTCGAGGGGGACGGCTTTTCCGAATTCCTTGGCTTGGGCGAGGGCGTTGGAGCCAGTGGAGGCATCGACGACGAGGAGGGTGAGGTGGGGCGAGGTGTCGTCTTGTTTGGAGAGGGTGCGCCGGATTTTGCCGAGTTCTTCCATGAGGTTGTGGCGGGTGTGGAGGCGGCCGGCGGTGTCGCAGATGAGGAATTCGGCGCCTTCGGCGATGGCTTGTTCGTGGGCTTGGTAGCAGACGGAGGCGGGGTCGGCCTCGTGGGCACCGGTGGTGATGGGGAGGTCGAGGCGGTGGGCCCAGGATTGGAGTTGTTCGACGGCGGCGGCGCGGAAGGTGTCGGCGGCGGCGAGGCGGACGGTGTGGCCGTAGACGTTGAGGAGGTGACCGAGTTTGGCGGTGGAGGTGGTTTTGCCGGTGCCGTTGACGCCGACGACTAAGATGACGGTGGGTTTGCCGTCTTCGCGGAGGGCGGGGGGGAAGAGGGGGTCTGCGGGAAAGGTTTTGGCGATGTGGGAGCGGGTGGTGGAGACGACGTCGTCGGCAGTGATGGTGCGGCCGAGGGAGCGGAGTTCGTCGACGATGGTCATGGTGAGGCGGGGACCGAGGTCGGCGGTAATGAGGTCGGCTTCGAGTTCGTCCCAGTCGATCTCGGCTTTGTTGGTGACTTTGTTGAAGAGGTTTTTGAAGAAGCCGGCCATGAGGGGGCGGAGAGTCGGGAATCCGGCGAGGAGAGTCCAGACTTTCTGGGGTGAGCTTAAGGGGTCTTTTGGATTTGTCCGGTGAGGGTGGCGAGTTGGGTGCGGACCTTTTTCCAGCGGAAGGTGAGGGAGAGGAGGGCGATGGCGAAGGGGATGGTGGCGGCGACGGGGGACATGATGCCTGCGAAGGAATCGGTGATTACTTCGAGGATTTGGTCGAAGGGTTTGGGGAGGCTGGAGAAACTATCATAGATAAAGAAGGCGGTGAGGGAGAGGAGCCAAGTCGCACTGCAGAGGGTCATGGTGATGCCTTCCCAGGTGAGTCGGCCGAAGAGGATGAGGAGGGAGGAGCCAAGGGCGGTGACGGTGGCGAGGAAGAGGAGGGGGTAGAGGATGGTTTGGAAGTAGTCCATGGGTTCAGGGGAGGACGTTTTTGAGCTGGTTGATTCGGCGGTGGGCTTGGAACCAGAGGAGGGCGAAGCGGAAGAGGCCGATGAGAAGAAAGGGGATGGGGGGGAAGATGAAGAGAATGGCGGCGAGGCGAGTGGATGAGTTGTTGAGTTGGCTGGTGTAGGAAGCGGAGTGGATGGAGAGAAGGAGGGCGCAGCCGATGGTGATGAGGATTGAAGAGAGGAGGAGAAGAAGGGAGTGCCAGCGGCGATCGATTTTGAAGAGGTGGATGCTGCCGACAGTGGCAAGGATGGCAGCGGCGAGAATGGCGAGGGAGAAGAGCTGGTATTGGGTCATTTGAGAAGTTTGGTGAGTTCTTTGCGGAGGGCGTCGGCGGAGGCTCCGCGGTGGGCGACGATGAAGAGGGCGGCGAGGAGGTCGAGCACGGCTCAAGTTTCACTTGCGGGGAGGTCGTCTGGCAAGGATGAGTCGAGGGTGGAGGAAGGGCGGGGGCGGCAGGCGGAGGCGGCGAGTCCGGTGAGCAGGCCGTAGGCGAGGGCGAGGTAGAGGAAGATAGGGTCGAGTTTGAAGTCGCCCAGTTTGGAGGCGAAGGGGCCGGATTCGAGGGAGACTTTGAGAAGATAGGTGCCGACGCCGGCGCAGATGGCGCCGATGATGCAGGCGAAGGGAACGTGCCACATCCAGGAGCGGGGGTAGTTGAAGCAGAAGAGGAAGAGGGGGATGCCGAAGAGGGCGTAGACGAAGGCGTGGAAGGGGACGGAGATGGCGATGATGAAGCCGAGGAGGGCGGGGTCGATGAGTTGGAAGCCGAGGGAGGCGGCGAGCCAGAGGAGGGGGGGCGCGAGGACGGCGAGGGCGGCGCTGAGGAACCAGGCGTTGAGGGCGTTGTTGAGGTGGTCGCGGAAGGTCAAAGTTTTTTGAGGTAGAGGTCTTTCCAGAGGATGTCGGCGGATTTGCCACCGTGGACTTGGAGTCCGATGAAGCCCTTGAGGGTGGTGTGTTCGGGATGGGTGTCGGTGAAGTCGGCCCGGGGTTCGCCGTTGAGCCAGGTTTGGAGGTGGTTGCCTTGGCATTTGATGACGATGGTGTTCCAGTCGTCCCATTTGAAGATGCGTTCGCTTTGTCCGGTGAGTTGGTCTTTGAGTTTTTGGTCGGCATTTTTGGCGGGGGAGAGCCAGCCGCGACGGGCTTCGTCGTAGATGCCGGCGGTGAAGCCGCGCTGGGGTTGTTTCCAGTTGTCGTGTTCGCACTGGTATCCGGTGACGCGGCCGTCGGGTTGACCGTCTTTGTGGAAGGCGCGGAACATGCAGCCGGAGTTGCCGGATTTGTCGAGGAATTTGAATTTGAAGGTGAGGATGAAGTCGCCGAATTCGTCTTCGGTGCGAAGGAAGGTGTTGCCTTTGATTTTTTGGCCGAAGCCGCGGATGGCGCCGTCTTTGACTTCGTATTCGCCGGTGCCACCGGTTTTGCGCCAGCCGGAGAGGTCCTTGCCGTTGAAGAGGGCGGTGAAGCCGGCGGCTTCGAGTTCGGCGATGGAGGAGGGGGCGGGATGGTGGTCGGCGTGAGCGACGAGGGAGGCGGCGGTGAGGAGGGTGAAGGCGAGTTTGATCATGGTTTTGGTAGGAAGTAGGATTTCTGTTTTTCGGAGATGGGCAAGCCCAGTTTCTCCATGACTACGAGCATGTCTTCCCAGACTTTCCGTTTTTCTCCGAGGGCGTTTTGGTCGGAGTGGAGGAGGTAGGAGGGGTGGTAGGTGACGCGGATGGGGATGTTGGAAAGTTCGTGCCAGGAGCCGCGGAGTTTGCCGACGGGTTCGGTGGAGTCGAGGAGGCCTTGGGCGGCGGCGGCGCCGAGGGCGACGATGACTTGGGGTTGGATGAGTTCGATTTCGGTCAGGAGGAAGGGGAGGCAGGCGGCGATTTCTTCGGGGCGGGGTTTGCGGTTGTTGGTGGTTTGTCCGGGGAGGGCGGGGCGGAATTTGCAGACGTTGGTGATGTAGACGTCGTTGCGGGAGAGGCCCATGGCTTTGAGGATGGCGTTGAGTTTTTCGCCGGCGGGGCCGACGAAGGGTTCGCCCTGGCGTTCTTCTTGGTAGCCGGGGCCTTCGCCGACGAGCATGAGGTGGGCGTGGGGGTTACCGGTGGCAAAGACCATTTTTTCGCGGAGGGAGCCGAGGTCGCGGGCGGGGGGCCAGTCTT
>JBCCZX010000242.1:0-3987 GCA_039186735.1 Verrucomicrobiota bacterium | reverse complement strand
TTCTTCATCGGTGCTGTTGTTAATGCGGCCGGCCAAGAGAAGAATACTCAGAAGGTTGGTTTGTTTGCATTTCAACCGGCCACTAATCCAGCCAAGGTTTATGTGGAGACGCTTCAGGGGTTTGAAATGATCAGTTTGGGTGGTGCAGCGGCAGCTAATCCTGTTTCCATGGTCAACTCTGATGGTTTTGTGAGATTGTATGATGAACCCGTGAAGGATGAAGAAGGAGAATTGATTTATCCTGTGATTGGAAAAATTGTCTCTAACGCTTCTTGGAATGAGGTTTTTATTGTTCTCTATGGCGAACTCAAAGATGGAAAGCCGTCGTATAAGGGACGGACTATTGAATTGAGTAAAAATGCTTTTCCGAAAGGAAGTTTTAAGTTTGCGAATTTCTCTCAGCGCAAGATCCGGGGAATTCTTGGGAATACAAAATGTCAAATTGCACCTAATGGGATTGATACAGTCCGTTTTGAGGACCCACCGGGAGAAGCAATTGGTGTGAAGTTCGCTTATTTATCGCCGAGAGATAATTCTTGGGCGAAAATGATCTCCACCAAATGGGTTGTTCCTCGAGATGGAAGACGAATCATCTTCGCGTTTCAGAATCCTGATAACGGGGTGATGATGACGAAGACTATTCCGATCCGTGATTAGTTCTTAGTTATTTACTGGAGCGTTGGAGAATACGGGGTGTCAAATACAGTTCTTTGTTGGAGGCGTTGTATTCAGTTTTCAGCGATAGCTTAATCGTGTTCAGGTCGACTAGTTTCCAGGATAGGAATTGCCAATGATTATTGTCGCCGTTGTGGGCGAAGCCGATGAGGAGGTGGGAGGCACTTGAGGTGATCTTTGAGGTTTTGGATTTGGGGGTGTAGTAGAAGGTTCGGAGGGTGGAAGTTTCGGATGAAGATTCGTAGAGTTTGGGGTCGAGGTAGTAGATTTTGTTGGTGGGAAGGTGGACGATGCGGAGGTCTGGATAGCCTGAGCGTTGAATTGTGCCGGCAGATGTGACGGGAATGGAGCAGGCGAGGTCGGGGTGGTCGTCGAGGAGGGTGCGGAGGGAGTCTTCAAAGAACCGGGAGGCTTCGTTGATGCGAGGGAGGCCTTTGAGGGGGGAATTGGGGGCGTTGAATTTCTCCAGGGCTGCGTCGGCGGCGTTGGCGATGGCGTCGAGGACGGGTTGGTCGGTAGGGGTGATGGGAAGAACCTTGTGACCAGTACTGGATTGAATGACTTGGGGGAAAGGTTGGGAAGTCTGCGAGGCAGGAATCGGGGTTTGAGTGGTTGTTGGTTGTTGGCTGGTTGGGCGCAGTCTAAGAACAGAGTGGACGTAGCCAAGCATGTAGCCGAGGGCGAGGGCGGCTAGAATGATGGGAATGGTGTAGCGAGGCACTTGAGGAGGATTTCCGGTTTTAGGGAAGAGGTCGATGGGAGAGTGCGTGAGTGGGCATTTTGGCGTGGCAGAGTGTCGGAGAAGTGAGACGGAATGTCGCTTGGGATTGCTTTGAGTCTTGTGTTTCCATGGATTTTGAGTGGCAAGGGGATTGCGAAGTAAAAGCTATGGGATTGGATAAATTGACACTTAAGCTTCAGGAGGCGTTGCAACAGGCGCAGAGGATGGCTTCGAAATCGGCGCATCCGGAATTGCGGTCGAATCATGTGCTGTTGGCTTTGTTGACGCAGGAGGGCGGGATTGTGGGGCCGATTTTGGAGAAGGCGGGGGTGGAGTTGACCCAGTTGAAAGCGTCGGTGGCTTCGGCTTTGGAGAAGGAGCCGCGCGTTCAGGGAGCGGGGAGCCAGCCGCAGTTGAGTTACGGTTTGCGGAGTAGTTTGGATGCGGCGGATGAGGTGCGGGCGAAGATGGGGGATGAGTATTTGAGTGTGGAGCATTTTTTGGCGGGGGTGATGAAAGCGGATTCGCCGGCGGGGACGTTATTGAAGGAGGCAGGGTTGACGGAGGAGGGTTTTGAGAAGGCTTTGAAGGAGGTGCGGGGGTCGCAGTCGGTGACGGATGAAAACCCGGAGGGGAAGTATGAGGCTTTGGAGAAGTATGGCACGGACCTGACGGCGCGGGCACGGGAAGGGAAGATTGATCCGGTGATTGGGCGGGATGAGGAGATTCGGCGGGTGTTGCAGGTTTTGTCGCGGCGGACGAAGAATAATCCGGTGTTGATTGGGGAGCCAGGAGTGGGAAAGACGGCGATAGTCGAGGGTTTGGCACGGCGGATTGTAAGTGGGGATGTGCCCGACGGGATGAGGGGGAAGCGAGTGGTGTCGTTGGATTTGGGGGCGATGATTGCGGGGGCGAAGTATCGGGGGGAGTTTGAGGATCGCTTGAAGGCCTTTTTGAAAGAGGTGACGGAGTCAGAGGGTGAGATTGTGCTCTTTATTGACGAGTTGCACACGATTGTGGGGGCGGGGGCGAGCGAGGGAGCGGTGGATGCGTCGAACTTGTTGAAGCCGCAGTTGGCGCGGGGTGAACTCCGGACGATCGGGGCGACGACTTTGGATGAGTATCGGAAGTATATTGAGAAGGATGCGGCGTTGGAGCGGCGGTTCCAACCGGTGCAGGTGGGGGAGCCGAGTGTGGAGGATTCGATTGCGATTTTGCGGGGATTGAAGGAGCGGTATGAGGTGCATCACGGGGTGAGGATTCAGGACGGGGCGCTGGTGGCGGCGGCGAGTTTGAGTGACCGGTATATTTCGGATCGATTTCTGCCGGACAAGGCGGTGGACTTAGTTGATGAAGCGGCGAGTCGATTGAAAATCGAATTGGATTCGATGCCGACGGAGATTGATCAAATCGAGCGGCAGGTGATGCAGCTTGAGATGGAGCGGCAGGCTCTGGCGAAGGAGTCGGATGCGGCTTCGAAGGCTCGGTTGGAGAAGGTGGAGGCGGAGATGGCGAATTTGAAGGAAGAGTCGTCGGGATTGATGGCGCGATGGAGGAACGAGAAGGAGGTGATTGAAGCGGTGCGGGAGGTGCAGGAGCGGATTGATGAATTGAAGACTGAGGTTGAGCAGGCGCAGCGGATTGGAGATTTGTCGCGAGCTTCGGAATTGACTTATGGGGACATTCCGGAGGCGGAGAAGGACTTGGAAGATGCGCAGGCGCGCTTGGTGGAGTTGCAGGGGGGTGAGGGGTTTTTGAAGGAGGAAGTGACGGAGGAAGATGTGGCGCGGGTGGTGGCGAGTTGGACGGGGATTCCGGTCAGTCGCTTGCAGGAAGGCGAGCGGTCGAAATTGGTGAAGATGGAGGAGCGTCTGGGTGAGCGGGTGATTGGGCAGAAGCCGGCGATTGAGGCGGTGTCGAATGCGGTGCGGCGGGCGCGAGCAGGTTTGCAGGATGAGAATCGGCCGATTGGTTCGTTCTTGTTCCTTGGACCGACGGGGGTGGGTAAGACGGAGCTCTCAAAGGCGTTGGCGGAGTTTCTTTTTGATGACGAGGGGGCGATGGTGCGGATCGATATGTCGGAATACATGGAGAAGCATGCGGTCTCGCGTTTGATCGGAGCGCCTCCAGGATATGTGGGATATGATGAGGGGGGGCAGTTGAGTGAGCATGTGAGGCGGAAGCCTTATTCGGTGGTGTTGTTTGACGAGGTGGAGAAGGCGCATCCGGACGTGATGAATCTGATGTTGCAGATTTTGGAGGAGGGGATGATTACGGACAGCTTTGGGCGTAAGATTGATTTTCGGAACACGATTATCATCATGACGTCGAATGTGGGGGCATCGAGTGCGAAGCGGCAGACGTCGTTGGGCTTTGGGGCGATGAGTGAGGATGATGCTGATTTTGAGGGGATGAAGGAGAAGATTTTGGAGGAAGCTACGAGGCAGTTTAAGCCGGAGTTTTTGAATCGCTTGGATGATCAGGTGGTTTTCCGGATGTTGGAGAAGAAGGATTTGGGCGCGATTGTGACCTTGGAGGTGGACAAGTTGAGGCAACGTTTGAAGGAGACGTCGATTGCGATGGAATTGGCC
>JBCCZX010000241.1:0-4048 GCA_039186735.1 Verrucomicrobiota bacterium | reverse complement strand
GGTTTCGGGATAGGTTCTAATGGCCTGGGTTACCATCAGGAGTTTAGAGGGAGAGTGATTTGTACGCGGCAGCCGGAGCGGTCGGGTCGGTTTGCGAGGGAGATGCTGCCTTGGTGAGCTTCGGCGATTTGACGGCTGACGACGAGGCCGATGCCGGAACCCGTTGCTTTGGTGGTGAAGAAGGGGACGAAGAGGTTGTCGGGATTTGCGATGCCTTCGCCTTCGTCTTGTATCCAGATTTCTACTGCAGTGGTCCTGATCTTCCAGAGGATCTCGACGTTGCCTTGAGTCTCGATGACCGCTTCGACGGCGTTTTTAAGGATGTTGATCAAGAGTTGTTCCAGCTGGGCTTCGTCGGCTTCGATGACGGTGGCGGGGCCGCCGGTGAAAATGATGCCGGGGTAGGGGTTGAGGTTGGCAACGCGTTGGAGGATGGCGTGAAGCTCGACTTTCTTGCGAATCGGAAGAGGGAGTTTGGCGAGCTGGGAGTATTCTTTGATGAAGCGGCTAAGGTTGGAGACGCGACGGGAGACAATGCCAAGGCCGTCGGTCAGGTCTTCGCGCCAGTCTTCAGGTAAGGGATCTTTGGATACGATTTTCTCGAGACTGCCGGTGAGGGAGATGAGGGGCGTCATCGAATTGTTGATTTCGTGGCTGAGGACGCGGATGAGACGGCGCCAGGCGACGAGTTCTTCTTCGCGGAGGGGGCGTCCGACGTCGTTGACGATGATGAGGGTGTGGTTGTGTCCTTCTTGTCGATATTCGCCGCGAGAAATGAGCCAGCGGCCGGAGCGACGTGGGAAATCGTGGCTGAGGGCGGTATTGGGTTGGGCTTCGAAGAGGAAGTCGAGGTTGAGGTCGGCGGAGGGGCGGCCGATTACTTTTTCGGAGGTGAAGCCGATGATGACTTGGGCGAAATTATTGATGAGTACAAGGCGGCGTTGTTTGTCGAAGCAGAAGACGGCCGCGTTGATGCGCTGGACGATTTCGAGGAAGAGCAGGTTGGCCTCGTTGTAATTGAGGCGGCTTTGCTGGAGCGTGGTGCTGAGTTGATTGAGTTCGCGGAAGGCTTCGCTGATGGGATCGTCGCCGAGGTGTTCTCTGAAGCGGATTGAGAAATCGCCTTCGCGGAGAGCGAGTATCATGTTGGCGATGCCTTGCCAGGGCAGAGAGGCCTTGGTGTAGAAGAGGTAGAAGAAAACGATGGATGGGGAACCGACGAGGACGATGGCGGTGTACCAGCCGAGAAAATCGTAGTCGCCGAGAAGCAGGAGAATGAAGGTCGCGATCAGCCCCGGCATCATGGCGAGAAGACCGTGGAGAACGATTTGGCGGACGGAGAGACGCATTGTTAAGCGAAGAGCGAAAAGTGAAGAACGAAGAGTTGAGAGCTTTTACTTATGTTGTTTGGGATTGGCTTTATCACTTTTCACTCTTCGTTCTTCATTTCAGAGGCCATGCCTCTGCAGGCGACGGTAGAAGGCGGAGCGGGAGAGGCCGAGAGATTTGGCGGCTTCGTTGGCGGAGCCGTTGGCGCGGCGGAGGGCTTTTTGGATGTAGAATTTCTCGATCTCGTCTAAGCTGAGTTCGTCGAGATTGCTGGCGTCGATACGTGTCGTGTTGACTCCGAGGTGGTTGGGCTCAAGTTGGCCTTGATCAGCCATGAGGACCGCGCGCTCGATGGCGTGGTCGAGTTCGCGGACGTTGCCGGGCCAGGCGTGTTCAAGGAGGAGCTTTTGGGCGTCGGGGGAGAAGCCGGTGAGGGTGCGGCGGTATTTTTCGGCGTAGGTTTTGAGAAAGTGATTGGCGAGGAGGAGGACGTCGTTGCCGCGTTCGCGAAGCGGAGGCATGTCGATGACAACGGTGTTCAGGCGGAAGAAGAGATCTTGGCGGAAGGAGCCGTCGGCTACTTTTTCATCGAGGTTGGCGTTGGTGGCGGAGACGATGCGGACGTCGGCGGTTTTTGTAGTGGAAGAGCCTACGCGTTCGTATTCGCCGGTTTCAAGGAGGCGGAGGAGGCTGGTTTGCTGCTGGGCGGGGAGGTTGCCGATTTCGTCGAGGAAGAGGGTGCCTTTATCGGCGAGTTCGTAGCGTCCGGCCCGGTCGGAGCGGGCGTCGGTAAAGGCGCCCTTGGTGTGGCCGAAGAGTTCGGTTTCGAAGAGGTTGGCGGGAAGACCGCCCATATTGACGCTGATATAGGGGTGTTCGTGGCGTTCGGATTGGGCGTGAATATGGCGGGCGATCATGGACTTGCCGGTACCGTTTTCACCGGTGATGAGGATGCAGGCGTCGGAGGGGGCGACGCGGCGGATGGTATCCAACATTTGGGTAAGAGCGGGAGATTCGCCGATGATCTTTACCTCGCTTTGGGCGCGGAGGTGTTGGTTTTCGTCTTTGAGGCGTTTCTCGCGTTGGAGGGAGCGGCGGAGGTCGGTTTGGGTGCGGACGATTTGGAGGAGGCGTTCGTTGTCCCAGGGCTTGTTGATGAAATCCTTGGCGCCGATGCGCATGGCTTCGACGGCGACGTCGATAGTGGCCCAGGCAGTCATGACGACGACGGGGAGTTCGGGTTGGACTTCGTTGATCTTCTTGAGGAGTTGGATGCCCTCTTCCCCGGAGGTGGTGTCTTTTCGGTAATTGAGATCGATAAGGGCGACGTCGTAGAGGCCTTTGCGGGCTTGATTGAGGGCTTCGTCGGGGTGGCTGACGGTAGTGGTTTTAATGCCTTCGCCTTTAAATAGGAGGCGAGCGGCGGAAAGGATGTCGTGTTGGTCGTCGGCGACGAGTACGTTAGGGGCTGGTTCGGACATGGGTGGAAATGTTTAATGTGGAATGCGAAATTGGGAAGTGATTTTGCCCGCTTCACGAACAAAGTGGGAAGGCCTGCAAGGGCAGGAAGTTTACGAGGGGGATTGGGTTTTCGTATCGTACGCGCTGTTAGGTTCGGGGTGGCGCCCGCACCCCACCTTGGGAATTGGGATTGAATGGGATCGGGATTCTGGTGTTATGTGAGGCATGAAAGTTTGGGTGTGGTTTGCTGGAGTGTGTTGGCTTTTCGTAGTGGGTGTTTTGGCCAGTGGGAAGCCGGGCGAGGATGAGAAGGAGCGTTCTTTGTCCTTTGATGCATTATTCGGGCCAAATACTGTTTACGACTATTTGGAGGGGGTGAATGAGTATCCGTTTGATGAGGACGCGGAGGGCGAATCTTTGCGGAATGCCTGGTGGTTGGCGAGGCTGAGTATGCTGGTGTATGTCGAGGATGAGACCTTCGTGAAGGAGAGGGCGGGCGTGCCCGAAGATCGGGTTTATGTGTTGAAGTTCGAGGGGCGTTTGCGCGGGGTGATGGTTCGCTTAGAGGAGAGCATATTGGTTGTGTTTCAGGGTACAAAGCCGAAGGAGATTGAGGACTGGATGACGGACCTTTCGGTGGTTAAGAAAAAGTGGATGAGCGGGGGGCAGGCGCACTCGGGCTTCTTGAAATTAGCGGAGGCTTTGAGGCCAGAGGTGAGGAAGGGGTTGGAGGAGCTGGGCGGCGGGAACGTAGGTGGCGATAAGGAGGGAGATGAGGGTTTTCAGCTGTGGTTTGGAGGGCATAGCTTAGGAGGAGCGTTGGCAGTTTTGTATGGGTCAATGTATGAAGAGAAGGTCGCGGGCGTCTATACCTTTGGGGGTCCGCGGGTGGGGAATGCGAAGTTCGCCGAGGGGATTGCAGCGATGCCTTTGTATCGGTTTGTTAATGACAATGATTTGATTGCGCGTTTGCCGACTCCGCCGGGTTACAAGCATGGGGGAAGCCTCGTGGTCATTCGGTCGGATGGAGCCTTGGAGAGAGACCTAAAATTGGGGGGGCAAATGAAGGCGCGTTGGGAGGGTCATTTGGCGCATTTGCGGGAGGTCTTTCAAAAGCATTGGAAGGAGCAGGATTTCTCGGCGATTCCTTCGGATTACATCGTGGATCACTCGCCCATTCGCTACGTAGAATTTTTGAAGCGTTATCGCGAGGGGGAGTGAGGGTGTCCCGGTATTGGGATGGGGGAGTTTCGGTTTT
>JBCCZX010000240.1:0-4056 GCA_039186735.1 Verrucomicrobiota bacterium | reverse complement strand
GCCGTTGCCGGGAGAGAAGTCGAAGTCTTCGAGTTCCGTTCCGGCATCCCAAACGGTGGAGAAGTCGAAGGAGAGGGAAGTGACGCTGCCGCCGAGGAGGCTGGAGATGTCGAGGCCGGTGCCGTTGCCGATGAACCAGTCGTTAGAGGGGAGCAACATGGAGGCGAAGTTGAAGGAGGAGAAGTTGGCAGGGACATCAAAGATAGCGGTTGCGGAGGCGCCGGGAGCAAAGATGGGGGGCGAGCCTGGTCCGATACCAGGGCCGAAGACGGCGCCACCAGCCGGGGGAGCGAAGTCGGAGGGAGCGCCGGTTTCGGCAAGGGTTTCGAGGGCGGAGGAGGCCATGGAGCCGGGGTCGAAGACGTCAAAACTGCCGTCTGAGAAGGCGGCGAGACCGGGTGCGAGTCCGACAGGGCCGGTGGTTTCGACGCGGACTTCGATGAGAACAGCTTGGCTAGTAGCGGCCCCGGCAAGGAGGGCGAGAACAGTTGGTTGCAGTGACTTTTTCATAAGGTCACCTCACTGACGAAGAGGGTGGGGAAAGTATTCCGGGGGTTTTTGGATTTTTTTGGTGGGGAGTTTTGCGGATGAGGGGTGAGAGGGTTGGGGAGGTGACAGGGGTTGTTTTTCCACGCAGATTGACGCGGATTGGACGCAGATTTTTTTTGCTGGGTTCTTTGCGGATTGGGGTGGGTGGCGGGATTCTTTTGGGAACAGAGAGTTCAGGGAGATTGGGTTTGGTTTTTGTCTTGTGCGAATTTTTGGCGGCAATAAAGGCCGCCTCTCCGTAGGGGATTGTTAGCAGGAGCGGCCGGCGTCGGGATTTTGACGGTTTGAGGAGGGGGGAGCGGGGTTGGGAGGGGTTTTCCAGTGTTTGAGGGCTTCGGCGATGATCCAGATTTCGAGGGCGATGGTGGCGAGGCCGAAGGAGGCGAGGAGGTAGTTGGGTTGGGTGCCGGTGAGCCAGGCGTTGTCGCCGACGAAGAGTTGCAGGCTCATGGCGTAGCCGGGGAGAAGGAGCATGAGGATGGCGGGGGGGATGATGAACCAGCTAGGGGCTTTTTTTTGGCGGAGCCAGAAGAGGATAACGAGGAAGGCGAGGCCACCGAGGAGTTGGTTGGTGGCGCCGAAGAGGGGCCAGAGGAGGAGGCCGCCTTTGCCGAGGTTGGTGATTTGCCAATCGGCACCGGGGAGAGGAAGGATGGCGATGATTCCGGCAAGAACTACGGCGAATATCGTGGCACCGTGTTTGTTGGTGAGGGGGGTGAGTTTGAGTTGGTGGGCGAGTTCTTGGGTGACGTAGCGTTGGAGGCGGCAGGCGGTGTCGAGGGTGGTGGCAGCGAAGGAGGCGACGAAGACACCCATGGCTGCGACGGCGAAGGTAGCGGGCAGGCCGAGGGATTTGAGGAAGTTGGCGGCACCATCGACGAAGGCTCCGACCTTCGCTCCCAAACCTTTGGCAGAGTCCCAGGAGGCGTAGCGGTCGTGGTAGGCGTCGATGCCGGTGAGGAGGCCGCCGGTTTCGGAGGGGATGCCGAGGCCGAGTCCGGCGACGCAGGCGAGGATGACGATGGTGGCGAGGAAGCCCTCGGTGAGCATGGAGCCGTAGCCGACAGCACGGGCGTCGGTTTCGTTGCGGAGTTGTTTGGAGGAAGTTCCGGAGGAGACGAGGCAGTGGAAGCCGGAGATGGCACCGCAGGCGATGGTGATGAAGAGGAAGGGAAAGAGGGGTGGGGCTCCTGCCGGGGAGAGGTTGAAGGCGGGAGCGATGACTTGCAGGGATTGTTTTCCGGAGCCTTGGTCGAGGCCGAAGAAGGCGGCGGCGAGGAGGCCGAAGAAGACTAGTGCGAGGGTGGTGATGAGTTGGAGGGAATTGATGTAGTCGCGGGGCTGGAGAAGGAGCCAGACTGGGAGGACAGAGGCGAGATACGAATAGAGCAGTAGGACGCCGACCCAGGTGATGATGGGCCAGGCGGCGAGGGTGTTGTTGAGGTCGGCTAGGAAGCCGACGTTTCCGAAGGCGACGGTGAGATACATGACGCCGAGGGTGAGGAGGGAAGGAATGAGAAGTTTGATTTGTTTGCGATGGAGAAAGTTGCCGATGAGGATGGCGAGGGGAATTTGGAGGAGGCAGGGGAGAATCGACTGGGGGTATTGTTTGAAGACGGCGGCGATGACGAGGCCGAAGATCGCGAGGACGATGGTGAGGGCGAGGAAGAGGATGGCGAGGAAGAGAAGGCGGGCGCGGGGGGAGAGCACACGGCCGGCAATGTCGCCGACGGTTTGGCCTTTGTTACGTAAGGAGACGACGAGAGAGCCGAGGTCGTGGACGGCCCCGATGAAGATGGAGCCGAAGAGAACCCAGAGGAGGGCGGGGACCCAGCCCCAGATGACAGCGAGGGCGGGGCCGACGATGGGTCCGGTGCCGGCGATGGAGGTGAAGTGGTGGCCGAAGACGATGCCTTTGGAGGTGGGGACGTAGTCGTTGCCGTCCTCGAGTTCGCAGGCTGGGGTGGTGGCTTCGGGGTCGAGCTTGAAGATTTTTTGGGAGAGCCAGCGGCCGTAGGTGTGGTAGGCGAAGAGGTAGGCAAAGAAGGCGGCGAGAGCGATGAAGAGGGTTTGCATGCGCTTTGTTGAGAATGCTGGGACAAGATACTTCAGGCTTGTAGGCTGATTCGCGGCGCGGCGAGCCGCCACGCCCTACCGTTGCTTTTGCTTCAAGGCTTCGAATACGGGGGTGGGGACGTAGCGTTGGACGGTTTCTTCCCAGCCTTCGGGGCCGATGAGGGATTCGACCATGGAGGAGGAGACTTGGGCGAGTTCGCGAGGAGGCATGAGGAAGGTGGTGATGACTTCGGGTGCGAGATCGGCGTTGATGTGACGCATGACGCGCTCGTATTCGTAGTCGCCGGGGGAGCGGATGCCACGGAGGATGTAGGCGGCGTTTTGTTCCTTTGCGTAGTCGACTAGGTAGCGATTGTCGAAGTGGGCGATGGTGAGATTGTCGTTGGTGGGGGTGGAACCACGGAGGAGTTCGAGGCGCTCGGTGACGGAGAAAGCGTATTTTTTGGAGGGGTTGGTGCCGATGGCGACGATGAGGCGGTCAAAAAGGGCGAGGCCTTGTTCGATCATCCAGAGGTGGCCGTTGGTGGGGGGATCGAAGGAGCCGGCGTAGACCGCAGTTTTCATGGGGGGGATTGTGAACATCGAATATCGAACTTCCAACATTGAACATTGAAGTTGTGGGTTTTGTGGGGAAGGAGGGATGAAAAGTTGATCTTTTGGGGAATGGGGGAAGTTTGGGGTATGCTGTGATTGATGTGCAAGGCGGCGAAGACCCGGTCGGGTCGGCGGTGGTTGATGGTTTTGGGGGTTTTAGTAGTGGCCGGGGTCGTTTTGCTGGGGATGAACGGCTAGGAGAGGAGTTGCAGGGGTTTGGAGGCGAGGTTGAGTTCTTCGATGAGGTGGAAGAGGAGGAGGAGGGAGGCGGCGGCGTCGAAGAGGGCGTCGTGCCAGTTGCGGTCAGGGATCAGGTTGTGGAGTTTTGGGGTGATGAGGAGGGTGTCGCAGAGAGAGCCGAGTTTGTGGGAGGGGGCTTTTGGGTAGGTTTTTTTGGCGAGGGTGAGGGTGTCGAGCCACGGGCCGAAGGGGTGGCCGGGGAGGGCGGCGAGGAAGCGTTTTTCGGTGCCGTGGGCGTGGGCGACGAGAGGGCGGTCGGCGAGGTGGTTTTTGAGGGTGGGGAAGAGTTGAAGGAGGGACGGGGCGTCGGCGAGGTGTGCTTCAGTGATGCCGTGAACGCGCTGGGCACCGGGGGTGACGGGACGGTCGAGGGCGAGGTAGGAGTCGAAGAGGGTGGGGATTTGGCCGAGTTTGGCGGTGGCGATGCCGATTTGGATGGGTTGGTCGGGAGCTCCGGGGACTGCGCCGGCGGCTTCGAAGTCGATGGCGGCGAAGGTGGTTTCGGAGATGAGCACGGGTTGTTTTAACCGGAGATGGACGCAGATGAAGGCTGATTTCTTGGGCTCTGTGTCTTGGGTTTTAAAGCGGGGAACATGG
>JBCCZX010000239.1:0-4108 GCA_039186735.1 Verrucomicrobiota bacterium | reverse complement strand
TTTGGGTTCTTAAAATTGGGGTTTTTGGTTGGCTTTGTTTGAAAAAAAAGGGCGATGTTTTTTTTGGATTATTTGATGACGCAACTGGGTGGGCGGGTGGCGGTGATGTTGGGGCGGGGGGTGGGTTTGAGTGAGGGGCAGGCGTCGGGTGTGTAGGAGTGTTGGGGGCCTCTTCTTTGAGGGTGATTGACGACGCAGCGCGAGGCGGGGGTGGATGTGGAGGACCTGGTGAGTGGTTTGGGGGTCGATGAGGGAGGAGTGGATGATTTGGGGGGATTCTTTGATGGTCCGCCGGCGATTCCGAGTGGGGATGGGGGATTATTCGGGGGGGAAGAGAAGGTGCGAGAGGCGTCGGATGCAGTCGGGAAGCGGGTGGGTGTGGAGTCTGGGATGGTGCAGAAGTTGTTGCCGATGTTGGTTCCGTTGGTGTTGGCGTTTTTGATGCGGAAGGGGCGGCAGGATGGGGGGACGCCGGATCGGAAATCGGGGATGGGGGCGATTTTGGATCGGGATGGGGATGGGAAGATTCTGGATGATCTTGCGGGGATGGTTTTGGCGTCGCAAGCAGGGCGGGGAGGCAAGAGGGGATTTTTGGCGATGTTGTTGTCGTTCTTTACGCGGCGCTGAGGACGGCGTTGTAACCAGCGCGGCCACGAAGGATGCGGCTAGGATGGGTTGGTGGCGTGGGTGAGGGCGTGTTGCTTCATCTGGGTGGCCATGAGGGTGAGGGCATTGGCGCGGGTGGGGGCAAGGTGTTCCTTAAGGCCGGTTCGGTCGATGAAGGACATGTCGGCTTGGAGGATGTCGTCGGGTGACTGGCGGTCGAGGACGCGGACGAAGAGGGCGATCATGCCTTTGGTGATGAGGGAGTCGGAGTCGGCGAGGTAGTTCATCTTGCCGTCGGAGAATTGGGAATCGAGCCAGACTTGGGATTGGCAGCCTTTAATGAGTTTGTCGGGGGTTTGGAGTTCGGTGGCCATGGGGGAGAGTTTTTTGCCGAGGTCGATGACGTATTGGTAGCGCTCGGTCCAGTCTTGGAAGAGGGCGAGTTCGTCGAGGAGTTGTTGTTGTTTTTCGGCGATGGTCATGGGCGGGTGATTTTGTTCACCGCAGAGTCGCGGAGGACGCTGAGTTTTCGCAGAGGGTGTTTTTTGTTGTGGGCTTTGAACAGGAGATTAGGAGGAAAAGAGACTTTTATTTGAGCATGGAGGCGGCTTTTTCGATGGCGGTGGCGAGGTGGGTGACTTCTTCGGTGGTGTTGTAGGCGGCGAAGGAGGCGCGGATGGTGCCGGTGATGCCGAAGCGGGACATGAGGGGTTGGCAGCAGTGGTGGCCGGTGCGGAGGGCGAGGCCCATTTGGTCGAGGAGGGTGCCGAGGTCGTAGTGGTGGATGCCTGAGATGTTGAAGGAGAGGGAGCCTTGGCGGTTTTCGGGGCCGTAGAGGGTGAGGCCCTCGATTTGGGTGAGGGCTTGGGCGGCTTGAGTGATGAGGGTTTGTTCGTGGGTGGCGATGGCGGGGAGGTTGTGGGAGGTGAGCCAGTCGAAGGCGGAGGCGAGGGCGATGGCGCCTTCGATGTTGGGGGTGCCGGCTTCGTAGCGGAAGGGGAGGTCGTTGTAGGTGGAGGATTCGTAGGTGACTTCTTTGATCATTTCGCCACCACCGCGCCAGGGGGGGAGGATTTCGATGCTACTGGATTTGGCGTAGAGGATGCCGATGCCAGTGGGGGCGTAGAGTTTGTGGCCGGAGAAGACGAGGAAGTCGGGGTCGAGGGTTTGGACGTCGAGGGGTTGGTGGGCGACGGATTGGGCGGCATCGAGGAGGGTGAGAGTGCCATTGGCGCGGGCGGGTGGCAGGAAATCAGCGACGGGGATGGGGGTGCCGAAGGCGTTGGAGACGTGGGTGAGGGCGAGGATTTTGGTTTTGGGGTTGAGAAGGTTGAGGTAGGCGGGGTGGTCGAGGGTGCCGTCGTCGAGGACGGGGATGATTTTGAGGTTGGCGCCGGTGCGTTGGGCGAGGAGTTGCCAGGGGACGATGTTAGAGTGGTGTTCGAGGGCGGAGATGAGGATTTCGTCGCCGGGGGAGAGGGGGAGGATGTTGGCGACGAGGTTGATGCCGTCGGTGGTGCCGGAGGTGAAGATGATTTCGTGGGGGGAGGCGGCGTTGAGGTGGCGGGCGATGGTTTCGCGGGCGTGTTCGTGGGCGGCGGTGGCTTTTTGGGAGAGGTGGTGGGTGCCGCGGTGGATGTTGGAGTTGGTCTCTTCGTAGTAGGCGCGGGAGGCGTCGAGGACCTGGCGGGGTTTTTGGGTGGTGGCGGCGTTGTCGAGGTAGATCAGTGGTTTACCGTGGACTTCCTGATTGAGGATCGGGAAGTCGGGACGGATGGTGGTGGGGTCGAAACTCACGGGTTGGTGAGGAGAGGGTAGCTTGAAATTCAAGCACGTCCACCGAAGTTCGATGCGGACCGGGGGCGGTCCGCGCTACCGGTGAGGCTAGTCGGTGGGGAGTTCGATGAAGCCTTCGAGTTTGCGGATGCGGGTGGGGTGGCGCATTTTGCGGAGGGCTTTGGCTTCGATTTGCCGGATGCGTTCGCGGGTGACTTGGAATTGGCGGCCGACTTCCTCGAGGGTGCGGGAGTAGCCGTCCTTGAGGCCGAAGCGTTGTTCGAGGACTTCGCGTTCGCGTTCGGTGAGGGAGTCGAGGACTTCGATGATCTTGTCCTTGAGCATGGCGAAGCCGGCTTCTTCCATGGGGTTTTCGGCGGTTTTGTCTTCGATGAAGTCACCGAAGGAGGTGTCGTCGGAGTCGCCGACGGGGGCCTGGAGGGAGATGGGTTGTTGGGCCATTTTGAGGACGGCGCGGACACGTTCGACGGGGAGGTGGATTTCCTCGGCGATTTCGTCGGGGGACGGTTCGCGGCCGTATTCCTGGACGAGTTGTTTTTGGACCCGCATGAGTTTGTTGATGGTCTCGATCATGTGGACCGGGATGCGGATGGTGCGGGCTTGGTCGGCAATGGAGCGGGTGATGGCTTGGCGAATCCACCAGGTGGCGTAGGTGGAGAATTTGTAGCCGCGGCGGTATTCGAATTTTTCGACGGCTTTCATGAGGCCCATGTTGCCTTCTTGGATGAGGTCGAGGAAGGAGAGGCCGCGGTTGGTGTATTTCTTGGCGATGGAAATTACGAGGCGGAGGTTGGCTTCGACCATTTCGGTTTTGGCCTTGTGGGCTTCGCGCATCCAGTGGCGGAGGTCTTTTTTGTTTTGTTCGAAGGATTCGGTGGTGCACCAGGTTTCCTGCTGGATTTCCTTGAGTTTGGTTTCGAATTCGCCGGCGTCTTTGCCACCGGCCTGGACTTTGCGGTCGTAGCGCCAGAATTTGGATTCGTAGTCGTCGACGCGGTCGCAGAAGTCTTCGATGATTTTTTGTTTGAAGTAGAAGCGGGTGTATTGGCGTGCGAGGGTGGTGAGGTTTTTCTTGAAGGTTTCCTCGAGTTTTTTGCGCCCGCGGGGGTTTTTGGCGGAGAGTTTGCGCCAGACGTCGGCGGTTTCTTCGTGGAGGGTGAGGACTTGGTCGCAGAGTTTGGGGAGGACCTTCATGTAGCGTTCGCGGGATTCGATTTTTTTATCGAGAATCACGCGGTCGAAGCGTTCTTTTCCGCGGGAGAGTTTGTCGGCGAGTTCGAGGTAGCTGGTGGCGACGAAGCCGAAGAGATGGAGGTATTTCTGGACGTTGATTTCGGCGTCTTCGATGCGCTTGGAGATTTCGACTTCTTGCTCACGGGTAAGGAGGGGGACCTGACCCATTTGTTTGAGGTACATGCGGACGGGGTCGTCGAGGATGTCGAGTTTTTCGGCCTTGGTTTCCTCGGTGGCGACGGCGTCGTCGGTTTTCTTGTCCTTGAAGCGGTCGACATCGGAGGCGTCGATGATGTCGAACTCCATGGAGCGGAGGCGTTCGTAGATGCCCTCGATGTCGGCGGGCTCGACCATGTCGGAGGGGAGGAGCTCGTTGACGTCGTCGTGGGTGAGGTAGCCTTGTTCTTTGGCGAGCTTGATGAGTTCGCGGATGACTTCCTGGATTTCGGGGGTGTCGAGGCGGCTTTTGCCG
>JBCCZX010000238.1:0-4118 GCA_039186735.1 Verrucomicrobiota bacterium | reverse complement strand
GCCAGTTTCCAGAAAGCCTTGGACTACCTCACCACCGACACCCGCCGACCCTGCGGCACCTAAGCCATCACCCATTCTATCGCTACCGCTGAGGTATTTTTATGCAAAAAAGGACTTGAAGTCCATTTTTGCATAATTTAACCTTCCTGCGTGATTCCCCGTCAGCCAGGCCCCGAATTCCAGCACCTCCTCAAGGAATACCCCATCGTCACCGTCCTTGGCCCCCGCCAAAGCGGGAAAACCACCCTCGTCCGCGAATCCCTCCCCGATTACGCCTATGTCTCTCTCGAAGACCCCGACACCCGCGAACTCGCCCTCGCCGACCCCCGCCAATTTCTCCGCAACTTCCCCGGGCAAGCCATCTTCGACGAAATCCAACGCGCCCCCGAACTCCTCAACTACCTCCAAACCCTCGTCGACTCCTCCAAGCAAAAAGGCCAGTTCGTCCTCACCGGCTCGCACCAACTCGAACTCCGCCAAGGCATCACCCAAACCCTCGCCGGACGCACCGCCATCCTCACCCTCTACCCTCTCTCCTACGCCGAGCTCCAAGACCACGGCCTCCCCTTCGACACCTTCGAAGATCTCGCTTTCCACGGCACCCTCCCCCGCGTCCACGCCGACCAAATCCGCCCCACTCCCGCCTACCGAGACTACTACCGCACCTATGTCGAACGCGATGTCCGCCAACTCATCAACCTCAAGGACTCCGCTCTCTTCGAAAAATTCCTCAAACTCCTCGCCGGACGCGTCGGCCAAATCGCCGACTACTCCTCCCTCGCCAATGACGTCGGCGTCAGCCAAAAAACTATCCGCAGCTGGCTCAGCATCCTCGAAGCCTCCTTCATCACCTTCCGCCTCACCCCTTACTACGAGAACTTTGGTAAACGAGTGATCAAGAGCCCGAAAATCTACTTCATCGAACCCGGCCTCCTCATCTACCTCCTCGGCATTACCAAACCCGACCAAATCTCCCGCGACCCCCTCGTCGGCAACATCTTCGAAAACCTCATCGTCACCGAAGCCCTCAAAACCCGCGCCAATCAGGGAGCAGACCCCGACCTCCACTTCTTCCGCGATTCCAATGGTAACGAAATCGATCTACTCACCGGCCCACCCAAAAACCTCACCGCCATCGAAATCAAATCCGCCGCCACCTACAATCCGGCCTTCCTCAAAGGCTTCCGCTCATTCGAAAAAAACAACGCCCCCCTCAAGAACAAGCACCTCGTCTACAACGGCGACACCCTCCACCTCCCCGAAAACACTCAAGGCTGGAACTTCAAAGACACCGCCAACCTTTTTTCCTACGAGTAGCGTTTCTCAACTCAAGCTACCTTAACAACTCATCCAAAGTCACCGCCCACTTCCCCTCACCACACCCTCATCCCCCCTTAACTCCGATCCGGTACGACCGCGGGGTCTGACCGGCCCAGCGTTTGAAAGCTCGATTGAAGGCACTCTGCTCAGAGAACCCGGTGAGAAACGCGATCTCGTTCAGAGCGTAATCCGTCTCCTTGAGTAGCCGCTCGGCAAGCTCGCGGCGGGATTCATCAACCAGTGCTTTGAAGGAAAGAGACTGGTCGGCGAGTCGTCGCTGCAAGGTTCTTCCGCTCATCCCGAGCCGAAAGGCAATCTCGGTGACGGTAGGCACGCCCTCACTCAATGCTTGCGAAACCTGAATCCGCACCCGCTTGCTCAACCCACTCTCGTCTGAAAGTTCGCGAAGCTCCTGCTCCATGTGAGCATCGAAGAACTGGGAGATGGCCGGATCACCCAGTCGGTTCGACAAGGTCAGGGCGGACTCCGAGACAAGGAACCCATCGCGATCGGCATCGAAGTGAACCGGGCACCCGAAGTAATCCTCATGCGCTGCCGTGCTGCCTGGCGAAGGGTGTTTGAAGTAGACCACTTCGGGAGAAAAATCCTCGGGGCTCACCTCCCGGCTCAGCTTGACGACTTCCGCGACCGTCTGCTCGTTCGAGAGCCGAAGCCCCAAACTCCTCTCACCCTCCCAGTGCATCATGAGGTAGGTCTTCTCCCCTTCGGGAACGACTTCAAAAATCGCCACACTGCTCAGCACGCGAGCATAGCGTTCCGCCCGCTCGTAGGAACCTCGTAGATTGGTTGCCGACTTCCACGCCAACCCAAAGGCCCCGTAGTCGTCACAGCAAACCGCTCCTCCCGCCTTGAGAGGAAGCGTCATCCCGAGCTCGCTTTCGCGGGCAATCCGTTCAATGAGATCGTAGTAGTCCGAGTCGCTCACCATACTCTTGGGATCGACGGTCGCATCGGGATCCAGCCCCACGCTCTCGAACCACTCTCGCCGTTTCGCAACACCGACAACCCCGCTCACCACAGCAACGTCCACGATCTTGTGCACGAACATTGCCGAGATCTCATCCATGACCCAAGGAAACGCCGAAATCGCAGGACTTTCAATCCTGCAGAGCCTGCAGCCGGGTTGGCGATTGGCGGGCGAGGTCAATTCTTTGGCTCCGGCCGTCAAGATTTTCAGCCCGGTTCTTGCCACTGTGTTCCCGTTCCTCACCACGAGAAACAAAACGAAACAGAAAAGAACCAGATGAAATCAAAAGAACAAAACCAAGAGAGCCGAAATGAACTCACCCTCGTGCTGGGCGCCACCGGCAAAACCGGGAGCCGGGTCGCCTCGCGCCTCACTGCACTCGGGAAGACTATCCGCAAAGGGTCTCGCCGAACCATTCCAGCCTTCGATTGGAACCGCGAAGCGAGTTGGGATGCCTCCTTGGAAGGTGTCACCTCCGTCTACATCAGCTACGCCGGAGATCTCGCCATCGACGGCTCCACCGACACCATCCAAGCCTTTGTGAACAAAGCCAAGAGCCACGGCGTACGCCATCTCGTGCTTTTATCCGGTCGGGGTGAAGAAGAAGCCCAGGCTTGCGAAAGAATCGTTCAAGAGAGTGGACTGGATTGGACCATCGTTCGCGGGAGCTGGTTCAACCAAAACTTCTCCAACCGGACTACACCGGTTGGTAAGTGGCGGGTGGCGTGATCCCCACCACCTGGCGATCGAGCCCGGAGACAGGCCATCCGACCCCACCACCTGCCTTTGTTCGGGAGCACACTCTTGTGACCGGTCGCAGCCGGCTGCTTTTGTGCTGGGGCGGTGTTTTTGTGGGCGGTGGTCCTGGGAACCAGCTCGCGTCACTTGCGGCAGCAGGAACAATCCGCAGGAAGTGTTGACGGCACGAGTTGGAGGCGGAGGCGCTGGGCTGCGGCGGCAAGTGCTCGGCGCGGCGGAGTTGGTGGCCGGGCTCATCCGGTGGTGTTTGTTATGAAGCTCGTGCCACCCGCTTTATGTGACAGTTGCCAGATTGCAGCCATTGTTTTGATGGAAATCAGGCCAAGGGAAGGAGGGTGCCAGCCATGTTGTTGAATTTCACCCGGAGAGGTACGGCATGCTTGCATCAGCGACGGGACTTTGCTGTTGCCACCAGCCTCCTTTACGCCTCGTACTTCTCTCCAGTCAGCGCCGTGTGGTTAAGCAAAGACTTGTGTAGTAACTCAGTGCCCGGCTGCCCCTCTCGTTCTGCCGCCGGTGGTTTCGATAGGGCGCTATAACCACCCCCGCCCCCTCCAGAGAATCCACTGATGCATTCCTTTGCATCACACCGATGCATGCGAAGCATATCGTTAAGACGGTGGCACCACAAACATGATTAACCGAGTTATGTACGTGTTTTGACTTATTCTCCGTGCGCTGCAGTGCAGCGTCAACAGCCGGCTGATTCACAGCCTGCAGGATCTGTCGGCGCAGATGTATCCCATATGTCCCAGTTGACTAATGAAAATTACACGCTGGACATACGTGCCGCGTGCACGCCGCCTCTCGCCGCCTCTTCGTGTGGTGCTATTTTCGCCCGCCGCTTCGCAGGTCCGCCCAGATTCTCATGCAGCCCACGCGGAGCAAATAAATCGGCCGGCGTATCCCACCAGACACGATTAGAACAATACATCTTTCCGCAGAGGCGTATCAAGAACATTGCCGAGGAGGGTAATAGCTGGTAGTGGTAGTCAACGTTAACTGCTTAAAACTGGATTTGTTGGTTGAGTATATGAAGGGAGGGGGGGGG
>JBCCZX010000237.1:0-4142 GCA_039186735.1 Verrucomicrobiota bacterium | reverse complement strand
TCCACCGCACCGCCGAAGCCCACTCCTTCGGCCAGGCCCTCTGGCAACACCTCGCCCTCGCTCTCGGCTACTACCAAAATAGGAGCCCCATGAACCTCCTCGCCCAAATCACCCCCCTCAACCAACTCCGCAACCTCCCCCCCGCCCACCGCACCGCCACCCTCTTCGGACACGCCGGCTTCCTCAAACCAGACCTCCCCGAGACCGCACCCGCCGACTCTCGCCAATGGCTCACCCAACTCTGGTCCGACTGGTGGAAACTCCGCCCCCATCCCCGCCTCCGTCCCCTCCCCTGGACCTTCGCCAGCCTCCGCCCCGCCAATCATCCTCACCGCCGTGTCGCCGCCCTCGCCGCCGCCCTCGACCACTGGCCCACCCTCGAAAAACTCGCCCAAACCAACCTCCCCGCACTCCAGCGCCACCTCCTCACCCTCACCGACCCCTTCTGGAACCACCACTTCTCCCTCACCTCCAAAACCACTCCCAAACCCCACGCCCTCCTCGGCCGCCAACGCATCACCGACTTCCTCCTCAACACCCTCCATCCTCTCAAACTCACCCACAATCCCGACCGCCACTGGCCCATCTATGCCAAAAACCCCGGCCCCACCCCCTCCAACCGTGTCCTCCGCGCCGCCCACCGCCTCCTCGGCAACCACCCCCTCCAACCCACCCTCCTCAAAAAAGCCGCCCACCAACAAGCCCTCCTCCAAATCTACCAAGACTTCTGCCTCCACGACACCAGCGACTGCAAAAACTGCCCCTTCCCCGAACAACTCCAACACTGGTAGAAAATGAGTTCATTCTCGACGAAACCGTCCCCACAACCACAACCACAACCACAACCACAAACCACAGCACAAAACCCAAACCCAAACCCAAACCCAAGCCCAAGCCCAAGCCCAAAAAACCAATTCCAATTTCCACTCAAAACTCCGTTCTCTCCGTTCCCTCCTGTTCAAACAATCCAACCCTCAGCAACCCAACAAACCCAGAGACATCCTTCCCACCATTGCTCCCAGTAAAAAACCCCTTCGCGCCTTCGTGCCTTTGCGCGAAAAACAAAAACCAGCTTCCTCCGTCCTAACCACCTGTTAAACACACCAATTCAATCCAAAAATACTCCGTCCCTCCGTGCGGACACAAAGAAACAATTCCAATTTCCACCCAAAACTCCGTTCTCTCCGCTCCCTCCTGTTCAAACAACCCAACCCTCAGCAACCCAACAAACCCAGAAACATCCTTCCCACCCATGCTCCCAGTCCAAAACCCCTTCGCGCCTTCGTGACTTCGCGCGAAAAACTAAAACCAGCTCCCTTTCTCCTGACCTCCTGTTAAAACCACTCCCACCTCACCCTCAGCCTTCTCAATGCTCGCTCTCCTCACCCTCAACGCCCTCCCCAAGCTCGGCCCCATCCGTATCCGTCGCCTCCTCGACCACTTCGGCTCCGCCGACACCATCCTCGCCCAACCCTCCCGCGAACTCCAACAAGTCCCCGGCATCGGACCCGAAATCGCCTCCATCATCACCAAGTGGTCCACCCACTTCGATCCCGAAGCCGAACTCACCCGCTGCCAAAAATCCGGCATCGACATCCTCACCCCCGATTCACCCCTCTGGCCCGCCTCTCTCTCCCAACAACCCGACTCCCCCGTCCTCCTCTACCTCAAGGGCACCCTCACCCCCGCCCACCACCACGCCATCGCCATCGTCGGCTCCCGACAATGCACACACTACGGACGTAGTATCACCCGCCAATTCACCCAGCACCTCGGCCTCGCCGGCTACTCCATCATCTCCGGACTCGCCCGCGGCATCGACACCGAGGCCCACCGCGCCTCCCTCGACTTCGGTCACCGCACCATCGCCGTCATCGGCTCCGGCCTCCACCGCCTCTACCCTCCCGAAAACGAAGACCTCGCCGCCCAAATCGCCGAACAAAACGGCGCCCTCATCTCCGAATTCCCCCTCCGCTATCCTCCCGACAAACAAACCTTCCCCCAACGCAACCGCATCGTCGCCGCCTGGTCCTCCGCCGTCCTCGTCACCGAATGCCGCGCCAAATCCGGCTCCCTCATCACGGCCTCCTTCGCCTCCGAAAACGGCCTCCCCGTCTTCGCCGTCCCCGGCCCCGTCGACCGCCCCTCCTCCGCCGGCTGCCACGACCTCATCCGCAACGGCGCCATCCTCGCCACCGAACCCAACCACCTCCTCGACGAACTCGGCCAACTCCCCCTCCCCGACTCCGAACCCGCCCCACCCCCCAACCTCACCGCCACCGAACACCTCCTCTTCGAACACCTCTCCTCCGACCCCGCCACCATCGACGACCTCGCCTCCCGCACCCGCCTCCCCGTCCACGAAGTCTCCGCCAACCTCCTCAGTCTCGAGATCAAAGGTGCGGTCAAACAATACACTGGTCAAAAATTTACGCGTTCCTAAAGCTTGCTGAGCTTTGAACCAATCAGCTTCCATCCAACTCAGTTTTCCCTGTCCCGCTTGCGGCTGCATCCTCGTCGTTCAAACCATGAGCGCCGAAGGCCCCTGCCCCAACTGCCACGAAGTCGTCGCCTTCTCCCTCCAAACCTCCGTCAAAAAAGCCCCCGAACCCGCTCCCAGCGAAGAATCCGACAACAATCGCCGCTTCGAAAATCGCCGCTTCCGCCCCGCCTCTAAACCCTCCAAAACCGGTCCACGCCTCTACAGCAAACTCTCCGATTGGACCTAGCAAATCGGCCCCAACTCTTCTTCGTGGCAGTCCCGCCCACCAAAAATCCTTGGCAAGCCCCACCTTCCCCCCGTAAGTCGAACCCCAGATGCCCCGCACTCTCATCATCGCCGAGAAGCCTTCCGTCGCCACCGATCTCTCCAAGGCCCTCGCTCCCAAACTCGGAAAATTCGAAAAAAAGGGCAAATCGCGCGACGCCCAGTTCTTCGAAAATGACCAAGCCGCCATCACCTCCGCCGTCGGCCACCTCGTCGAACTCAAAATGCCCATGGGCCCCAACGGCAAAAACCTCCCCTGGAAATTCGACGTCCTCCCCGCCATCCCCGACCGCTTCGACCTCCAACCCATCGAACAATCCGAAGCCCGCCTCAAACACGTCCTCTCCCTCGCCAAAAAGAAAGACTTCGACCTCATCGTCAACGCCTGCGACGCCGGCCGCGAAGGTGAACTCATCTTCCAATACATCATGGAAATCGGCAACATCCAGAAGCCCGTCAAACGCCTCTGGATGCAATCCATGACTACCAAATCCATCCAAGCCGCCTGGGAACAACTCCGCGACGGCGAAGACATGGTCAACCTCCGCAACGCCGCCAAATGCCGCTCCGAGTCCGATTGGCTGGTCGGCCTCAACTCCACCCGCGCCCTCACCTGCTTCCGCTCCCGCCACGGCGGCTTCAACATCACCTCCGCCGGCCGCGTCCAAACCCCCACCCTCGCCATCCTCGCCAAACGCGAACGCGAAATCCAAGCCTTCACCCCCGAAGACTACTTCGAAGTCCACGCCGACTTCGGCGTCCAAGCCGGCTCCTACGAGGGCAAATGGATCGACCTCGACTTCAAGAAAGACGAAACCAAACCCCACGGCCGCGCCGAACGCATCTGGTCCCAGGAACAAGCCGACACCATCCTTGCCCGCTGCACCGGCAAGACCGGCATCGTCACCGAAGAGAAAAAACCCCAGAAACAAATCGCCCCCCAACTCTACGACCTCACCACCCTCCAGCGCGAAGCCCCCTTCACCGCCCGCAACACCCTCCAACTCGCCCAGGCCCTCTACGAGCGCCACAAAATGCTCACCTACCCCCGGACCGACTCCCGCTACCTCCCCGAAGACTACCTCCCCAACGTCAAAGCCACCCTCGCCGACATCGCCAAGTCCAACTCCTCCCTCGCCAACTGGGCCGACGATGCCCTCCAAAACGACCGCGTCCAATTCTCCAAACGCATCTTCAATAACGCCAAAGTCTCCGACCACTTCGCCATCATCCCCACCGGCCGCGTCGTCAAACTCACCGACCAAGAAGCCAAAGTCTACGACCTCGTCCTCAAACGCTTCCTCGCCATCTTCTTCCCCCACGCCGTCTTTGAAGTCACCAAACGCATCACCACCATCTCACACGACGCCCCCGC
>JBCCZX010000236.1:0-4176 GCA_039186735.1 Verrucomicrobiota bacterium | reverse complement strand
CGCACTGTCTGCGCGCCCTTCATTGATGCAATCTGATAGCTGTTGAGCTCTTTCTAGACTATTCATCAGAAGGAACGGAAGGCGAACTCCATCAGATAGATTGAGAACGGTCATACCGCGATCAGTGCTTACATTGCACGAATCTGCGCTAAGAACAGAAGGGATTGCAGGCGGTGAAGTTGATGGAGATGGCGACAAAGATGGAGTAGGGGTCAAAGACACTGTGGTAGATGGTGTAGGTGATGCAGAAGGGGACGGCGTGGTCGTTTGGGTTGGGAGAGTTTTTTGATGATCTGTCGGGATTTTTGATGACGACGGATGAGGAGGGGCAGGGGGTGAAGGGGCCGCATTTGGATGGGGAGCGTTATGGGGAGAGGTTGGCGGCAGAGAGGCTGCTTTGGGAGGGGGGAGCGGGTTCGGTGGAGGAGTTGGAGGGGTATGTGAAGAGTGGCGATCCGGAGGTGGCGTGGCGTGCGCGGCGCTTGTTGAGGTGGATTGATTTGGAGATTACGCCGGAGACGGGGCAGGAGACGGTTGATTTGTTAGAGAGTTATCTGGTGGCGGAGACGGCGAGTGAGCGGGAGGAGATTTATCAGCGTTTGGTGAAGTTGCGGGCGTATGTGCCGCTTTTCCGGTTGCCGAGGCATGTGGCTGACGAGACGGTGGCGAAGGTTTTGGCTGAGCGGGTGGCCGGTTTGGCGGGACAGGTGGCGCGTGCGAGAATTCTTGAGGGGGAGTCTGAGGAGGCGTTGGAGGTTTTGGAGAGGGCGAAGAGTGCGGAGGGAGGGGAGTTGCGTTGGATTTCTTTGGCGAGTGCGCTGGGGAAGCGGGAGGAGTATTGGGAGGGGTTGTCGGCGAAGGAGAAGATGCTTTGGGCGAGGTGGAACGGGGATGTGGAGTTGATCCGAAGTGTTGCGCCGGAGGGGCATGAGGTGTTGGGGACTATTCGGTTGTTAGAGGGGGATCCGGTTGAGTTTTTGGAACGGCAGACGCGTTTGCGCGGGGTTCGACAGTTGCGGGGCCAGGCGGTGTTTGCGCATTGGAACGGGGAGGATGTGTCGGCGGTGGTTGAGGAGTTGGTGAAGACGGCACGGAAGGGGGGGGTGGAGGAGTCGAGCCAGGCTTTGCAGGTGTTGGCGCAGTTGGGCCGGGGTGAGGAAGCGTTGAAGGTTTATGCGCGGGATTTTCCGGAGGAGGCGTTTTGGTATTTGCAGCGTTTGGAGCGGATTGAGGAGGCGTTTGAGGTGTTCGGGTTGGAGTTGGGGGAGGCGGTGCCGGAGGAGTGGGTTGAGGAGGCGATTGGGTTGACGGAGGGGAAGTGGGATTATTTGAATCGGGGTTGTCGGCGGATTGTTTTTTTAGCGGATTATTTTTTGGACCGGGGGGAGGGGGAGTCGGCGCATGGTTTGTTGAAGCGGTTGTGGCGTGAGACGCAGACGGAGGATTGGTCGGATTCGTTGGAGTTGTTGGGTTTTATTGCGCGGGGCTGGGGTCCTGATTCGGGTTTGGAGGGGTGGCCTGAGCTCGGGTTGGAGCTTGGGCGGAGTTTGGTTTCGGAGGATTTTCCGGTGAGGTTGTTCATTGAGGAGACGGTGGGGCATAGCGATGAGATTATGACTTTGTGGGAACGGTTGGAGGCGGTTGCTCCTGAATCTGATGAGTGGGAGCGGGCGCGGTGGATTTATGCGATGCGGGGCCGGGAGGTGGCGGTGGATGAGAGGCGTTTGGGTGAGGTGTTGAAAGAGCTTGAGGCGGATTTTAAGCGGTTGAAGAGTGAGGTGGGTTGGTTGTCTCTTGCGCAGACTGCGGAGTCGCGTGGTGATATGGTTTTGTTGAAGCGGTGTTTTGAGGCTTTGGTGGAGTTGGATGAGGAGAATGATTCGTATCAGTTGGGTTTGGCGAAGATTTTGTCGTCGTGGGGGCGCTTTGAGGAGGCTGCGGTGATGTTTAAGGCGTTGTGCGAGGTGAATGAGGGGAATACGGGTTTGTTGGTGAAGGCGGCGGTTGCGTTGAGTGAGGCGGGGAAGGAGGAGGAGGCGCAGGGGTATTTGAGTTTGGTGGAGCAGTTGGCGTTGGGTGATCCGAATTGGTTGGTGATTTTGGCCCGTGAGTGGGAGCAGTTGGGGCAGTATGAGAGGAGTTTTGAGTTGCAGAGGCGGGCGTTGTTGACGGTTCGGGTGGGGTATCATTGGGTGGATCTTTTGGAGCGGGTGAGCAAGAGTGCGCGGAAGGCGGGGCGGTGGGACCAGGCGGCGGCGTGTCGGGAGGTGCGGGAGGTGTTGCGGGAGTTGGAAACGGAGCCGAGTTTGTATCTTTGTTTTGATGGCCGGGCGGAGACGGAGTTTTCCCGGGGGATGTTGGCGTTGGAGCGGGGGGATGTGGCGGCGGGGCGGAAGCATTTGGATTTGGCGCGGCGGGCGGCAGGGCGGCACGGGGTGTTTGCGGATTGGGTGTTTCCGGCGTTGCGGAATGGTGGTTTTCACGAGGAGGCCGAGCATCAGTGGGCGGAGTTGGAGGAGGGGTATCGGCGGGCGCTGGAGCTTTATCCGAACGGGCACACTGCGTTGAATACGGTGGCGTGGGTGGCGTCGCGAGCGGCGTGTGATTTGGATGAGGCGAAGGGTTGGATTGACCGGGCGTTGGAGTTGGCGCCGGATACGTCGGCTTATTTGGATACGAAGGCGGAGGTTTATTTTGCGAAGGGTGAGCGAGGGAAGGCGTTGGAGTGGTCTGAGCGGGCGCTGGCGAATTCGAGGGGGGAGGTGGAGTTGGGGCAGTTGCGCTTGCAGTATTTGCATTTTCAGAATGATCAATTCCCGCTTCCTGAGAGGGAGGAGGAAGAGGAGTTTATTGAGTTGGATTTGGAGAATCTGGATTTGAATTTGGATTACTAGGAATCCCGTTGGAAGACGGCGAGGTGGCGATCGACGGATTTGCCGGGGGTTTGGGGGATGGGTCGGGAGGTGGGGTTTTGGGCGGTGACGAGGAGTTTGGCATCGAGTTCCTTGAGGGCGGTGAGGGCGAGGAGGTGTTCTTTGTCGAAGTAGGAGGTGATGATGAGGAGGCCGCGGGGGTGGAGGCGTTGGAGGGCGTGGTCGAAGAGTTGGGTCCAGAGTTGGGGGCCGTTCCAGAAGTTCTGGTGGCGGAAGAAGGCGAGGTGGGTGGGGTCGGGGAGTTGGCGGAGGAGGGGGAGTTTTGAGGCGTCGAGGTCGAGGAAGCGGGCGTTGAAGTTGTTTTGAGGGGAGTTCGACCAGCGGGCGGTGGCTTCGTCGAGTTCGGCGGGTCGGATGTCGATGCCGGTGAATTCGGTGTGGCCAGAGGGGGGGGAGAAGAGTTCGGCGAGGAGGCCGGTTTCGTCGGAGCGTCCGCAGGCGAGGTTGAGGAGGTGGCGGTCGGCAGGGAGGAGGGGGTGGAGGTGAGGGAGGGCGTGGTTGGTGAGGAGGGAGCGGAGGGATTGGAGGTCTTCGGGGGTTTCGCGGTAGGAGAAGGGGCGGTTGGGCAGGTGCATGAGGGGGGATTGAAGAGGGAAACGGGGGAAGGGAGAATGCGATAATGAGGGTCGAGGGGCTGGGGTGTTGACGGTGAGGGGTGTTGGCGGGTTTGGGGTGGGGTGATTGGTTGGGGGAATGGGTGATGCGAGTGATGTGGAAGGGGTTGAGGAGATTGCTCGTTTGTTTGCGATTGATGGCCGGTATTTGGGGTGTGGGGAGATTGAGACGGGGTTGATCAATTCGACTTGGTTGGTGAGTTATGAGCGGGAGGGAGGGGGGTGTGAGGAGTATATTTTGCAGCGGATCAATGAGGGTGTTTTCGGGGATCCGCTGGATGTGATGCGGAATGTGGCGAGTGTGACCCGTCATATTAACCGGAAGGTTTTGCGGGTGAAGCGGGATGCGGGGGGGCAGACCTTGAGTTTGTATCCGGGGCGGGATGGGAGGAGTTTTGTGATGGGGCCGGGGGGGGGGATTTGGCGGTGTTACAATTATATTGAGGGGTGTCGGACGTATGATGTGGTGGAGAATCGACGGCAGGCGTTTCAGGCGGGGCGGGCGTTTGGGGCGTTTTTGGATTTGGTGGATGATTTGCCGGCGGATGAGATTGTGGAGGTGATTCCTGAGTTTCATGATACGCGGAAGCGTTTTGAGCAGTTGAAGGAGGCGGTGGCGGTGGATGAGG
>JBCCZX010000235.1:0-4178 GCA_039186735.1 Verrucomicrobiota bacterium | reverse complement strand
GTGGGAGGGGGCTGGCATCAATTCCCAATCGCGAGTTGCGGTTTGAGGCTGAGGTCGGTAGGTTGCGCGTCCTTTTGAGGGGATTGAATTATGAGCAAGTTAGTCACGATATACGATACGACTTTGCGAGATGGAACGCAGGGCGAGGGGTTTTCTTTATCGGGCTTGGATAAGATTCGCCTGGCGCAGCGATTGGATGATTTCGGAGTGGATTATATTGAGGGTGGGTGGCCGGGCTCGAATCCGAAGGATGTGGAATTTTTTGAGGAGGCGAAGAAGTTGGATTTGAAGCATGCGAAGGTGGCGGCGTTTGGGTCGACACGGCGGGCGGACATGAAGGTGGAAGATGATCCGCAGGTGAAGCTGTTGATTGATGCAGAAACACCGGTGGTGACGATTTTTGGGAAGAGTTGGTCGTTGCATGTGACGGAAGTCTTGCGGACGACGCTTGAAGAGAACCAGGCGATGATTCGGGATACGGTGAAGTATCTCAAGGATGCGGGGCGGGAAGTGGTGTATGACGCGGAGCATTTCTTTGATGGTTATAAGGATGATGCCGAGTATGCGCTGTCGACGCTCGAGGCGGCTGCGGAGGGGGGAGCGGATATCCTGGTGTTGTGTGACACGAATGGGGGGACGTTGCCGGAAGAGGTGAAGGCGATTAGTGAGGCCGTGACGGCACGGGTAGCGAGTGTTCCTTTTGGGATTCACACTCACAATGACTGCGAGTTGGGTGTAGCGAATGCGGTGGCGGCGGTGGAGGCGGGTGCGGTGCAGGTGCAGGGGACGATCAACGGCTACGGGGAGCGGACGGGGAATTGCAATTTGACGTCGGTGATTCCGATTTTGCAGTTGAAGAAGGGAATCGAGGTGGTGCCGGATTTGACGCAACTTAAGACGCTTTCTTTTTTTGTGGATGATTTGTCGAACAATCCGCACTTCCCGCGAGCTCCGTTTATTGGGCGGACGGCGTTTTCACACAAGGGGGGGATGCATGTGAATGCGGTGCAGAAGGTGGCGCATTCCTATGAGCATATTCGTCCGCAAGAGGTGGGGAATGAGCAGGTGATTTTGGTGAGTGAGTTGAGTGGGCAGTCGAATATTCTGATCAAGGCTGAGCAGTTGGGTTTGCCCTTGGAGAAGGGGAGTGCGGAGGCGAAGGCGGTGTTGGCTCGGGTGAAGGAATTGGAGAAGGAGGGCTACTCGTATGAGTCGGCGGGTGGTTCGCTGGAGCTTTTGATTCGGCGGGAGTTGGGCCATTACCAGTCCAAGTGGGCGCTCACAGAGTATCATTGTTCCTTTCGTCAGTATCGGGATGGTCACAATCCGGTATGCGACGGGGTGGTGAAACTCGATGTGGACGGAGCGCCAGCACATTGCGTCGCAGAAGGACACGGGGTGGTGAATGCCTTGGACCAGGCTTTGAGGGCGGCGTTGTTGCCGTTTTATCCGGCGATTGAGAAGATCAGCTTGATCGACTATAAAGTGCGTATCATCGATGGCGAAGAGGCGACTGCAGCGAAGACGCGGGTGCTCATTGTACACACCGATGGTGAACGTCAGTGGGGAACAGTGGGAGTTTCGGACTCAATTATCGAGGCGAGCTGGTTGGCTCTGACGGATGGGATCGACTTGTTTTTGCAGAGGAATCCGTAGGGTCGAATCCTGATAGCAGGCATTAGAACAGTTTGAGTGAGGAGAGTCCGTTGTCGGGGTGGAGAATCTGGCCGGTCAAGGGAGCGGATTGATCGCTGAGGAGGTAGGAGGCGAGGTTCGCGATTTCTTGGGCGGTGGCGACGCGTTTGAGGGGATGGCGGTCAGCGGCAGATTGGCGCTTGGTTTCGTTGTTGAGGAGGGGAGACGCGAGTGGGGTATCGGTGAGGGAAGGTGCGATGGCGTTGACGCGAATTTTTGGCGCCCATTCGGCGGCGAGGGAGCGGGTGAGGCCTTCGAGAGCGCCCTTGGCCATGGCGATGGAGGCGTGAAATGGCATACCGGTCTGGACGGCAATTGTGGAGAAGAGGAGAACGGAGGCGGAGGGGGATTTCTTGAGGTGGGGGAGGGTTTGTTGGAGGATGTTGACGGTAGCGAGGGCGTTGATTTGGTAATCCGCCTGGAAGTCTTCGGTGGTGAGGCGATGGAAGGGCTTCAGGTTGATGGTGCCGGGGAAGTAGGCGAGTCCATCCAAGGCTTCGGGGAGTTCGAGTTTTGTTGGGGTGGAGGCGTCGAAGTCTTGGACGGGAATGCCAAGGGTTTGGAGTTGATCTTGTGATCGGGAGGCAGCGAAGAGGTTGTGGCCAGCGGCTTGGAGTGATTTTGCGGTTGCGAGTCCGATACCTGAGTTGCCACCTATGAGAAGGATGTTTGCCATGGCGGAAGGTGGGGGTGGAGTTGTTGTTGTCCAGTGGTAATCAAGCGGGCACAAAAAAAGACCCGGCTCAGTGAGCGCGGGTCTTGGAGACCGTTTTGAAAATCGTGATTAGGCCAGAAGGAGCAATTCTTCGTTCTGCTCGTCCTTCTTTTGCTCTTCAGCGTCGTCTTTCTTTTTGCAGCCACCGCAGTGAGCAAGAAGGGCTTCTTCTTTGTCTTTGCCGCACTTTTTGCCGCAGTCCTCGCCGTCAGCAAGAAGGGCTTCTTCTTTGTCCTTTCCGCATTTTTTGCCGCAGTCTTCGCCGTCGGCAATGAGTTCTTCTTTCTCTTCTTTTTCCTCTTCTTTCTTGTCGTCTTTCTTACATCCGCCGCAGTGAGCTACTGCCTCTTCTTTTTCCTTGTCACACTTTTTCTTGCATCCGCCGCAATCGTCAGCGAGCGCGAAGCCAGCAAACAGGAGGGAAGCGAAGAGGGTCGTTAGAACTGATTTCATTTCTTCGTATTTGGTTTGGTTTGGTTTGTTTGAGCTTCTGTGCTCGAAGGATATTTTAGAGGTGTTTAGGCGGTTCGCAAACGAGGATTTGTTATTTTTTCGTCTGTCCGGGGAGGCTTGAGAAAGCGGAATATTCCCAAAAAAGTGAGAATTTTTCCAGTTGGGGCTGAGGGACCGGTTGGTTTTGTCAGCTTCTGCAGGTTTTTGTCAGCTAAAGACTGGAGACTAATTCTTTGGAGGGAGGAGCGAATTTGGTGAGGTCGATGCCTTCGACCGCGTCTTTGTATTCGTCGAGGTTGGGGGTTCTGCCGAGGACAGACGAGAGGACGACGACAGGTGTGGAAGAGAGGAGGGATTCCCCTTTTTTGCGTTCTGAGTCTTCGACGACGCGGCCTTGGAAAAGACGGGTGGAGGTGGCCATGACGGTGTCGCCCTTGGCCGCTTTTTCTTGGTTGCCCATGCAGAGATTACAACCGGGGCGTTCGAGATACATCATGTTTTCGTATTCGGTGCGGGCCACGCCTTTGGGGGCGTTGTCGTCGAATTCGAAGCCGGAGTATTTCTGCAGGATGTCCCAGTCGCCTTCTTCCTTCAGTTCATCGATGATGTTGTAGGTCGGGGCGGCGACCACGAGAGGGGCGTTGAATTTTACTTCGCCTTGTTCTTCTTCAAGATTTTTGAGCATCTTGGAAAGGATCTTGAGGTCGCCTTTGTGGACCATGCAGGAGCCGACAAAGCCGAGGTCGACTTTTTTACTGCCTTCGTAGTAGGACAGAGGGTTGATGGAGTCGTGGGTGTAGCGTTTGGAGACGTCTTCGTGGTTGACTTCAGGGTCGGCGATAATGGGTTCGACAATTTTGTCGAGGTCCACTTCGAGTTCGGCGTAGTAATTGGCGTCGGGGTCGGGGGCGAGGGCGGGGTTTTCGCCAGACTGGATTTCGGCAATGCGTTTGTTGGCTTTGTCGATGAGTCCTTGCAGGACTTTGCCTTCGTTATCCATGCCTTTTCCGATCATCACTTGGATGCGGGATTTGGCGATTTCGAGGGACTCGATGAGGGTTTCGTTCTGGGAGATGCAGATCGAGGCTTTCGCTTTCATTTCGGCAGTCCAGTCGGTGAAGGTGAAGGCTTTGTCGGCCTGGAGGGTGCCGATGTGAACTTCGATGATGCGGCCTTGGAAGACGTTGTCGCCGCCGAATTTGTCTAGCATCTGAGACTGGGTGGCGTGGACGACGTCGCGGAAGTCCATGTGGTCGGCCATAGTGCCTTTGAACGTCACTTTGACGGATTCGGGGATGGGCATGGTGGCTTCTCC
>JBCCZX010000234.1:0-4190 GCA_039186735.1 Verrucomicrobiota bacterium | reverse complement strand
GTGGTCGTGTTGGTTGGAGTAGAGGGGGAGTTGGTTCCAGGCGAGGACGAGGGTGGCGGGGAGGAGGCGTTGTTGGAAGGGGGTGGGGGAGGGTTCGTGGAGCGTGGGCCAGGAGACGGCGATGGCGGTGCCGTCGGCGGTGGGTTTGAGGATGAGGGAGGCGGAGGTGGGGAGGTCAGCTGGGTCGGTTTGTTCGGGTGGTGGGGCGTTGGGGTCGGCGGGTGGGGGGGTGTGTTCGAAGAGGGCGAGGTGGAGGTGGTCGCCGAGGGCGTAAAAGGATTGGAGGGGGGACCAGGTTTGGAGGTCGGGGGAGGAGGCGAGGGTGTAGCGGGCGCCGGGGAGGGTGGAGAATTGGGCGGTGGTCCAGATGGCGCCGGTGTCGGTCTGGTGGTCGCTGAGGTCCCAGGTGAGGGTTTCGGCGGGGTCGGGGAGGGTGATTTGGGCGGGGGCCACACCCAGAAGAAGGGTTAGTAAAGTTGTTATCTTCCCAATCATCGTTTTAGCTACCTCTCGCAGGCTCGTTCGTGGTTGAGTGCTCGCAACCCTTTTTTGCACGCTCGGGGAATAAAAGTGTTCGAGCGTTGGGGGGATGACTTGGGTTGTGGGTGCCGGTCGCAGACCATCGTTCCCAGTATTGTGGGACTGATTGCACATTTTCTGCTGAATCTGGGGAGGATGTCGTTTGAACGGGGTGGGAAAACCCGTAGAGTGGAGGTGAAGACGATGAAGAGAGGAGTTTTGAGCTGGGGGATTTTGGTGCTGTTGGTGCTGTTGGTGCTGTTGGTGGTGCCGGGGGGGGTGTGGGGGGAGCGGCATTATTTTAATGATCAGAAGGCGCCGGAGTCGTTGCAGGATTTGGCGAATATTCAGGCGGCGGTGCAGGAGATTTTGCCGAAGGCGCGGGCGGCGACGATTTGTATTGAGTTGGGTCCGGAGAAGGGTTCGGGGACGGGGGTGATTGTGAGTGCGGAGGGTTTGGTTTTGACGGCGGCGCATGTGACGGGAGGGGTGAACAAGGTTTTGGAGGCGCGGATGGAGGATGGGACGGTGGTGCCGATGCGATCGTTGGGTTTGATTTCGACGAGTGATGCGGCGATGGCACAGTTGGAGGGGGAGGGTCCGTTTCCGTTTGTGGAGGTGGAGAAGTTGGAGCAGACGCGCTTGGGGGATTGGTTGATGTCGTTGGGTCATTCGGGGGGATTTGATGAGGATCGGGGTTTGGTGGTGAGGTTGGGTCGGCTGGTGAGGATTGCGCAGCGGACGTGGCAGACGGATGGGACGTTGATTGGGGGCGATTCGGGGGGGCCGTTGTTTGATTTGCACGGTCGAGTGGTGGGGATTCATAGTCGGGTGGGGCAGACGAAGGGGGAGAATATGAGTGTGCCGATGCATGAGTTTGTGGAGAATTGGGAAGTGATGTTGGAGGGGGAGTTTGTGGGAGAGGGGCCTTTTGCGCAGCGGGCGAGTGGGTTTTTGGGGGTGCAGTTGAAGGATGATGAGGAGAAGGAGGAGGTTCTGGTGGAGATGGTGGTGCCGTTGAGTCCGGCAGAGCGGGGAGGGGTGTTGGCGGGGGATGTGATTTTGAGGATCGGGGAGGTGGAGGTGGAGACAGCGGATGGTTTGCGAGAGGAGTTGGGGAAGTTGCGCGAGGGGGAGAGAGTGGAATTGACGATTCGAAGACAGGATGATGAGCAAGTTGTTGAAGTGGATTTGGCTGGTCGGGATTAGTGGGTCAGCGGGCCTGGGAGGGCAGAGTTTGGAGGAGGAGTTTCGTCGCAAGGGTGACGAGGTCCGGGAGGCGTTTGAGCCGATTCGGGAGGTGTTGCAGGCGAGTAGTGCGGTGTTGTATTCGGGGTCGCGAGCCTCGGGCTACGGGGTGGTGATGACGGAGGATGGTTACCTTTTGGCGAAGGCGAGCGAGGTGGAGGAGATGGAGGATTTGTTGGTGCGGGTGGGGCGGAAGAGTTATGAGCGTCCGCAGGTGGTGGGGGTGGACCAGAATTGGGATGTGGTGTTGTTGAAGGTGGATGGAGAGGGTTTTGTGCCAGTTGACTTGTTTGATGAAGAGCCGCTGCAGGGGACGATGGTGTTTTCGAATAGCGGGACGAGTCGTTTGCGGCGGCGGGCGCAGTTCGGGGTCATCAGTGCGCATGCGCGTGAGATTGGGGGGGCGGGTTTGGCGGTTTTGGGAATTATGATGGAGTTGAAGGATGAGGAAGTGGTGGTGACGGAAGTGCCCGAGGGAGGAGGAGCAGCGGAGGCGGGTGTGGAGGTGGATGATGTGGTATTGGAGTTGAATGGGGAGGAGATTGCGAAGGCGGAGGATTTGGTGGCGGGATTGAAGGGTCAGTTGCCGGGCGCGAAGGTGGCGATGTTGGTGCGGCGAGGGGAGGAGGAGGTGGAGTTGGTGATCGAGTTGAGTGAGCGGGGGGAGGTGTTTGAGGAGCAGCTCAATCGGAACGATATGATGAGTGGGGAGTTTTCGAAGAGGAGGACGAATTTTCCGCGGGTCTTGCAGCATGATACGCCGTTGGCGCAGCGGACGGTGGGGGGGCCGTTGTTGGACTTGAAGGGGCGTTGTGTGGGGATGAATATTGCGTTTGCGAGTCGGGAGGCGAGTTATGCGATTCCGGCGGCGGAGATGCGGAAATTGTTGGAAGAGCTTCGGGCTCAGGGGGATGGGATCTGATTGGCTGCGGCGAGTGTTTACAAATGGTCGGGTTTGAGGCATGGGGTTCGCATGACCGAGGGGAACGAGTTGCCGAAGGCTTACGAGCCGCAAGAGGTTGAGAAGCGCTGGTATGCGGCGTGGCAGGAGGCGGGGTGTTTCCGGGGGGATGAGGAATCGGAGAAGGAGGCTTATGCGATTGTGATTCCACCGCCGAATGTGACGGGGATTTTGCATTTGGGGCATGTGTTGAACAACACGATTCAGGATGTGTTGGCGAGGCGGGCGCGGCAGGAGGGGAAAGAGGTGTTGTGGTTGCCGGGGACGGATCATGCGGGGATTGCAACGCAGACGAAGGTGGAGAAGCAGATTCGGGAGGAGGAGAAGACGACGCGGCGGGATTTGGGGCGGGAGAAGTTTTTGGAGCGGGTGTGGGAGTGGAAGGAGAAGCACGGGGGGATCATTATCAAGCAGCTCAAGCGTTTGGGGTGTTCGTGTGATTGGAGTCGGGAGAGGTTTACGATGGATCCGGAGTATTCGCGCTGGGTGAGTCATGTGTTTTCCGAGCTGTTTCGAGAGGGTTTGATTTATCGGGGAAAGCGGATGGTGAATTGGTGTCCGGTTTCGCTGACGGCGCTTTCCGATGAAGAGGTGATTATGAAGCCTCAGAAGTCGAAGCTCTACTATATGAAGTATGAGGTGGTTCCCGCAGAAGGTGACGGGACGGGGGACGCGGAGTTTATTGAGATTGCGACGACGCGGCCGGAGACTTTGATGGGGGATGTGGCGGTGGCGGTGAATCCGAAGGATGAGCGTTGGGGCAAGTATGTGGGGCGGATGGTGCGGCGTCCGTTTCCGGAGGCGGAGATTCCGGTGATCGCGGATGAGCATGTCGATCCGGAGTTCGGGACAGGGGCCTTGAAGATTACGCCGGCGCATGACAAGGCGGATTTTGAGATCGGGTTGCGGCATGATTTGGAGATCATTGATGTGTTGCATGCGGATGGGACGGTGAACTGTCCGGAGATGGTGGAGTTGGATGGTTTGGATCGGTTTGTGGCGCGGAAGAAGGCGGCGGCTTTGTTGGAAGAAAAGGGCTTGCTGCTGAAAGTGGAGGAGTATGAAAACAATGTGGGGTATTCGGAGCGGGCGGATGTGCCGATTGAGCCACGGATTTCGATGCAGTGGTTTTTGAAGTATCCGAGTGTCGAGCAATCGAAGGCGGCGGTGGCGGAGGGGGAGATTCAGTATCGTCCGGAGCGGTGGGCGAAGACGTATGATCATTGGTTGGGGAATATTCAGGATTGGTGTATTTCGCGGCAGTTGTGGTGGGGGCATCGGACTCCGCTTCTTGCAACTCCCCCACCTTCTCCACCCGATACCAAACCGGAATCCGATGCCCCCACCACAACTGCCGCGAAATACACCAATCCTGAATATTCCCCAACCAATGATCATACGTCTTCGCCCACCGCTCCGGACGATACTGAATCTCCCCCTCCGCCACCGCCGCCTTCGATTG
>JBCCZX010000233.1:0-4215 GCA_039186735.1 Verrucomicrobiota bacterium | reverse complement strand
GGGGGTGGTGGGGGTGGCCGGGGGGGCGGGGGGCGGGGGTCTCTCCGCGGTGGGTGCGGACGTGTTCGGGGGGGGGGAGGTCGCCGGTGAGGGCGAGGACGGCGTTGGCGGCGGTGAAGTGGTCTTGGTGGTGGGTGCGGAGGTGGTCAGTAGTGAGGGTGGAGACGGTTTCTTCGCGGCCGAGTTTGGGGAGTCCGTAGTGGGTGTTGCCGAAGACGGCGTTGCGGAGGTGGTAGAAGGCCATTTTGAGGGGGTCTTCGGCGGCTTCCTGAATGACGGCGAGTTGGGTTTGGGATTCGCGGGAGATGGCTTTGGGATCGAAGAGGGGTTGGGTGAGGGCTTCGCCGAGGAGGGCGAGGTAGGTGGGGAGGTCGTCGGCGAGGCAGTAGCCGGAGAGGAAGGCGGTGTTGTTGCCGGTGGCGAGGCGGAGCCGGGCGCCGAGGGATTCGAGGGCAAGGGCGAATTCGGCGGAAGACTTTTGTTCGGTGCCGAGGAGGAGGGTGGAGGCGTGGAGGGTAGAGATGCCGTTGGTCTCAGGGGATTCGGAGGGTAGGCCGGCGAGGAAGGCGATTTGGAGGTCGATGGTGGGGAGGCGGGAGTCGTGACGGAGAAGAACGCGGAGACCGTTGGAGAGGGTGTGCTCTTGGAATTCAGGAGTCGTCTGCTTGGACTTGTTTGCTTTGGCGGGGGAGTTGCGGCCCTCGGGGTCGAGCGAGGTGAGGGTGAGGGTGTCAGGGGTGAGGTAGGTTTGGGCGGCGGCTTGAATTTGGGGGAGGGTGACTTGGGCGATGGCTTGGAGGTAGTCGCGGGTGAGGTTGAGGTTGCGGGCTTCGTGCCAGTTGGAGCCGAGGTCGGAGGCGCGGCCGGAGGCGGAAGTGAGGGTGCGGAACTGGGTGGTGAAGATTTGGCGGATGGCTTTTTGGAGATCTTCGTCGGCGAGGGACTGAATGAGGGCTGGGAGTTCGGCCTGGAGGGTGGCTTCGAGTTGGTCGCGTCTATCGGCATCGACTTCGGCGGAGATAGCGAAGATTCCGGGGCCCTGGGGTGGGGTCCAGGCCCAGGTGCTGATGTGGTGGCAGAGGGTTTCTTGTTCTCGGAAGCGCTGGTAGAGGGCGCTGGAGCGGCCGCCGCCGAGGGCCTGGGCGAAGGCTTCGAGGGCGGGGATATCGGGATGGGAGGCGGCGGGGATGGGCCAGGAGAGGGTGAGGTGAGAGATGGGGGTGGGGAATTCCTTGCGGGCGATGCGGGGCCCGATGGGGCGGGGTTCGGCGGGTTGGGTGAGTGGTTGGGTGGGGGTGTTGGGGAGGTCGGAGGTGAGGTTTTTGAGTTCGGTGAGAACTTGGTCGGAATCGAAGTCGCCGGCGAGGACGAGGAAGGAGTTGGAGGGGAGGTAACGATGTTTGTGGTAGTTGAGGAGGTCGTCGTGAGTGAGTTGGTTGAAGCGGTCGAGGTGGCCGATGACGGGGTGGCGGCGAAGGTCGTGTTGGTAGGCGTTTTCGAAGAGAAGGTGAGAGGCGACGGAGTCGGGGTCGTCGAGGCCCATGTCGATTTCGCGGCGGATGACGTCGCGTTCGGTCTCGTAGTCTTCGAGGGGGAGGGTGGGATGGAAGACGAGTTCGGTGAGAGTTTTGAGGAAGAAGTCGGAGGAGGAGGAGGGACCGTCGATGTAGTAGACGGTGCGGTCGAAGGAGGTGTAGGCGTTCCAGTGGCCGCCTTTTTCTTGGACGGATTGGGCGAGGGTGGCGCAGTCGAAGGATTTAGTACCTTTGAAGACCATGTGTTCGAGGAGGTGGGAGATGCCGCTGCCGATGTGCTCGACTTCGTCCTTGGAGCCGGTTTCGATCCAGATTTGGGCGGAGAGGACGGGGTGGTCGGGATTGGGGTCGAGGATGACGGTGAGGCCGCAGGGAAGGAGGTGGTTGGTGGCAGTGGTGGTGGGAAAATTCATGTTAATGCGGGCGGCGGAAGGTGGGCTAAAGTTGGGAAAAAATGAAGGGGAAAGGGCGTCTGGAGCAGAAAGAGGGGAGGTTTTGGGGGTTTGGGCTTTGCGAAGAGGGGAGAAGCTCTCTAGGTTTTTGGCATGAAGGTCGCCCTTGCCATAATTGCTCTGTTAGGACTGATCGCCACAGGAGGGGTGGGATATTGGGCTTGGACGAAGTGGACGAAAGTCGAGGAAACGGGAGTGGCTTTGGGTTTGCAGAAGACGATTCCCGCGGAACAGCAGGAGCAATTCTTGGAGCTGCATAATGAGATGATTGATCAGGATCATGTTTTGCGTCCGCTTGTGGAGAAGCATGCGTTGATGGGCTACTACGAAGTCACTGAGGTGGATGCGGCGATTGAATCGTTGCGTAACGATACGCGGATCAAGTTTCCGAATGAGCGGAACATTTGGTTGGTTTACCGAGGTAAGCGTTCGGATCGGACTTTGCGGAACAATGTGGTGCGGGATTTGGCGAAGTCGTTTTTGGAGGAGGTGTCGAGCAAAGCGCCTTCGGCCCAGATGCCGTAGGATTGTTCGCTAGTTGTCTGATTTGAGGTCGCGGCGGGAGCGGGCGGTGAGGTTGAGGGGGATTCCCGGGTGGGGGTGTTTTTCGCGGATTTGGTTTTCGAGGTAAGCGGCGTAGTTGTCGGAGAGGAGGCGCTTGTCGTTGACGAAGAGAATGAGTTCGGGAACGGGGATGGCGCGGTAGCGGTCATTGATGGCGGGGGTTGCGTAGAGGAGTTTGAGGCGTTTTTTGAGGGACTTGTTTTGGGGGGGCGGGTTCTTGGAGACGGCTTGTTGGAGGAGGCGGTTGAGTTGGCCGGTTGTTAGAGGGGATTGAGAGGCGGTGCGGATTTCGGAGATGGCTTTGAAGATGAGGCCGAGAGATTGGTTTTTGAGAGAGGAGACGCAGACGAAGGGGGCGTAGTGGAGAAAGAAGAGTTCTTTGCGAAGGTGTTTGGTGGCAAGGTCAAGGCGGATGTGTTTGGGTTCCTTAGGGTGGTAGAGGTCCCACTTGTTGGCGATGATGAGGCAGGGTTTTTGTTCCTTTTGGATGAGGCGGGCGATTTTGCGGTCCATGGCGGTGACACCGTCGTCGAGGTCGATGACGAGGAGGCAGAGGTCGGCGCGGCGGATGGAGCGCTCGGAGCGCATGGCGGAGAAGACTTCGACGGAGGTGTCCATTTTCGAGCGTTGGCGGAGGCCGGCGGTGTCGATGAGGGTGTGGCGTTCGCCGTCGCGGGAGTAGGGGATGTCGACGGCGTCGCGGGTGGTGCCGGCGACGTCCGAGACGATGGTGCGTTCGTCCTTGAGGATGGCGTTGATGAGAGAGGATTTGCCGGCATTGGGGCGGCCGACGACGGCGATTTTGAGGCCTTCGCGTTCGGTGGTGGCGGCGGCTTCCTGGATTTCGCGGTGGAGGTGAGAGATGCGGCGGTCGATGAGGCTGGCGAGTTCGCGGATGTTTTTGCCGTGTTCGGCGGAGGTGGGGAGGCCAGCGCCGAAGCCGAGTTTGGCGAATTCGGAGGCGGCGAGTTCTTGTTCGGGGTTGTCGGATTTGTTGAGGATGAGTTCGACGGGGGTGTCGGTTTTGCGGAGGAGGCGGGCGAGGGCTTCGTCGGTGGGGGTGAGGCCGGTGCGGGCGTCGACGACGAAGAGGATGAGTTCGGCGGAGGCCATGGCGACTTCGGCTTCGGTGGTGACGGCGTCGGAGAAGTCGGCGTCGACTCCTTCGCCAATCCCGCCGGTGTCTAACAGTTCGCAGGGAGTTTCGGGAAGGGAGGCGGGGGCAGAGATGCGGTCACGGGTGACGCCTGGTTGGTCGTGGACGATGGCGATTCTGCGACCGGCAAGGCGGTTGAAGAGGGCCGATTTGCCGACATTGGGTCGGCCGACGATGGCGACGGTGAGCATTGGGGAGGAGGTTGTGGACACAGTTTGGCGGAAAGTCCTAGCAGAATCGATATTCGGTCGTGCTGTGCGCTTGAATTTGTGGCGAAGGGGGGGAGGATGTTCAAGTCTTGTGAGAATCTTAGTTTTCCTTTTTTTGTTGGGAGGAGTTGGGATGTTGGAAGCGCGCACGTGGACTGATGTTTATGGGCGGCGATTTGAGGCGGAATTGATCCGGTTGGATGGGGCGGAGCATCTGTTGCTGGAGATTGGGGGACGACAGCGGCGGGTGGCATTGAGTTCGTTGAGTGTGGCGGACCGGGCTTTTGTTTCGGGAGGGG
>JBCCZX010000232.1:0-4247 GCA_039186735.1 Verrucomicrobiota bacterium | reverse complement strand
GAGTTCGAAGTAGGAGTCGGTGTTGCCCAGGATGATGTAGCGGGGGAGGGAGTGGTTTTTGCTGTCGAGGCGGGTCATGCCGGGGTTGACGGAGAAGAGGAATTCGTAGCCGACTTCGTCGGCGACGGGATGCATGTCTTCGGTGATGTATCCGCCGGGGTAAGCGTAGGTGGGGACGGGTTGTCCGAAGCGTTGTTCGAGGAAGATTTTTGAGTCGCCGAATTCGCTTTGGAGGAAGGCTTTGTAGGTGTCGGGGCCTTTCTTTTTGGCGGCGCGGAATTTGGAGGGGAAGGGGTGGGAGACGGAGTGAGAGCCGATGGTGCAGAGGCCGGAGCTGAGCATTTCGTTGATCATTTCGGAGGAGAGGGCGCGGCCGCCGCCATCGACGTATTTTTTGTAGAGGAAGAGGGTGAAGGGGAGGTTCATTTCTTTGAGGATGGGGTAGGCCTCGGTGTAGACGGATTTCCAGCCGTCATCGATGGTGATGAGGAAGCAGCGGGGGGGGAGTTCGTTTTGGCCGCGTTTCCAGGCCATGAATTCGTCCATGGTGATGACGGGGTAGCCGAGGTTGCGGATGGCTTCCATTTGACGGCGGAATTTGCCGGTTTGGATGCGCATGGCGGTGTTGGGGCGGTCGGAGGAGAATTCGTGGTAGCCGAGGATGGAGACGCGGACGCCGTCGTCGAGGGGTTCGGTTTGGAAGGTGTCCGGTAGGGCTGTGTTGGAGTCGGGAGCGGGTGGGTTGTTGGCGGCGGTGATTTCGTCGAAGGCGGGTTCGCGGTCGGGGTTGGGGTCGACGTTGATGCGGAGGCCTTGATTGGGAGTGACGATGATGTTGGGGGGAGGGTCCTCTTGGGCGAGCAGGGGGGTGATGAGGAGGAGGAGAGCGAGTGTTCGCATGTGTTTAAGAAACACGTGATATCTGTTTCGAATCCAGTTCCGATTGTTGCAAATCGTGTTCGTTTTTGGGGGCAAAAAAGGGGACCGAGGGGCCCCCTTGGTGGGATGAAATTGGAAGTTCTTGATTCTTAGCTGCGAGCGGGATTGACCTGAGCCTCGAGGTTGGCGTCGAGAAGTTCCTTGCGGAGGTTGGTGCCGCGTTTTTTGGCCCACCAGGCGACGACGGGGGCGGCGACGAAGATGGAGGAGTAGGTTCCGATGACGACGCCGAGCATCATGGCGATGGAGAATTCGCGCATGGCGGCGCCGCCGAAGATGGCGAGGACGAGGACGGCGACGAAGGTGGTGACGGAGGTGAGGATGGTTCGGGAGAGGGTGGCGTTGATGGCTTCGTTCATGATGTCTTTGACTTCGCCGCGTTTGAGTTGGAGTTGTTCGCGGATGCGGTCGAAGACGACGATGGTGTCGTTGATGGAGTAACCGGCGATGGTGAGGATGGCACCGACGTGGATGAGGGAGAATTCGCGGCCGAGGAGGGCGAGGATGCCGACACAGATGGCGACGTCGTGTGCGAGGGCGACGAAGGCGCCGATGGCGAAGGAGAATTCGAAGCGGAGGGTGATGTAGATCATGATGCCGATGAGGCCAATGCCGAGGGCGATGAGGGAGTTGGTGAGGAACTCGCCACCGAGGGCGGCGGAGACGACTTCGGTGGAGGGTTCGGCATCGGAGGAGAGACGTTCGGGGAAGGCTTGCTGGAGTTTGGCTTTGATGGCTTCGGCGTCGTCGAGGTCGGAACGGACGGCGAGGGAGGTGCCGGAGGCGGCGGATTCTTCTTCTTGGATTTGGGGGGCTTTTTTGAGTTCGAGACCGGAGAGGGCTGCTTCGACTTCGGGGACGGGGATGGGTTTGTCGGCGAGTTCGAAGCGGGTGAGGGCACCGCCGGCGAAGTCGATGCCGAGGGCTTTGTCTTGTTTGATGCCGATGCCGGCGCCGGAGGCGACAAGGAGGATGATGGAGACGAAGAAGGCGACTTTGCCCATGCTCATGAAGTCGATGGTCTTTTTGGGGAGGAGGTTGGTGAAGGAGAGTTTTTTGATGGCTCCGGAGTCGGTGCCCCACCAGAAGAGGACGCGGCTGACGAGGAGGGCGGCGAACATGGAGGCGAGGATGCCGATGGTGAGGGTGATGGCGAAGCCTTTGACGGTGCCGGAGGCGCGCCAGAAGAGGATGACGGCGGTGATGAGGGTGGTGATGTTGGCGTCGAAGATGGCGGAGAAGGCTTTGTCGTAGGCGGACTTGATGGCACCGGTGACGGATTTGCCGGCGGCGAGTTCTTCGCGGAGGCGTTCGAAGATGAGGACGTTGGCGTCGACGGCGACGCCGATGGTGAGGATGATGCCGGCGATACCGGGGAGGGTGAAGGTGAAGCCGAACATGGCCATGGCTCCGAAGAGGATGACGATATTCACGGTGAGGCCGAGGAGGGCGATGATGCCGGCGAAGCGGTAGTAGAGGAGGACGAAGACGAGGGTGAGGGCGAGGCCGGCGATGCCGGCGTAGATGCCTTGTTTGATGGTGGCGGCACCGAGGCGGGCGGAGACTTGGCGTTGTTCTTCGATGACGAGGGGGTTTTCGAGGGGGTTCATCAGTTGCTGGGCGAGGAGCTCGACGGCTTGGGTGCCGCCGTTGATGCCGGTGATGATGAAGTTGCGACCGAGGTTTTTTTGGCGGAAGCCAGGGGCGCCGATGACTTTGCCATCGAGGACGTGGGCCATGCGGTCGCGACCGGGGACGATGTTGGCGGTGTAGGCGGCCATGGCGTCGCCACCTTCGGCGGTGAGCCGGATGTTGATGACGCCGGGGCGAGAGTAGTCGGGGAAGGCTTCGTCGATTTGGGAGCCTTTGACTTCGACACGGCGTTTGACGAGGATGGGGGTGGTGGCCTGTTCGCCGGTGGCTTCGTCGATGACGGGGTCGCCATTTTCATCTTCTTCCGGTTCTTGGAGAAGTTCGAAGCCGGGAGGTTTGGCGGTGAGGCCGGCTTCGACTTGGCGAGCGAGGGAGCTGCTTTCGGGGTGGACGGCGCGGAAGTTGAGGACGGCTTGTTTTTGGAGGGTGGTGGCGACGTCCTTGGCTTCTTCTTCGGTGACGCCGGGCATTTCGATGACGATGCGGTCGTTGCCTTGGGCTTGGATGGTGAGGTCTTTGGTGCTGTCGGGGTCGAGGCGTTGGCCGATGACGCGGATGGCTTCGTTGAGAGCGTTGGGGGTGACGGGTTTGGGGTCGCCGTTGGGGGTGACACCGGGGTCGACACGGACGGTGAAGGAGGAGCCGCCGGCGAGGTCGATACCGGGTTGGAGGCCTTCTTGGACGTAGGCGAGTCCGCAGAGGGCGGCGACGACGAGGGTGGCGATGGAGCCGATGTTGCGTTTGTTCTTGTCCTTTTCGGCAGCGAAGAAGGCGAAGAGGAGGCCGAGGATGGCGAGGCCGACGAAGAAAATGATGTATGGGTTCATTGCGAAAGATGAGTGGGGAGAGAGGGAGAGGGTGTGTGTTTACTTCTTCTCGTCCTTGGGTTCGTCTTTGGTATTTTTGATTTTGTTGACCGTTTGGACGGACGATTTGTCGAAGGTGAGGAAGACGTTTTCGCCGCCGGGTTTGAGGGTGACGGTTTTTTCGGAGATTTGGTGGACGGTGCCGTGGAGGCCGCCGGTGGTGACGACTTTGTCGCCTTTTTCGAGGGAGGCGACGCGGGCTTCGAGTTCTTTGCGTTGGCGTTGCTGGGGGCGGATGATGAGGAAATACATCATGGCGAACATGATGAGGATCATGAAGATGGGTCCGCCGAGGAAGGAGCCGGCTCCGCCTGGGTTTTGAGCTTGGGCTTGGAGAATGGTGCTGGAAGCGGTCGAGAGAAGTGAAGTCATGGTGTTGCGCTCTTGTAGCGGGACACGAACTCTTCGCGGAAGGCGTTGAATTCGCCCGCCACGATGGCGTTTCGGGCCTCGCAGGTCAGGCGGAGGTAGAAATCAAGATTGTGGAACGAAAGCAATCTTAAAGCGAGCATTTCGCCTGCTTTAAAGAGGTGGCGCAGGTAAGCGCGCGAGAATCCGGCGAGGTGAGGCTGGCAGTCGGGGGTCAGGGGACGCGGGTCTTCGGCGTATTGCGCGTTCTTGATGTGGATGGGCCCGTCGGCGGTGAAGGCCAGTCCGTGGCGGGCGGATCGGGTGGGATGGACGCAATCGAACATGTCGACCCCACGGGCGATCATTTCCAGAATCTGGGTCGGGGTGCCCAGTCCCATGGCATAGCGCGGCTTCTCCTTTGGCAAAAAAGGTTCCGCG
>JBCCZX010000231.1:0-4272 GCA_039186735.1 Verrucomicrobiota bacterium | reverse complement strand
GGTGAGGGGTCGGTTGAGTCAGGTGGGGAGTTTGGATGTGGTGTCTGTGGGGGTGGAGGGGATTCGGTTGGTGGAGTGAGGTCGATGGGGTTGTGAGGATGGGTTGGGGGGGTCTAGGCCTCGCGCGGAGACGCAAAGAGGCGGAGCTTGGGTTTTGGTGTTTTTTAGGCGACGGTACGAAGGGTTGCCCCTGTTTTTAGTGGTTGATGCGGTGGGTGAGGAAGTCGGAGAGGATTTCTTCGTAGGGTTGGTCGGTGATGATGCGTTGGTAGTCGGCGTAGGCGTCGGCGGTGAGGTGGGAGATGGCGTCGAGGTAGTCGTTGAGGGCCTGGTGGTATTCTTCGGTGATGAGGTTGGGTTCGGCGACGAGGGTGGAGTTGTCTTCGAGGTCGACGAAGCGGTGGGGGCGGTCGAATTGAAAGTTGATTTCTTGTCGGTCGAGGAGGTGGAAGATGGCGAGGTCGTGTTTGCGGTAGCGGAGGTGTTGGAGAGCGTCGCCGAGAGGTTCGGGGTCGCAGAAGAGGTCGGAGAGGATGACGACGAGGGCGCGTTGTTTGATTTTTTCGGCGATGGTGTGGAGGGCGTCGATGAGGCCGGTTTCGCCTTTGGGTTCGAGTTTGGCGAGGTTGTCGAAGATGTGTTGGAGGTTGGAGGCCGAACGGGAGGGGGGGATTTCGAGGTGGAGTTTGTCGTTGCAGACGGAGAGGCCGGCGGCGTCGCCTTGGTGGACGAGGAGGTAGGCGAGGGAGGCGGCGAGGCGGCGGGCGTATTGGATTTTGGTGTCGTGTTCGCCGCTGTGGAAGTTCATGGAGCCGGAGGCGTCGACGACGAAGTAGGCGCGGAGGTTGGTGTCGGCTTCGAATTCTTTGATGTAGAAGCGGTCGGAGCGGGCGAAGGCTTTCCAGTCGAGGCGGCGGGTGTCGTCGCCGGGGACGTATTTGCGGTATTCGGCGAATTCAACGGAGGAGCCGCGGTGGGGGGAGCGGTGTTTGCCGGCGACGTTGCCTATCATGGCTTGCCGCGCATCGAAGGGGAGGGCGGCGAGGTGAGCGAGGACGTCGTGGTCGATGAAGTCGTGCATTTTTATGAGAGTCCAGATTCCAGAGTCCAGAATCCAGAGTCCGGGTGGGTGAATTTGGTGTTGGATCGGGATTGCATAGGAGGTGGTTGAATCAGGAGGCTGGTTTTTTGAGGCGCTTGATGAGGCCGCCTAGCATGGAGGAAAGCTCTCGAGTTTCTTCGATCATTTCGTCGATGTGTTCGTAGGGGGGCTTTTTGAGTTCTTTGCAGACAGCTTTGTGGATGAGCAGTTGGGTGCGGAGTTCACCGCATGAGCCTTTGCTGTAGTCGAGGAATTTTGAGAAGTCCTTATCAGTCGTGCGCTCGGAGCCTTCGGCGATATTGGAGGGAATGGAGATTGCAGAGCGGCGGATTTGGTCGCGCAGGGCGAAGTCTTTGGATTCTTCGGACTGGACGCAGATTTGAACGGCAAGGCGACATCCGCGTTTCCAGAGGTCGAGGTTTTCGAAGTTATGAGCGGACATGATGGCAACATGTTATTTCAGGGGGAAGTGTAGGGAGAGGGTTTGGTTGAATTCGCTCGCGAGGGCGGGGTCGGTGATGCCGGTTTCGGGGGAGAAGTTGTCGTAGAAGCTGGGGAGGGAGAAGGTGGCTTTGAGGTCGGCGCCCATTCTGGGGAAGGTGGCTTTGGCGGTTTCCAAGACGGTGGCTCCGCCGCGACCGCCGGGTGAGGTGGAGAGGAGAAACATGGGTTTGTTGAGCCAGACTTTGGCATCAGGGGCTTTGCGTGAGGTCCAGTCGTAGAGGTTTTTGAAGGCGGCGGTGTAGGAGCCGTTGTGTTCGGCGAGGGAGACGAAGAGGGCGTCGTGGGATTCGATGAGTTGGAGGAAGCGGTCGATGTCGGTGGGGATGCCGTTTTTTTCTTCTTCGTCGCTACTATAAATCGGGAGGTCGAAATCGTTGAGGTCGAGGTTGGTGACGGTGGCGTTGGCGACGAGGTTGGCCGCGTAGTTGGCGAGTTGGCGGTTGATGGATTGGCTGCTGGTGGAAGCGCCGAAGGCGAGGATGTTCATGGGGTGGGTGGTTGTTGTGGCTTAGGTTGTGATGATGCGGGCGGGACGCCCGCGCTCCTTTAGTCGTTGAGTTCGGTGAGGAGGCGTTGGACGATTTTTTTGGAGGACATGCCTTGGGATTCGGCGGCGAAGTTGGGGATGACGCGGTGGGTGAGGACGGGAGGGGCAACGGCGAGGAGATCTTCGCGGCGGACCATGTAGGAGCCGTGGAGGGCGGCGCGGGCTTTTGCGCCGAGGATGAGGTTTTGGATGGCGCGGGGTCCGGCGCCCCAGCCGATGAGTTCTTTGATCCAGTCGGGGGCGTCGTCTGATTTGGGTCGGGTGCGACGGACGAGGGCGACGGCGTCGTCGATGATGTGGTCGGGGACAGGGACGCGGCGGATGAGGGTTTGGTAGGCGAGGATTTGGTCGGCGTTGAGGAGGGGTTGGAGTTGGGTGGTGATGCCGGCGGTGGTTTCGCGGGCGATGCGGGCTTCTTCGTCAGCGGAGGGGTATTCGACTTCGATGAGGAACATGAAGCGGTCGAGTTGGGCTTCGGGGAGGGGGTAGGTGCCTTCTTGTTCGATGGGGTTTTGGGTGGCGAGGACGAAGAAGGGTTTGTCGAGGGGGTAGGTTTTGCCGAGGACGGTGACGCGCTTCTCTTGCATGGCTTCGAGGAGGGCGGATTGGGTTTTGGCGGGGGCGCGGTTGATTTCGTCGGCGAGGACGACGTGGGCGAAGACGGGGCCTTTGATGAATTCGAATTCGCGTTTTCCGCCGGCACCGGATTCCTGGATGATGTCGGTGCCGGTGATGTCGGCGGGCATGAGGTCGGGGGTGAATTGGATGCGGGAGAAGGAGAGGTCGAGGGTTTCGGCGACGGAGGAGACGAGGAGGGTTTTGGCGAGTCCGGGGACGCCCATGAGGAGGGAGTGGCCGCCGGCGAAGAGGGAGATGGCGAGTTCCTCGATGACGTGGTCTTGTCCGATGATGACTTTGGCGAGTTCGTCGCGGAAGGCTTGGTAGGTTTGGCCGAGTTGGTTGATGGCGGCGACGTCGTCGGCGGGGAGGTCGGCGGAAGGGGTGGGAGCGGGTTCGGGGGAGCCGGTGGGGAAGGGTGAGACGGGTGATTCGGGATTGGGGGAGTCGGGATTCGGTTGGTCGGACATGTGGTTGTGGAGAAAGCTACGTGGCTGGAAGGGTTTGTCTAGCAATGAGGAGTTTTGGTTGGAGGGGAAAGGACTTGCGGGGAGGGCGTGGGGAATCGATGGTTCGGGATGCGAATTTTGTTGGTGGGACTTCTTCTGGTGACGGGGTTGCGGGAGGATGAGAAGTTGGCGAAGGCGTTGGCGGAGTTTCGGGTGGAGTCGGTGATTGATGAGACGGTGGCGGGGTTGGGGAAGCCGGTGTGGTATCCGGAGATTGTGAGTTGGAGGCCGGTGGTATCGACGTCGAGTGATGAGGCGCAGAAGCATGTGCATCAGGGGATGGCGTTGGTGCATGCGGGTTGGGATTTTGAGGCGTATCGTCATTTTGTGGAGGCGGTGAAGTTGGATGGGGATTGTTTGATGGCGTATTGGGGGATGAGTTTGGCGTTGGCGGAGGCGAATCAGGAGTGGGTGGAGGAGCGGATGGCGGCGCTGGATCGGATGTTTGATTTGTCGGAGGCGGGGATGGGGACGGAGTTGGAGCGGAAGCAGGTGGAGGCGTTGGCGTATTTGTTTTCGGATGAGCGTGCGTTGGCGCCGCCGAAGTTCAAGGAAGTGGTGGAGGCGTTTCCGAATGATTTGCAGTCGGGTTTGATGGCGGCGTATTTGGGGAAGGATGGGTATGATCCGTTGATGGGGGCGGGGCCGGGGCAGAAGGAGGCGGTGGCGGATGTGGAGGATTTGTTGAGGCGGAATGCGGAGAGTCAGATGGCGTTGTTGTTTTGGGTGTTGTTGCAGGCGGAGCATCCGGATGGGACGGGGCATATGCGGGAGGTGGTGTTGCCGCGGGTGAGGAGTTTGGCGGGGATGGCACCGGATTTCCCGCCGTATCGGCATTTGTTGGGGCATTATGAGTGGCGGGGGGGGAATTTGGGTTTGGCGCGGAGGGAGTTTGAGGCGGCGGTGAGGGGGTATGAGGAGTATATGGGGAGGGAGGGTTTGGAGTTTTACGATTGTCCGAATTGGGTGCGGGCGAAGTTGTATTTGGCGGC
>JBCCZX010000230.1:0-4286 GCA_039186735.1 Verrucomicrobiota bacterium | reverse complement strand
GTGGACTGAATCGCCTCAGTCGAAAACGTTGACCATCCATGGAGAGAATCTTCTTGGTGAAAAGAAGGAGCTGATGTTTGAGTCCCGGAATTGGATTGGGGTGCAGCGAGGTTTGAGGACTCCGCTGAGTCGGGTGGACGTTCAGTCGAAGTTGGAATTGTCCGAGGACGGGCAGTGGAAGATTGTCGCACCGATGGATCAGAAGATCGCCTCGATCGAGAAGCTCGATCATTTGATTGCGGAGATTGGGTCTGGTAATCCCAATGTGGGCAAGGTCCTTGCGGAGGTTGGGAATGACGCGGGGAGTCTCTCAGATGAGCTCGCGAATTCACGGGAGCGTCTGGCGACTTCTCTAGTTCTTGGAGGGAAGTATCTCGACCGAGAGCTTGCGGCGAAGATGAAGCAAAAGTCTGAGCCGATAGATGGTTGGATGCACTGGGGGTCGCTAAACGGTGAGGAAGTTCCTTCTTCGTGGGCCTCGACTCCTGCTGATTTTGGTCATTTTGATCAGCCCGAAGATTGGCAGATTCGGCTGAATCGAGAATCATTCGAGTTGGCCAAGAGGCAACAGGCGGAGGATTTTAATTCTGCGCTTCTTGCGAGGATTGAGGTTTACTCCAAGCTTGGTCGACCTGAGGTTCAGCTCGCTGATGAAGACGAGGTTCGGTTGCTGAGAGAGATACTCGAAATTCTTAACCAGCTCGCTTTTCGAGGTGAGGCAAGCGAAAGCGGTGAGAAGAGCGGACTTGAAGCAAAAGGGAATTATGGCTCTTTGAGGCAACATTCCTCTGAGGAGTACCGCGAAATTTTAAAGAAAGTTCAACTTGTTGGGCGGGTCAGTCATCGTTCGAATGGCAACCTTGGGACCGCATTTTTATTAAATGGGAGATATTGCCTTACGGCGTGGCATGTCGTTGAAAATCATGTGTTAACGACTGGTGGATCTTCGGTCCATTTTCCTGCGGCTCATAAGAAAGGAAAGGGTTATCTCAGAATCCATTTTGATGAGAGAGACTATGAAGATGGAGATGTGAAGAAGGCGGGGCATCGAGTTGTTTATGCCGAGCGGTTGAAATTGAAGGGAGTCGCACTTGATATTGGGTTTCTGAAGATTTCCCCGGCAATCGAGAAGGGGGTTGTTGTCGATGGAGTCGAAAAGTGGACTGAGCTGGGAGAGGGATTTCTATTTGCTGAAGACTATGTGCCGACCGAGAGCAATCCGCTGTATGTGCCCGGATATCCTCTCGATTGGACAGATATGGCGAGAGTTGCCGATCAGGGTTTTGTCTATTTGCCCCATGAGTTGAGCGAGCGGGAGTATAGAGAGCTGCGGAACTATGAGTCGCTCATGCGGCTTGTGGAGCTGCATCGTGGAGGGAGTTTGCTGGATTTGGCGGGTTTGTCCAAACTGTTGAAAAAGGCGACAAGTGATACGAAGGATCAGTTGGAGGGGAGGTATGTGCGAGACAAGAGCCGGGGGCGCTACCTTTATTCAGCAAGTTATCGCAAGGGGTATGCGGAGCAGCCGTTGTTCGGGCTTCAGAGTTCGACTTACAAGGGGAACTCGGGGTCTCCGGTGGTGGACAAGAAGTCAGGTGATGTTGTGGGGTTATTTGTAGCAGGAGCAGGAGACTTCGATAGCTCTTGGGAGGAGCAGTATTATCCGAGAGCGACGCCGTGGTTTCACGAAGTGGCTATTCCGGTCGAGGTTGTTCGAAAAGCGCTACTTGGGTCCAAGTTTGTCAGGCGTCTCAAGGAAATGGGTCGTTTGCTACCGCCTGCATTAGATTCTTAAACATGAAAACAAAGGGAACTGTTTATTTGTTATCCGCTCTTCTGTTGGCGGGTGGTTGTGCACCTCCTGTAAGAAGTGTCGTTGTCGATGGCTCTGAGCCAGCAGAAGGGATCGTCTATTATTTACCTCAGACTAAGCTCACAATTGGAGGAAAGTATCAGATTTGGGGTGAGGCGGACAAAGGGACAGAGGTGTACCATCAGGCGGTCATCTCGGCTGATCCTGCCTCTTGGACAATTGCTTACGGAGCTACTGCGGCTCCGGGGAGAAAGTTTGCATTCAATCCGAGGGGGAACGGGCCGTTTATTGCCTATGATTCTGCCGATGGCGCTAACAAGGTTACAATTAGCGAGGAGGGCATCTTGACTGCGATCAATTACAAAGCGCAGGACAAGACCCTTGATGTGGTCAAAGATCTCGGGACGGCAGCGGCAACGGTTTTTCGAACGGCAACTGGTTTGCCACTTTCCGGCCTGTTATCGAAATCAAACGAACGGGCCGGGAAAGAGTGGAAGTTGGTTGGAGAAGTCACGGTTTCGATGGAGGTGGCCTTGTCGTCGGAATTGGATAGACGAGGGAGGACTCACGGTGGCGGGCGCGTGACAATTCCTCTGGCGGAGTTGGCTCGTCAGGTGCGAGGATCCCAAGCGTACCAGATTCTTTCGAGAAATGAGATTCCGATCAAGAGTGCCGCGAGTCCGGTGTTGACGGTTTCAGCTGAAGAGTTGCTCTCAGTGAGGCAAGGAGTGGATGTGAGTAATGAGGAGCTAAAGACACTGGGTTTTTATGGGGTTTTGGCTCGAAATGTGGGTCCTTGCAAAGTGTCGATTTCGGAGAGTGGGGTTGAGCAGAAGGTGCAACGTACAGCGCTGGTTGAGGCGGGAGGGTTTCAGATTTTGACGTTGAAGCCCGTTCGTTTTGGAACGGCGACTGAGAAGATTTCGTTTGGGGATCGTGGGCATCCGAACTCGTGGGGAGGCGGAGCTGACAGTAGTGCGGCGAGTGCTTCGTCAGCTTTGGCAGAGGTGTTGGGAGCGATTCAGAAGGAGCGAGATTCAATTGTGGCTGATCGAGAGACGAAGAGACAAACGGAAGAGACTGCGAGGGCGCAGGCTGAGACGGCACTCACGACTGCGATCAAAGCGGAGAGGACTGCGGTCACGACGCTTGCGAACGCCCAGATTGATTTGGAGCAGGCAGAGGATGAAGTGAAGAAGTTTGAGGCTAACGAGGTCAAGGCTCAGGAGGAAGTGGATCGCCTGCGCGAGCTTGTGGAGTCTGCGAAAGAGCTTCTGCAAACCGAAAGAGACAAAGGGACGGATGCGAATGCTGAGAGTGTTACGGAATTGGAAGGTAGCCTTGAGGAGGCAGAGGGCGCTTTAGACGAAGGAATTCTTGAGCTTGGCAAGGTGAAGGGTGCTTTGCAGAACGCCCAGAAAGCTTTGAATACCGCGCAGGAAGTTGAGGCCAATGCGCAAACAGATCTCGATAAGGCGAAGCGGGAGCTTGATGCGGAGATGCGCTGATTGCCGCGGGCGGGATTGCTTTGCAGGAAGCGGGTCTCTTGGAGGCCTGCTTCTTTTTTTGGTTTGAATCGGCGTGACGGGTTCGAGTGGACGAAGTAGTTATTGAGTTATGAAGAGTGTCTTGTTGATGATGGTTTTGGCGGTGGTTTCGGGGTGGGGGGATGAGGAGGTGGTGGGGTTGGTTGAGGTGGAGCCGGTTGTGGCGGCGGAGATGTTGAAGAGGGAGAAGGGGCTGGTGGTGATCGATATTCGGACGGCGAAGGAGTTTGCGGCGGGGCATATTGAGGGGGCGCGGAATATTGATTTCAAGCGGGAGGATTTTCGGGAGCAGGTGAGCGAGTTGGATCGAAGCGGGGGGTATGTGTTTCATTGCAAGAGTGGGGGACGGAGTGCGAAGGCGGAGAAGGTTTTTGTGGAGTTGGGGTTCGAGAGGTTGTTCCATCTGAAAGCGGGGATGGATGGGTGGAAGGCGGCGAAGTTGCCGGTGGTGAAAGGGGAGTGAGGGGGGCTGTGCCTTTGTTTCCGGATTTCGGGAGGGGTGGGGTTATTTTTTTCGGCGATCGGATCGTTTTTTATAGATATTTTAGAACAATTAACTATTATATTTCGTTATGAAAAAAGCGAAAGGTGCGAGTTGGTTGAGATGGGATTTGGGAATGGGGTTGTTGTTGTTTGTGGTTGGGGTGGTGACGAGTGGTTTTGTGGCGGTTTTTGCGAGGCAGATCGGTGAGGCGGGCGGGCCAGTGACGGTGCCGGTGGTGGCGTTGATGCTGGGTTGTGTGATTGGGCCCGCGTTGGTGTTTATGGGTGGAAGTGTGCTGTATCGGGCGATGGTGGGGCGGTTGCGCGGGAAGTCCGAGGAGTAACTTGGGTTTTCCGGAAATGGGTGCGGGGTCGGGGGGATGCAGCCGCGGCTAGGGGGATGAGTTGTTGCGCAGGGGTTGAGCGGGGGGGGGAGCGGGGGG
>JBCCZX010000229.1:0-4316 GCA_039186735.1 Verrucomicrobiota bacterium | reverse complement strand
GGGGGGGTCGGGGTTTTGGGGGTTTTGGTGGTGGGTGGGGCCGTCGGGGGTGATGGCGAGGCCGTGGCGGGGGGTGCGGGTGGGGTGGACGCAGTCGAACATGTCGACGCCGCGGGCGATCATTTCGAGGATTTGAGGGGGGGTGCCGAGGCCCATGGCGTAGCGGGGTTTTTCTTTGGGGAGAAAGGGTTCGGCGTGGTCGATGGCGCGCATCATTTCCTCTTCGGGTTCGCCGACGGAGACGCCGCCGATGGCGTAGCCGGCGAGATCGAGGTCGACGAGGTCTTTGGCGGAGCGTTCGCGGAGGTCGGGGTAGACGGAGCCTTGGACGATGCCAAAGTGTTGTTGTTCAGAGGGATGGGAGTCAATCCAGGTTTTGCAGCGTTGGGCCCAGCGGGTGGTGAGGGCGGTGGATTCTTCGGCGTAGGGGCGTTCGCAGGGGTAGGGGGGGCATTCGTCGAAGAGCATGGCGATGTCGGAGGCGAGGGCGGCTTGGATTTCCATGGAGGATTCGGGGGTGAGTTCGAGGCGGGAGCCGTCGAGGTGGGATTGAAAGGTGACTCCTTTTTCGCTGATTTTGCGTAATTTTGCGAGGGACCAGACTTGGAAGCCGCCGGAGTCGGTGAGGAGGGCGTTGGGCCAGGAGGCGAAGCGGTGGAGGCCGCCGAGTTTTTCGATGATGTCGGTGCCGGGTCGGAGCCAGAGGTGGTAGGTGTTGCCGAGGATAATTTTGGCGTCCAGGTCATTTGCTAACTCGTTGGGGTGAAGGGTTTTGACGGAGCCTTGGGTGCCGACGGGCATGAAGACGGGGGTGGGGATGTCGGCGTGGGGGGTGGAGAGGATTCCGGCACGGGCTTTGCTTTCGGGGCATTGGGCGGCGATTTTGAACATCGGCGCGGAGAGATTTGAGGATCCCGTGCGCGGAGTCGAGAGCGCGTGTGCGGTGTTTGAGATTCTGGTGGGCGCATTTTGAAACAGATCGCTTTTTTCAGTCATCAAGGTTGCTGAAGCTTTATGGTTTCGGGGCGCTCTGCTTAGTTGGATAAGACTCAATGAGAGCACTTTTAGTCATGATAGCAGGGGTGACCCTCCTCCACGGTCAGAAGACGGTGGTGACCTGCTTTGGGGAGGATGCGGCGAATCCGATGATCGGGATTGTGCCGACGGCGGATTATGAGGCTTTGTTGAAGGAGCGGGAGCAGTTGCGGAAGCGGGTGATGTTGGTGGAGCGGGAGCAGCGGAAGTTGCAGGTGGCTTTGTCGGTTGAGAAGAAGAAGGGGGACGGGGGGCAGATTCAGCAGTTGCAAGCGAAGTTGCAGGCGGCGCGGAAGGAGACGAGGGTGTTGCTGGAGAAGGAGCGGAAGGCAGGTGGGGCGTTGAGGCAAGAGATGGTGGCGAAGGTGGCTGAGATGGAGAAGTTGCAGGAGGGGATGCTGGCGCAGTTCGAAGAGAGGATGGGGTTGGCGCAGATGGATTTCGGGAAGAAGCAGGAGGAGTGGGAAGGGAGGTTGTTGGAGTCGCAGAATGAGACGGCCGGGGTGTGGGACAAGTTGGAGGAGTCGGAATTGCAGCGGATACGAGAGAATGAGGCTTGGATGAAGGCGGTGACGGATTGGCGGAAGAAGGCGGGGGAGGCTTTGCAGTCGGCGAAGGTGCGGATTACGCAGGATGCGGTGGCGAATACGGCGCGGTTGGCGGGTGAGTGGCGGGAAGAGCGGGCGAGCTTGCAGGCGGAAGTGGAGCGGTTGAACAAGGAAGTGAAGACTTTGGAGGGGGAGTTGAATGCGAAGGGTTTTGGGAATCAGCAGACCGAGATGTTGCGACAGGGTTTGGCGGAGAAGAAGAAGGAGTTGCGGGAGCTGGGTGAGAAGGCGGGTGGTTTGGTGGAGGCTTGGAAAAAGGAGCGTGCGCATCACAAGGCGAAGTTGGCGCGTTTGGAACAGGAGAATGAGAAGGTGACGGCGGTCTTGAAGGCGCGGCAGGCGAAGTTCAAGGAGGTGCAGGAGAGCTTGGAGAAGAAGTCGAAGTCGTTGACGGAGTTTGCGACGAAGGCGGAGGATGCATCGAAGAAGTGGGCGAGGGAGCGGGAGGATTACGAGAAGCAGATCGGGGGGTTGCGGGTGAAGTTGAAGGAAGTGCAGGAGGAGTTGAATCAGGTGGAGGGGCAGGAGAAGGCGGCGGCGGAGCTGGGTGCGCAGTTGGAGCGAGAGCATCAGGCTTTGTTGACGCATCATGTGGAGCATAGTGAGGAGGTGGAGCGGGAGCGGCGGGAGCAATTGATTGCGACGCAGAAGATGACGAAGGAGTTTGCGTTGGCGCAGAAGGAGAAGGAGGAGCTGACGGGGGTGGTGGAGAAGTTGAGTGCGGAGTTGGCGGCGAATGAGGGGAGCTTGCAGGAGTTTCAGAAGAAGAGTGTCGAGGAAGCCGAGCGTGCGGAGGCGCTGGCGCTGGAGATGGGTCGACTGGTGATGGCTCAGGAGGCTTTGGAGGGGACGTTGAGGTCGTCGTTGGCGGATTTTGAGAAACTGCAAGTCTCGTATGTGGAGTTGCAGGAGAAAGCGAAGGAGGGTTCGGAAGAGAAGGCGGCACAGGAGCAGTTGGTACGGGCGCAGGATGAGTTGAAGCGTTTGCGGGGTGAGTTGAAGAAGAAGGATGCTACGCTGGTGAAGGCGCGGCAGGAGGTGCAGAAGGCGGAAGAGCGATGGCGCATGGCCCAGGAAGAAATTTCTGCCGGGAAGGAGGCCTTGGGAAAGTCCGAGAGCGCGCTGGTTTCAGCGCGGCAGCATCTGAAGACGATTGAGGCGGGTCGAAGTGATTTGGCGACTGAGGCGGAGAAGTTGCGACGGGAAGTTTTGGCGATTGAGCCGGTGAGGTATCGTTTGGGTTCGGCGGATGTGGCTTTGCAGAGGGAGCGGGTTTTGGCGGAGGTGCGGGAGGTCTTGGCGGTGTATCCGGGGGCGAAGTTGAAGATTCAGGGGCATACGTGCAATCAGGGGAGTGTGGAGGGGAACCAGCGTTTGAGTGAGGCGCGGGCGGAGGAATTGAGGGATTTTTTGGAGGCGAATGGAGTAGGGGAAGAGAGTTTTGGGGAGGTGAGCGGGGTGGGGGATACGGTGCCAGAGGCGAGCAATGAGACGGAGGAGGGGCGGGAGCAGAATCGGCGGGTGGTGATTGAGGTGGTGAGGTAGGGTTTTTCGGGGTGCGTGGATTTTTTGGTTGTTTGTGGTCTCGCGCGAAGATGCGAAGGCGCTAAGTTTGGGGTGTTGTTTGGGTCCTTTTTTGTCTCACGCAGAGTCGCGGAGGCGCAGAGGTTGGGTATTGTTTTTGTTGATGTTTGTTTATTTTGTATCGATTTTTGGAAAAAGCAGGAAGGAGGTAAAACGGGGGGGTGAAGACGATTGATGGGCAGATGGAAGAGCCGAGCGGACGGAATTGGCGGTCGTTCGGGGCGTTGACGGGTTTGGTGGGCTTGAATGCCTTCCATGATAATTTTGCGCGGTTCACGTTGATTCCTTTGTCGACGTGGTTGCTGGGGGAGGGGACGTCGTTGCCGCACCTGTTGTCCTTTCTCCTACTTTTGCCGTTTATTTTGTTTGCGCCGACTTCGGGTTGGTTGGCGGATCGGTTTTCGAAGACAGCGGTGGTGCGGTGGTCGGTGTGGTTGCAGGTGGCGGTGTTGGGGGTGATGGCGGCGGGAGCGTATTTTCAGTCGTTGTGGGGCGTGGTGGGGGCGTTCTTTCTCCTGGCTTTGCAGTCGGCGTTGTTGAGTCCGGCGAAGCAGGGGATTTTGAAGGAGTTGTTAGGAAGGAAGCGCTTGGCGTTGGGGAGTGGAATCACGGAGGGGGTGGTGATTTTGATGATTCTGGGGGGGCAGATTGCGAGTGGGTTGGTGTTTGATGCGCGTTTGCGGGAGACGGGGAACGGTTGGGAGGCGGCGTTTGGTCCGATTGGGTTTTTGATGGTGGGTTGTGTGTTGGCGTTGGTGTTGGGTCAGTTTGTGGAGCGGGTGGAGGCACGGGGGGCGGAGCGGTTGAGTGCGAGGCGGGCGTTTGGGCATTTTGCGGATTTGAAGACGGTGATGAGGGAGCGGCCGATGCGGTTGAGTGTTTGGGGGGTGGCGTTTTTCTGGGGGTTTGCGGGGTTTGTGAATCTGGCGGTGATTCAGGTGGCGGCGGAGATGAATGCGGGTGGGGTGGGGACGGGTTCGGCGAATTCGTTGATGATGGGGGCGGCGAGTGTGGGGATTGCGGTGGGGAGTCTGTTGGCGGGTTGGTGGAGTCGGAAGGGGACGGAGTTGGGGTTGATTCCGTTTGGGG
>JBCCZX010000228.1:0-4362 GCA_039186735.1 Verrucomicrobiota bacterium | reverse complement strand
CGAGGACGGGCTCGGGGTCATGGGTCGCTTCTTCGGGGTGGTCGAGGGCGGTTTCATTGAACCAGCGTTCTTCGAGGTGCTTGATGGTGTTCTCGGGTTTCGGACGCTGCTTTTTGAGGAGGCGGGTTTTGTGTTTGCGCATGCGACGAGCGATTTTGTCGATGGTGAGGTCGATGCTTTTGTACATGTCGTCGGATTCGGAAGAGGCTTCGATAACGATGTGGTTCGCGCAAAAGAGGAGGATTTCGGCGACATGGCGATTTTTTTGGACGTCGAGAATGGCCTTGGCTTCGATGATGCGCGGGTAGTCGAGGGAGAGTCCATCGATTTTGCCAGTTGCGTAGTCACGGAGGGAATCGGTGACGGATTCGTGGCGGACGGTCACTTTGATCGGTTTGTCGACGTTTGCTGTTTTCATAGTTCTCGATTGCTGGATTTTCGATCCATTCCAAGCATAGATCATGGAAGGTGAGAACGCCAAGCCGGAGTTTCAAAATCCGTGAAATCGGCGCAACTTGCGGGCTGAAGAAGGGTCAGAGGGACTTGAGTAAGGAAAGGAGGGAGTCTTTTGAGCGGTCGAGGTGGCGTGCAAGGAGGCCATTTTTGAGGGCGCCCTCGAAGTCGGCGGAGCGTGAATCCCCGATATGGAGGATAGCGCTGGGGGTGAGTTTCAGTCGCTGTACGGCGAGTTCAAAGATGAGGGGGTCGGGTTTGCGGGCGCAGGCGTCGGCGGAGGAGATGACTGTTTCGAAGAAGGGGGTGAGGGTGAGGTTTGCGAGGATGGGGTGGAGGCGGAGGTCGAAATTTGAGAGGACGATGAGGCGGAAGCGAGACTGGGCGGCGGTGAGGAATTCGATGGTTTCGGGGAAGAGTTGCCAGGCTTCGGTTGACTCATAATGAGTGAAGAGTTCAGCGAAGAATTGGGTGAATTGGGGGGATTCTTGGGTCTGGGTGACTTGGAGGACGATTTGGCGCCACCAGTCAGCTTCGGCGAAGTGGCCGCTGGGGTATTTTGAGTAGTTGGGAGGAGGTGTTTGGGTGAAGGCGTTGCGGAAGCGTTGTTCGGTTGTTTCTGGTTCGAGGAGGAAGCCGTGTTTCCGAGCGATGCGGGCGTAGGTCGTTCCGACGGGTTCGGCGAGGTCGAAAAGGGTGCCGGCGGCATCAAGTGACAGAGCTTCAATCATGGGTTGGGGTTTTCCGCTTGCTTTCGATAGGTTCGAAGTCTAGGAACGTTGTGAAGACATCTCTTGATGACGACAAGGGTGGGTTCTGAGGACCCGCCACTTTTTGTCTCTAGGGACAAGGAAAACGACCATGACCAACGACATCGTTGCCCTGATTGATTTTTACGAGCGTGAGAAGGCCATTACCCGTGAGAAGGTGGTGGAGGCTTTGGAGTATGCATTTACGTCGGCGTATCGCCGGATGGTTCCGGGTGCGGATGCCATTGAGATTTTGCGAGCGGAGATTGATACGAAGCGAGGAGAGACAAAGATTTTTGCGGACTTGGAAGTGGTGGCGGATGACGACCATCAGGACAAGTTTAACGAGGTGCCGATTACGATGGCGCAGAAGAAGAATCCAGGGGCCCAACTTGGGGATCGGGTGGAATTCAATGTGACGCCGAAGAACTTTGGTCGCATCGCGGTGCAGACTGCCAAACAAACGATGATGCAACGTCTCCGGATGGCTGAGAAGGAGATGATGTATGAGGAGTTCAAGGACCGTGCGGGTGATATTGTGAGTGGGACGGTGCGTCGTTTCGAGAAGAACGATGTGATGATCGACCTTGGGAAGTTTGAGGCGCGGATGCCGTCCCGGGAGCGGGTCTCTACGGAAGATTATAATGTGGGTGATCGGATTCGGGCTTACGTGGTCGCGGTTGATAATGATACGCGAGGGCCGGAGATTATTTTGTCGCGGAGCCATCCGGCATTCGTGCGACGGTTGTTTGAGGCGGAGGTTGCGGAAATTTCTGATCGAACGGTGGAGTTGAAGGCGATAGCGCGAGAAGCCGGTTATCGGACAAAGGTTGCAGTGGGAACGAACGATGAAAAGGTCGACCCGGTGGGTGCTTGTGTGGGTTTGCGGGGGGCGCGGGTGAAGAATATTGTTCGTGAGCTGAACAACGAGAAGGTGGATATCATTCGCTGGAGCGAAGATTTGCAGGAGTTTGTGAATGATGCGTTGAAGCCGGCGCAGATTCGCAGCTTCGATGTGAACGAAGAAGACAAGGTGATCCACGTGACGGTGGATGAAGAGGATTTGAGCAAGGCGATTGGCCGTCGGGGTCAGAATGCGCGGTTGACTTCGAAGTTGGTGGGTTGGGATGTGCAGGTGCGGAAAGACGAGAGTCAACACGAGCAGTTCGAGGCGCGGGTGGCGGATGCGGCGATGCATTTGGCAGTGGATTTGGGAATTGAGCCGATGGTGGCGGATAAGTTGTTCCGGGCCGGGGGGGCTACGGTGGAGTTGGTCACTCAGATGCCGGTTGAGTATTTGGAGTCCGCTTTGGATGGGGATCGGGCAATGGCCGAGGAAGTGCTTGCCAAGGCGGTGGCAAAAATTGGGGGCGGAGAAGCGGAAGCGCCGGTTGAAGAAGCGGCAGCGGAAGTGGTTTCCGAGGGGGGGGAAGAGGGAGATACTGGTTCGGACGAGGGGTCTGAGGCGGTTGGGGAGTCGGACGAGAATTGAATTTCGAGTCGACCGTGAAAACGAACAATCAATTGAATGGCAGACAACGGGAAAGAGCAGGACGCAAAGAAGAAGAAGACTTTGGATCTCCTTGAGGAGAAGCCAAAGAAGTCCCGTCGTGAACGGCAGCGGGAGAAGCAGGCTGCTCAAGGGCCGACAGTTGAACAACAAAAGAAGAAGGCCCTCGACCTCGGGATTGAGGATGAGGAGGCGGCAAAGCCGCAGTTGGTGAAAAAGACCAAGAAGTCGGGGAAAGACGTTTTGCCGAAGATTTCGAAGGTCAAGCCGGACGCCGAGTTTGTAAAGACGCCGAGTTCGGGAGGAGGCACGATGGTTCCTCCTGCTGAGGATACGGCAGTGTCAGCGGCACCGGATGGAGATGGAGGAGGAGATGGGAAGCGCATCAGTCTCAAGCCACCCATTATCGTGGAAGAGTTGGCGGCACGGATGGGCTTGAAGGGGTTTGAAATCATGAAAGACCTCATTGCTTTGGAGGTTTTTGTGAATCCGAAGCAGGCGATTGAGCCGGAGATTGCGGAGAAGGTTTGTGAGGCGCATGGGTTTGTGTTCGAGCGCGAGAAGCGCGAGAAGGGAGGAGGGGTGCATAAGGTTCAAGAAGTCATCGAAGAGCCGGAACCCGAGGAGGAGGAGCCGGAAGAGGTGTTGCAGTTGCGTTCCCCGATTATCACCTTCATGGGTCACGTCGATCATGGGAAGACCTCGCTTTTGGATTACGTTCGGCAGTCGCGGGTGGCTGCGGGAGAAGCCGGAGGGATTACGCAGCATGTCGGGGCGTATCAGGTCGATTTTGAGGGGAAGCCGATCACGTTCATTGATACTCCGGGTCACTCGGTGTTCTCGGCGATGCGGGCTCGTGGCGCGGATGTGACCGATATTGTGGTTTTGGTGGTGGCGGCGAACGATGGAATTATGCCGCAAACGGTGGAGGCGATTAGTCATGCGCGAGCGGCTGGCAAGACGATCATTGTGGCGATCAACAAGTGTGATTTGGAGACTGCCGATCCCACGCGGGTGAAGACGCAGTTGATGGAGCATGAGTTGACGCCAACTGACTTTGGAGGTGAGACGGAGTGCTTGGAGGTTTCGGCGCAGACAGGCGCGGGAATGCATGATCTTTTGGAGTTGATGGCCCTGCAGGCGGAGGTTTTGGAACTCAAAGCGAATCCGAAGGCGAATGCGAGGGCGATTGTGATTGAGTCGCGAATTCAGGCGGGCAAGGGGCCGACGGCTTCTGTGATTGTGGAGAATGGAACGCTCAAGAAGGGCCAGCCATTCATTTGTGGTCCGTATTCGGGCAAAGTGAAGTCCTTGATCAATGACCGGGGCGAGCAGGTGAATGAAGTGCCGCCGGGTTACCCGATTGAGGTGTTGGGATTCTCGGAGGCTCCGCATGTGGGAGATGAGTTGGTGGTGATGGAGTCGGAGCGAGCTTCGAAAAAATTGAGCGGCGAACGTTTGGATGTGCGTCGTCGTGAGAAGCTTGAGAAGCCGAAGAAGAGTCGGATGGAGGACATGCTCAGTTTTGTGGAGAAGGGTGAGCGGACGCGGTTGAATTTGATTTTGCGGGCGGATGTTCAAGGTTCGGTGCAGGCGATTGAGCAGGCGGTGAGTGAAATCGAGTCGGACAAAGTGGATGTGCACTTTTTG
>JBCCZX010000227.1:0-4402 GCA_039186735.1 Verrucomicrobiota bacterium | reverse complement strand
TATAATTCAAGACCATTTAGGATGGTCGATTCTTTGCAAAGCGGGGCTGAAATTCCTGCGAATGCGGGGTGAGGAATTCTTTTGAGGAGAGAGCCGGGACTATTGGGGGGTGGGTTGAGGCCTTTTTTGATTTGAGAGAGGGTTGGTGGGGGGGATGGGCTGTGTTTTTGGGGAGATGGTGTCTGAATCGAGGTCTATTCGGGGCGGAGGGTGCTCAGGAAGCTTGAATTGGGGAGGGGGATTTCGAAGGTTGGGGCCCTAGGATGCGTCAGCTGAGTTCGATATTATTAACGGGAGGGGCAGGGTTTATTGGGTCGAGTCTGGCGCGGCATTTGTTGAAGGAGGAGGATTTGGAACGTTTGGTGGTGTTGGATAAGCTGACTTATGCTGGGGATCGGCGGAATTTGGCGTGTTTGGAAGCGGATCCACGGTTTCGTTTTGTGGAGGGGGATGTGAATGATGAGGAGTTGTTGAAGAGAGTCTTTGAGGAGGGAGGAGTCACGGGGGTTTTTCATTTGGCGGCGGAGAGTCATGTGGATCGGTCGATTGAGGACTCGCGGGACTTTATTGCAACGAATGTGGGGGGGACGGCGACGATTCTGGAAGCGGCGCGGCATGCAGGGGCGAGCCTGTTGCATTGTTCTACGGATGAGGTTTATGGGCCGGTGGCGGCGCCGAATAAGGTCCAGGAGACGGCGGGCTTGAATCCGACTTCGGCATATGCGGCGTCGAAGGCGGGGGCGGATTTGTTGGTTTTTGCGGCGCAGAAGACGCATGGGCAGGATGTTTTGGTGACGCGGTGCACTAATAATTATGGTCCTCGACAGAATCCGGAGAAGTTGGTCCCGCTCTTGGTGAAGCGGGCACTGGCGGATGAGCGGCTGCCCATTTACGGGAATGGGTTACAAATTCGGGATTGGATTCATGTGGATGATCATTGTGAGGGGATGATTGCGGCTTGGCGGAGGGGGAAGAGCGGGGAGGTGTATCATTTTGCGGGGCATTGTGAGCGAACGAACTTAGGAATGGCGCGTTCGGTCCTAGATGCGTTGCGGAAGCCGCATTCGTTGATTGAGCATGTGAAGGATCGGAAGGGACATGATGTGAGATATGCCCTGGATACGGAGAAGGCGACGATGTGGTTTGGGTGGCGACCGAAGCGGAAGTTTGCGGAGGAATTTCCGAATGTGATTCGTGCCTTGGTGGGGGAAGGGTGCTGAAGAGGAAATTTGGCGGGATTGATTCTCCATTTGTCTTGCAAGTGACAGGGGGGAGGTGCAGAAGGACGGCGCTCCGAGCGGGCACGTTCTGACAGTCAGGCGACAGCTCGGTCCGGAGCTGAATTCAGCGGCAAACAGGCAGAACATGGATAGTCTTTCGAATCGAGTGCAGGCGGTCACCCCATCGGTGACTTTGGCGGTGACCAATCAGGCGAAGGCCTTGGCAGCGCAGGGAGAAGAGATTTTTGGATTGGCAGGGGGCGAGCCGGAGATGGATACGCCGGATCACATCAAACAAGCGGCTATGGTGGCCCTGCAGGAGGGGAAGACGAAGTATACGCCGGCAGCGGGTATTCCGGAGTTGCGCGAGGCGATAGCGGGGAAGCTTTTGGCGGAGAACCAGGTGGAGGTGGAGCCGAAGGGGGTTTGTGTGACGAGTGGAGGAAAGCAGGCGTGTTTTAATGCGATTCTGGCTTTGGTGGAAGAGGGAGACGAGGTGATTATTCCAGCGCCCTATTGGGTGAGTTATCCAGAGATGGTTCGGTTGGCTGGTGGTGAGCCAGTGATTATTGAGACCACGGCAGCGAATGGTTGGAAGATTACCCCGGAGCAGTTTGAAGAGGCGATGTCGCCGAAGACCAAGATGATCATTTTGAATTCGCCGGGGAACCCGACAGGCACGATTTACTCGGAAGAGGAGTTGGCGGCGCTGGGTGAGGTGGCTGGTTACGAGGACATCATTATTTTGTCGGACGAGATTTACGAGAAGTTGATTTACGGAGAGGGGAAGCATGTGAGTATTGCTTCGATTAGCGATGAGTTGGCCAAGCTTACGGTGGTGGTGGGAGGCTTTTCGAAGGCGTATTCGATGACTGGCTGGCGTTTGGGTTATACTGCGACGGCAAACGCGGCGATTGCGCAGGCACTGACGAAAATTCAGAGCCATACGAGTTCGAATGCGACGACTTTCGCCCAGTATGGCGCGTTAGCGGCGTTGCAGGGTTCGCAGGATTTCATCGAGGATATGAGGCAGGAGTATGATGTTCGCCGACAGTTTGTGGCAGGTCGCCTTGCTTCGGTCTCGAATATCTCGTTTGTGGAGCCGGAGGGGGCGTTCTACTTCTTTGTCGATTGTACGGACTTGGGTTTGAAGTCGCAGAACCTTTGCGACAAGTTGCTGAATCGTTACAAGGTGGCGGTTGTGCCGGGGATTGCGTTTGGAAACGACAATGCGATTCGTTTGAGCTATTGCACGACCCTTGATGTTTTGGCGGAGGGAGTGAGTCGCTTTGAGGAGTTTTGCGAGAGTCACTAGAAGTTATTCGATCATGATTGCGGAAGCCCACGGGATTGCGGTTGGGCCTCTTTTGGAGGCGGTGAAGACAGCCGGGGATGTGATCCTCGAAATCTATGCCCGGGATTTTGAGGTCGAGTATAAGGGGGATGATTCTCCGCTCACGGAGGCTGACCAAAAGGCGAATGCGGTCTTGATGGAGTTTCTTTCGCAGGCGCATGGTGAGATCCCGGTGATCTCGGAAGAGAATAAGGCGATCGATTATTCGGAGCGGAGGGATTGGGAGAAGTTTTGGCTTGTTGATCCCTTGGATGGAACGAAGGAGTTCATCAAGAAGAACGGCGAGTTCACGGTCAATGTGGCTTTGGTGGCTGGGTCGGAGCCGATTTTAGGGGTGGTTTATCGTCCGACTACGGGGACGTTTCATGTGGGTGTGGTTGGGGAGGGGAGTTGGCGGATTGATGCCGATGGTTCGGAGAAGAAATTAGAGGCAGGTGCGCATTACAAGAGTCTTGATAGGGTGACGGTGGTGGCGAGTCGGTCGCACATGAGTGCGGATGTGGAGAGATTTGTCGAGGAGCTGAAGGGAGAGGGGAAAGACGTGGAGTTCCTGTCGGCGGGGAGTTCCTTGAAGCTTTGTTTGGTGGCTGAGGGGGAGGCGGATGTTTATCCGCGGCTGGGACCGACGATGGAGTGGGATACGGGAGCTGCTCATGCGGTGGCGTTGGGGGCAGGACGGAAAGTGCTGAATGCGGAGACGCTGGAGCCCTTGGCATACAACAAGGAGAACTTGCTGAATCCGTTCTTCATTGTGGAATAATTTCTGCGAACTTTGGGGCGGTGAGAGTCCTGATTGCTTGCGACAAATTCAAGGGTTCGTTGTCGGCTCCGGAGGTGGCGTCGGCTATCGAGCGGGGTTTGGGGGAGGGGTTTGAGTGTGAGTTGTGTCCGATTGCGGATGGCGGAGAGGGGTTTGTGGAGGCAATGGTGGGAGCAATGGACGGTGAGGTTGTAGAGTGCGAGGTGAGTGATGCGTTGGGAAGGCCGGTGGAGGCGAGCTACGGGATTTGTGGTAAGACGGCGGTGATTGAGATGGCGGCAGCGAGTGGGCTGTGGCGAATTGATGAAGGAGAGCGAGATGTTTTGGACTCTTCAACGGTCGGAACCGGGGAGTTGATGTTGGATGCGATTCAACGCGGGGCGGAAATGATTCTCTTAGGGTTGGGGGGGAGTGCGACGAATGATGGGGGAGCGGGGATGGCTGCGGCCTTGGGGTGGAGTTTCTTTGGGAAGGGAGATGTGTTTATCGAGGTGCCGACTCCGAGTGCCTTGGCGGGCTTAGAGGGAGTGGACGGTGGGGCGTCGGTGGAGTTGCCGGAAATTCAAGTGGCTTGCGATGTGGAGAATCCGCTTCTGGGCGAGCGGGGGGCGACGGCGATTTTCGGGCCGCAGAAGGGTGCGGGTCCTGAAGAGCGGGAGTTTTTGGAAAGTGTTTTGATGCGTTTGATGGAGGTGACGGGAGGAGAGTGCTTGGCGGAGGTGCCGGGAGCAGGGGCGGCGGGCGGGTTGGGTTGGGGATTGATGCAGTTTGCAGATGCGCAATTGCGGCCGGGATTTGAGATGGTGGCGGATGCGATTGGTTTGCAGGAGCGGATTGAGGCGGCGGATGTGGTCATTACGGGTGAGGGTTCGCTGGATGGGCAAAGTTTGGAGGGCAAGGGGCCGATTGGGGTGGCGCGGATGGCGGTGGAGGCGGGAAAGCCGGTTTATGCGATTGCGGGGCAGATTTCGGAGGAGGTGCGGGGTGCGGAGTTGTTGGCGGGTTTTCGGGCGCTAGCGGATACGGGATTGCCGTTGGAGGAGTTGATTGGGCGGGCGGGGGAGCTGG
>JBCCZX010000226.1:0-4456 GCA_039186735.1 Verrucomicrobiota bacterium | reverse complement strand
GCCAGCACACCTTGCCTCATCCCTTCAAAGACCTCGGCGTTCCAGACCACTTCATGCTCAACCTCTAAGAACTCAGCATCAAGCAATCTTGACTCCTTACTTTTAACATCTAAAGTAAGGAAAAATGAAAGCCACCCTCACCTCCAAGGGTCAAATTACCCTCCCCAAAAAGGCCCGCACTCAAATCGGCCTTCAAACCGGCGACAAACTCGAAGTCCACGTCGAGGGCAACGAAATCCGCCTCGTCAAACCCACAAAGAAAATCAACTGGGAAGCCTTTCACGATGCTTGTCCGCCTCGCACACCTGACGACGCAGACTATGGGAAAACGGCTCTCGAAATCATCGACGACATGCGAGGTGGCCCCGTCACCCCCGAAGACCTCGCCCCCGCTCAACTCATCACTCAATCCGACGAGTGATCACCGCCCTCGACAGCTCCGTCCTCATCGCCCTCTTCAACAAGGAAGCCGATTACCAAGACTGGTATCCCATCCTTGACGAGGCCGAACTTCTCGTCATCTCCCACATCACCCTTGCCGAATTTTCTCAAAACTTTCCCCATCCAACCGACTGCCTGATTCCTCTAACAGAAATCGGCGTCGAAATCACTTCCCTCACCAACGAATCCGCCTTCCTCGCCGGACAAACCTACAAACAATACCGCCGCAATAAAGGTCCTCGCACCACCCTCATTCCCGACTTTCTCATCGCCGCCCACGCCCAGCTCCAATCTGACCAACTCGCATCCATCGACCGTGGCTTCCACCGCACCTACTTCCCTGACCTCAAAATCATCTCACCTGATTGACTATGAAACCCGAAGCAACCACCGTCGCCGACTTCATAGGTAGCCTCTCAGGAACCCTCTACCTCGTATCAAACACTGACCTCGACCAACCCACCTTCACCTCCAAGGACTGGGAAGAGCACTCTACCGACTCTGAAGCTCAACCCCTCTCCTCCCGAAAATAGAAGTTCTGGAGAGGCGGCCTTTACTGCCGCCTGTAAAACTGGGGCGACAATAAAGGTCGCCTCTCCATCAACAAAAAACCTTCGCGCCTTTGCGTCTTCGCGCGAGAAAAACAAACAACCTCGCTTTTCCCTTCGACCTCCTTCATACCTCGCCGCCACACCATGCCTCATCCCTTCAAAGACCTCGGCGTTCCACACCACTTCACCCTCAACCTGATCGAACTCGGCATCGAGCAACCCACCAAAATCCAACGTGACGCCATTCCCCACCTCATTCAGGACGGCCGCGACTTCATTGCCCAAGCCCAGACCGGCACCGGCAAAACCGCCGCCTTCGGTCTTCCCCTTCTCGCCCAAATCAAACCCAAGCAAGCCGTCGTCCAAGGCCTCGTCATCGCCCCCACTCGCGAGCTCGCCAAACAAATCGGCAAGCAACTCTTCCGCTTCACCAAAGGTGCCCGCGACAAAATCTTCATCGAGGTCCTCTGCGGTGGTGACTCGGTCGATAAGCAGTTCGCCGCCCTTCAGCGCCCCACTCACATCGTCGTCGCCACCCCCGGCCGCCTCCTCGATCTCCTCAAGCGCAAAGCCCTCACCCTCGACCACGTCCAAACCCTTATCCTCGACGAAGCCGACGAAATGCTCTCCATGGGCTTCAAAAAGGAGCTCACCCAAATCTTCCACCTCACCAAAGACGCCCGCAAGGGCACTTGGCTCTTCTCCGCGACCTTCCCCGATGCCATCAACGAACTCATCGAGAACAACCTCTCTTCCCAAGCTCCTTTCCTCCAAGTCGCACCCGAGCAAGTGGTCAACCGCAACATCCGCCACCAGTTCACCCTCCTCGACCGCTCCGAAAAAGACGACTACATCGCCCGCTTCCTCGAAAACCAAGCTGACGAGCGCGGACTCATTTTTTGCCGCACCAAAGCCGGCGCTTTAGCACTCGGACGCCAACTCACTAAGCGCGGCTTCTCCCTCGAAGTCCTGCAAGGTGACCTCACTCAAAAGGAACGCGACAAGGTCATGCGCGCCTTCAAAAAGGAACGCGTCCAATTCCTCATCGCCACCGACGTCGCCGCCCGCGGAATCGACGTTCCCGAACTCTCCTTCGTCCTCCACCACCAGCTCCCCGACCAAGTCGAATACTACACCCACCGGAGTGGCCGCACCGCCCGGGCCGGAAAAACCGGAATCTCCCTCTGCCTCATCGAACCCCAAGAACGCAAACGACTCTCCCGCCTCGCCGAGGACCTCAAACTCAACTTCGAAGAAGTCCGCTAGTTTCCATCAAAAACCAAAAACTCTGCGACTCCGCGTCTTTGCGCGAGGCTGAAAACATCACTTCCCCTCAACTGGCTCTGGCTTGTAAACCCGAATCCAATCCACCCAAAAAATACTCTTCTGCACATCCGCCAGTTCCTCGTCTGTCGGCGTAATCCCTTCATCAAACCGCCACTGCTGCTCTTCTTGATTAATGATAATCCGCTGCGGCTTCGTCAAACCCTTCCCCTTCGTGTAGCCCAAAGGATCAATGATCTCCTCACCCGATACCGTCCGCACCAACTCCCCGTCCACATAATATTCCAAGTGCCAGGGATCCCTCCAATACACCCCCACCCGGTGAAAATTCTCCCGCCAGATCGTCCCCTCCCTTGTAAACCAACTTCCCTCATCCGTCGGCTGATAATCCTGAAATGGCTTCCGGATGAAAACATGATGACTCAAATGCAACCGCTCAGCCGTCCAAGTCTGATCCGGTCGGTCACTCCCATAAGCCTCGATGATATCAATTTCTTCCGTCGAATCCGCACTCAACATCCACACACACGACGCCAACACCTGATTGCTCAACTTTGCCCGCGCCTCCACAAACAGCGGATACGTAAACTCCTCTTTCGACGTCACAATCCCCGTATAAACCTTCTCCGAGTTCGGCTTCCGACTCGACGCAATCCCAAGATGACCGTTCGTCGTGTACGAATGCCCCGAATTCCACTCCGTCATGCTGGGCCCCGTCCAAGGATTGATAAAAGAACGGTCCCACCGCTTGTCGAACTCCTCATACGTCCCCACCGGCCCCACCTCGTAATCAAAACTGTCCGAAGTCGCCTGCAAAACCCACGTTCTTCCCTCCCCCGCCTCTACCGGCACTTCGAGCCCTTTCCAATCTTGGCCCCACGACCACGAAGCCAAAATCATCACCAGCAGGCAGCTCAATTTCATGCCCTCCAAACGCAAATTGTAGACAATTTCTTACAAAGGAAGATCATAGCTCCGTCCCACTTTTCCCTCAAACCAGTTCACATAAGCCATATTTGCCACTGCCGTCCCCCCCGGAGTCGGATAATTCCCCGTAAAGTACCAATCCCCGCCCGGGGCCTCCGAATCAATTGCCCCGTGCAGATTCTCCACCGTCAAGAACACCACTTCCACCTCCCCCTGCCACTCAATCTCCTCTGGCGCCACTAGCAATGCCACCTCTGCCGAAATCTCCTCATCACTAAACCCCTCGTAGACCCCCTTCACTGCATTCGCCTGCTCCAATGCTGGCTTCGCCAATTCCATTTTGCACTGCTCGTAGACTTCCTGAAAAACATGCCCCTCACCCCGCTTTTTCCGCAGACTCTCTGCCGCCCGAAAAGCAATAAACTTCCCCAACTCCGACATATCAATCCCGTAACAATCCGGATAACGAATCTGCGGGGCCGTCGAACAAATCACGATCTTCCTCGGCTTCGTCCGCGCCAAAATCTTCAAAATCGACTCCTTCAAGGTTGTTCCCCGCACAATCGAATCATCCAACACCACCAAAGCATCCTCTTCCCCCACCACCCCATAAGTAATGTCGTAAACATGAGACACCATCTTCGCCCGCCCCTTCTCCTGCGAGATAAACGTCCGCATCTTGATGTCCTTGTGAGCCACCTTCTCCCCCCGTGGCCAATTCCGCAAAATCACTTCATCTAACAACTGATCCGTAATCGCTCCCCTCTTCGCTGCTTCCGCCAAGGTGCTCTTCACCTGCTGACGGCGAAACTCCCTCAAACCATCCATCAAACCATAATAAGCCGTCTCTGCGGTATTGGGCACAAACGAGAACACCGCCTTCTCAAAACATCCCCCAATTGCCTCTACCACCTGCGGAACCAAGGCCGCGCCCATCGCCTTCCGCTCCTGATAAATTCCCGGATCATTACCCCGCGAAAAGTAAATCCGCTCGAACGAACACGGCGCTGCCACTTCATCTTTCCGAAAACTCAGCTCCTTCCGCTCCCCCTCATGGGTCACCACAGTCACCAACCCCGGCTCCATCTCATTCACCTCCTCCTCGTCCGCCTCAAACACCGTCATCAATGGCACCCGTTCACTCGCAAACGCCACCACTTCCCCATTCTCAAAACAATAACACGGCCGAATCCCCCGCGGATCCCGCCTCACAAACCAATCCCCGTGGCCCCCCCGGGGGGGGGGGGGGGGGG
>JBCCZX010000225.1:0-4503 GCA_039186735.1 Verrucomicrobiota bacterium | reverse complement strand
TGATGCAATGGATGAGCTGCATAACTACGGAGGAGGTCACGAGCTTCAGTCAAGACCTCGGGAAAAAAAGCATGAGCAAATGATTCGGAATGACCAGAGCTTCGCTGATGCCTTTGTAGCCTTTGGTGATGAATTGAGCATAAGAGGAGACCTCAATTTATCGTTTTTGGCCTACACACGAGCGATGATGATTGGGCACCCTCTTCCCGAAGAAATTAGGAAAAGGAGAAGACGATTTTTGCGGCATAAAAATACTTACATCGATTGCGAACTCAAGTTTCGAGGAAAAAAGAGATGGGAGAAAGAGGTGAAAGAAGCGGAAGAAAAGATTCACCGAGGATTGAAGTGGTTGGCCGAATTCAAGAAAACGGAGTCGACACTTCTTGAAGGAAAAGATGACGAAAGGATCGTTGATTTCAAGATGGTCGAAAAACTAATGCTCAAGCGAGGAATCAAAAAAGTCCGTGCTTAAGAGAAATTTTCCGGAGTCCGAAGAGCTTGAGGAACGGCAGGAGTGTCGTTGGTCTTAAGAAAAATCATGCGCATCGATGTCGGTGACGAGGGTGACGTCTTCGGGGAGGGGGAGTTTGGAGAGGGTGGTGTGGATGTGAGTTGTTAGGACGCGGGGGTTGGGGTGGCGGAGGAGGAGTTGGAAGCGATGGAGGTCGTGGGCTCGGGTGATGGGGTTGGGGTTGGGGAGGCCGATTTCCATTCCGGCGGGAGCGTTTTCGGAGAGGCGCTTGTGGATGGTTTGGAGGGTGAATTCGGCGCGCTTTTCGTGGCGGCTTCGGGTGGAGAGCAAGGCGAGGTGAGTGAAGGGAGGGAAGTGGTATTTTTGGCGGAATTCGAGGTCCTGGTCGACGAAGCCTTGGTAGTCGTGGTGGCGGGCGAATTGGATGGAGGGGGAGTGGGGGGCGAAGGTTTGGATGAAGACTTCGCCTTCGAGTTGGCCGCGACCGGCACGGCCGGCGACTTGAGTGAGGAGGGAGAAGGTGCGTTCGCCGGCGCGGAAGTCGGGGGCGTTGAGGGAGAGGTCGGCATTGAGGACGCCGACGAGGGTGACGTTGGGGAAGTCGAGGCCTTTGGCGATCATCTGGGTGCCGAGGAGGATGTCGATTTTGCGGGCTTTGAAGTCGGCGAGGGTTTTCTTGAGGACGTTCTTTTTGCGGACGGTGTCGCCATCGAGGCGGGCGAGGCGGGCCTGGGGAAAGACTTTGCGGAGGATGTCTTCGACTTTTTCGGTGCCGTAACCCTGGAGGCGGATGGCGGGGTCGGAGCATTTGGGGCAGATGCGGGGGACGACGGATTGGTAGCCACAGAGGTGGCAGATGAGGCGTTCTTCGGCGCGGTGATAGGTGGTGGGGATGGCGCAGTGGGCGCACTCGCAGGTGTAGCCGCAGGTGGGGCATTGGAGGGAGCGGGCGAAGCCCCGGCGGTTGAGGAAGAGGATGATTTGGTCCTTGGCGGCGAGCTTTTGTTCGATGGCGTGGCGGAGGCGTTGGGAGAGGATGGGCGGGCCGCCTTTTTTGGGCTCGTTGCGCATATCGACGATGCGGACGAGGGGGAGGGATTGGCCGTCGGCGCGTTGGGTGAGGTTGAGGAGGTGGTATTTGGTGTCGGCTTTTTGAACCGCTAAATCGCTTAGGGGCGAAGGTTCTGGGTTTTTGTTTTTTGGACCAGGATGGATTTGGTTTTCTGATTTTCTTTTGTTTTCCACGCAGATTTCCGCAGATGTGCGCGGATTTTCTTTTTTGTTTTGTTTTTCAGTTTTTGTTTTTTTGATTTTCTTACTACAGTTGTAGTAGGATTCGATGGAGGGGGTGGCGGAGCCGAGGAGGATGGTGGCGTCTTCGAGGTGGGCGCGGACGACGGCGAGGTCGCGGCCGTGGTATTTGGGCGGGTTTTCTTGTTTGTAGGTGGTTTCGTGTTCTTCATCGACGATGATGAGGCCGAGGTCGGGGAGGGGGGCGAAGATGGCGGAGCGGGCGCCGATGACGATGCGGGCTTGGCCCTTGCGGATGCGGTGCCATTCGTCGAAGCGTTCGCCCTGGGTGAGGGTGGAGTGGAGGACGGCGATGGGGCTGGGGTTTGTTGGTTTGTTTTGGTTTTGAACCGCTAAGTCGCCAAGTCGCGAAGGTTTTTGGTCTGGGTTTTGGTTGGGTTCGGTGGGCGGAGGCCCCGGCGGTGCGTCCTTACCATCGTTTGCGAAGCGTGATTTGAAGCGGGAGACGGTTTGGGGGGTGAGGGAGATTTCGGGGAGGAGGAGGATGACGGTTTTGCCGAGGTCGAGGGCGGCTTGGGTGGCTTGGAGGTAGACTTCGGTTTTGCCGGAGCCGGTGACGCCGTGGAGGAGGAGGGGGCGTTTGAGGTCCGAAGTCTGAATTTTGAGGGATGAGAGGATGCTTTCCAGTGCTTCGCTTTGTTCGGGGTTGAGAGTTTTGGGCGGGTCGGGGAGGAATTCTTCGTTGGCGTCGGGGTCGCGGAGGATTTGCACGGTTTTGAGGGTGAGGAGTCCTTTTTCGGCGAGGGCTTTGACGGGGGTGGTGGCGCCGTCGCCGAGTTGGGAGACGGGGAGGCCGTCTTTGCCGGCGGCTTGGAGAAGGGTGAGGATGGTGTGTTGGCGTTTGGCGCGTTTGGCGAGTTTTTCGAGTTCTTGGGGAGCGATGTTTTCGGCGGCGACGGCGTGTTTGAGGGTTTTTTCGGAGTGGGATTCTTGGCGGACGGCTTCGGGGAGGAGGGAGCGCATGATGTGCTCGAGAGGGGTGCCGTAGTAGCCGGACATCCAGTGGGCGAGTTTGAGGAGTCCGGGGGTAACGAGGGGGTCGGGGTCGATGAGGTCGTTGAGGTAGCGAAGGTCGAAGTCGAGGGGGCCGGGGTCGTGGACCCGCATGACGGTGCCGCTGGCGGGTCGGTTGCGGAGGGGGACGCGGACGCGGTGACCGGCTGCGACTTGGAGGCCATCGGGGATGGCGTAGTCGAAGACGAGTTCGGAGGGTCCGTCGATGAGGACTTGGGCGGCGAGTTGGCTCAAGGTCGCGATCGGAGCATCAGAAGGGGGGCGAGGGCGAGGAGAAAGGCTGTCGACGGTTCGGGAATGGCTTGGGCGCGCACGTAGCCGAAGACGCCGATGTTTTGGTTGCGATTGGCCCAGTCGGTGAAGCGGATGTCGAGGTAGATGTCTTCGGCGATGATGTGGAGGACGGCAGGGCGGTCGATGATGTTGCGGAGGGTGCCGTCATTGCCGGCGCTGGCGCCACCGTGGGCGTCTTCGAAGGGGAGGAAGGTGAGGTTGGTGTAGTTGCTGGCGATGAGGCTGGCGGCATCGGAGGGGTTTCCGTTGCGACCGAGGAAGGCCCAGGCGGTTCCGGCGGGGGAGAAGGAGCGTTGGTATTCGGTTTCGGCAAGGGGATTGAAGATGCCGCGTTGAGGGAGGCTGGAGCCGCGGCGGGTGATGGCGACGCTGGGAGAGATGCGGTCCCAGAAGGCGGAGTTTGTTTCGTCGGCGTTGGGAGGTTTGAAGTAGTAGAGTTCGTTGAAGTTGGGGTCGTTGAACCAGTTGGGGTTTTGGTGCCAGTCGGGGTTGTTGAAGGACCAGACGGTGGCACTTGGGAGGTGGGCGATGCTGAGGAAGAGCAGGAGAAGAGAGCGCATGTTGGTGATGGGTTGTGGAAGCTTCGGCAGAGTGGTGAAGTTCTGTTTGGAGAGCCTGTTTTGCCGGGTGCGTTTTGTAAAGGGTGTGGTTGCGGGGGGAAGGGAAGAAAAGGAGGGCTTGAGGGGGGGAGGAGATTTGCTAGGGCTGTGGGGTGCCGGAGAGGTTTCAGATTGAGGAGATGGTGTTTCAGGATGAGCGGGGAGTCGTGTTTCGAGCACGGGACAAGGATCGAGACTGTGTGGTGGCGTTGAGGCGATTTTTTCTGGAGCGTGAGGTTTTGGAGGCTTTGGTGGCGCGTGGGGATGATGGGCGTTCGGCTTTTGTGGCGCGGGTGGAGCGATTGCGGGATTTGCGGTTGCCGCGATTGCGCCGGGTGATTGCTGCAGGGGTGGATGAGTTGGATGGGACGCCTTTTGTGGTGACGGATTGGTGGGATGGGAAGACGGTGGAGGATTCGCTGGCAGAGGGGGAATTGGCGGTGAGTGACGGGGAGGAATTGCGGGCGCAGGCAGAGGAGTTGCTTGCGGCTTTGCCGACGGATTTGCGGAGGGCGGTGAGTTTTGAGGAGGATGAGGTGATTGTGGAGACGGTAGAGGGGAAGAAGCCGTTGTTTTCGTTTTGGATTTGTCCGTTGCGGTATTTTCGGAGGGAGGGGTCGACTGGGTCGGCAAAGAGTTTGGAGGAATTGGTGGGTCAGTTCCCGCAGAAGCCTCAGTTGATTGCGGCGGGAGCTGCGAGGGAGGTGCGGGGGAGTGTGGGTCGGGTTGCGGCGGAGCCGTTGAAGAGTGCGCAGACGCGGGGGGGAGGATGGGGGTGGATGATGGGGGTGTTGTTGGTGGCGGTGGTGGGGT
>JBCCZX010000224.1:0-4532 GCA_039186735.1 Verrucomicrobiota bacterium | reverse complement strand
GGATGATTTTTATTTTCACCAAAGCACAATTTTGTATAGAGCATTTTAGTAGGGAATTGGGATGCAAAAGATTTAAATGCATTGATCACAGGTGTTGGAAAACAAAGTGATTCGCCCAGGCCGATTAAATAATTTTCTTTTCCCTCATCGTTCCCGGCGAAAACTCATAAATCGCTCAAGAAAGCAGCCACTTTCATTACTACACAAACGACGATTTCTCGGACTCGCTCTTTCCTCTGAAACTGAAGGCAGCACAAACCAAGTTCGCTTAATGCAATTAAGTTGCATTAAGAAACCCGCCCTCTAATCTCCACAAAGTGTCACTCGCACACTCCATCATCGCCCCTCACTCCCTCCGCGACTTGGCAGAAGGAATTCAACAGCAGATGTTTTTTTGGGGTCAGGATGTCCTTCGCCCGGAAGGTAATTTCCTCCTCGACCAAGGCTTCTCCCGCAGCCCTTCCACCGGAATCAAAGGCACCAGCTGCTACCGCCGCGAATGGCAACAAGGTCACATCGAACTCTACGGCTCTTGTGCCGGATACTACAAATCTGAAGGGAGCTTCACCTTCATTCGCCCTTGGAAACGCTGCGCCGTCTGGACTGCCGAGACCACCCCTATTCCCGGCTCTTGGCAACGCGCCTTCATCAAAGCAACCGCCTCCAAAGAGGAACTCTATCAAGCCTCGCTCCCTTTCCTCGACTGGCTCATCTCATACGAATTCGCCGTCCTCTCAACCTTCGGACGCTCTTACCGAAAAAGCACCCACTGGAAATACAAGAAAGTTCCCAAAGCAAAACCTTGGCTCGAACCTTCTCTCGCTCTTGAGTGGTTCCAAACATACCGCTCAAACCCAAAACAACTCCTTCGTCCGAGGAATCTCGCCGCGAGAGAACAATAGCAACACACCCTCGCCTTTTCTCTTCCCCCTCCAGAATCAAGGGCCCACTCTTCTCCTATGCCCGAGCTGACTCACCTCTCCGACTCCGACCAACCCCGCATGGTCGACGTCAGCCACAAACCCGAAACCGTCCGCACCGCAACCGCTGGCTGCAACGTCACCCTCGGCGCCGACCTCCTTTCCCAAATGCAAGACGGCGAACTCAGAAACAAAAAAGGCCCCGTCCTCCACACCGCCATCCTCGCCGGCATCCAAGCCACCAAACACACCTCCACCCTCATCCCCCTCTGCCACCCTCTCCCCCTCGATTCCGCCAAAGTCGATATCACTCCCCTCGACCCCGAAACCCTCCAAGTCACCTGCACCACACGCACCACCGGGAAAACCGGCGTCGAAATGGAAGCCCTCACCGGAGCCTCCGTCGCCGCCCTCACCCTCTACGACATGTGCAAATCTGCCAACCCCGCCATCCTCCTTTCCGACCTCAAATTGTTAGAAAAAACCGGTGGCAAATCCGACTTCAAAATCCAATAAAGAAAATCTCTGCGTTAAACTCTGTTCCTCCGCATCTCAGTGTCGAAAAAAATGCCCCAAACACACACCAACGCCCTCCTCCTTATCGGCGGCCAGTCCCGCCGTATGGGAACCGACAAAGCCAACCTCGAAGTCGACGGCAAAACCCTCCTCCAACGAACAACCGACCTGTTAGAACCCCTCGTCTCCCAAATCCACCTCTCCGTCGCTCACGACGACCAACGACCCTTTGACCTCCCCACCCTCCCCGATCTCTCCCCCAATCCCGGCCCTCTCGGCGGCCTCGAGGCCGCCTTCCAACACAACCCCGACACTCCCTGGCTCGTCCTCGCCTGCGACCTCCCCCTCCTCGACCACCAAACCCTCGAAACCCTCCTCCAATCCGCCAACGGACAAACCACCGCCTTCGCTAGCCGCCTCGACGGCCGCGCCGAACCCCTCTGCGCCCTCTACCAACCCACCGCCGTCCCCCCCCTCTCCGAATTTCTCGCCGCCGACCAACGCTGCGCCCGCAAATTCCTCGAATCCCTTACTCCCCAACTCCTCACCCTCCCCAATCCCCTCGCCCTCGACAACGCCAACCGCCCCGAACACCTCACCGAACTCCAACTCCTCTCCCAAAACGGCCTCGTCGAAAAATTCCCCACCATCACCTACTACGGAAAGCTCAGTAGCGAAGTCCCCGCCCCCACCGAACAAATCACCACCACCGCCGCCACCCTCGCCGGCCTCTACGAACAGGTCCGCCTCCAACACAACCTCTCCCTCGACCTCGATACCGTCAAACCCGTCCTCGCTGACGAATTCGTTTCCTGGAACACCCTCCTCCCCCCCGACGCCGACGTCGCCTTTCTTCCACCTTTTGCCGGAGGCTAACCATGTTCCAAATCACCGACCAAACCATCAACCCCACCGAATTCCTCTCCGAAATTCCGGAGTCCTGCGGCGGCGTTGTCACTTTCGAGGGCCGTGTCCGCAACCACCACGAAGGCCGAGAAGTCAGCTCCCTCGAATACTCCGCCCATCCCACCCTCGCCGAAAAAGAAGGCCTCAAAATATTCGCCGAAGCCCAAGTCCAATTCCCCGAACTCACCCACGCCGAAGCCATCCACCGCACCGGCCCCCTCGCCATCGGCGAAATCGCCGTTCTCGTCGTCACCGCCTCCTCACACCGCGCTGAAGCCTTCGCCGCCTGCCGCTGGCTCATCGACGAAATCAAACACCGCGTCCCCATCTGGAAGCTCGAGCACTACCCCGACGGTTCCTCCGACTGGACCGGTTGCCAACGCTGCCACAAGCACCACCACCAAGCCTAAGGCTCAGTCACCTCCACCTTCACCTCTTCCCCCTCCAAACCGTCCCCCACTCCCCGAATCACAATCTCCCCTGCCTCATCCAAGGCCTGCAAAATCATCATCGCCCGCCCCTTGCTCGTCGTCACCTTCATCGCCTGATAATCCTGAATACTCGTTGCCGCCCCATTGTCGACTCCCAGCACATTACACGGCCCCACCACCTCGAAGCTCACTTCCCGCTCATCCGACAACACCGGATTCCCCTCCCCATCCACCAACTGCGCAAACACATGCACGCAGTCGTACTCGTTCGCCGCCAAACTCTCCCGATCCACTTCTAACACCACCGCAGTCGGCTCCGCATGCGTCCGCACCACAAACTCCACCTTCTCCCCATCCTTCGTTCCCACCGCCTTCAACTCCCCCACCGCATACGGCACCGCCCACTTCAACATCCGATCCTCAAAATCCCCCAAACGCTTCACCCCCAGACTCACCCCATCCAAGAACAACTCCACCTCCTCACAATTCGTATAGCCCTCCACAATCACCATCTCCCCCGCCGTCTCGTAATTCCAGTGCTCGTTCACCTCGTGCCAAAACCAAAGCCGCTTCTCCCACGCTCCCGGCTTCTTCTCCACCACCGCTTCCCCCTCAATCTTGAAGGGCGACTTCTCCACCGTCTGCGAACACAAATACACATGCGGCTCCTCTCGCCATAAGGTCCGATACATCTGCCAAGCCGGCTTCCGAAAGCCCCCCACATCCAGCAACCCACTCGACAAGGCCTTCAACGGCCAACCCCGCTTGTGCACCTCCCCCATGTAATCAATCCCCGTCCACAAAAATGTCCCCGGAATAAACGGCCGCTCCTCGATCGCCTTCCACTCATGCCACTGCGGCAAATTCTCCGTCCCCATAATCATCTTCTCCGGATGATCCCGATGCCCCCGATCATACATCACCCGCCGATAACTGTACCCAATGATGTCCAAGGCATCCGCATAACCCGACACATGACCAATCGACGGCAAAATCATATTCGCTACGGTCGGTCTCGTATCATCCATCTCCTTCGTCCACCGCGCCAACTTCGCCGCAGTCTCCGCCAACACATACGGCCCCTCCTCACTCGCCTCGTAGCGTGCCTTGATCTCGTCCGCCGAAAACGGAGGCAAAGTCCAAAAGTAATTCCCGTTCGCCTCCGCCCCAAAATAACCCGTCGCCGCCTTGTAGCGCGGATACGTCCACTCAATCTCATTCCCGATACACCACATAATCACACTCGGATGATTCCGGTCCCGCAGCGCCGTAATTTTCAAATCCGACTCCGCCCGCTCTTGAAAATGCTCCGCATACCCCCGCGTAATGTAATCTGGCTCCTGCTCCCAACGATTCAAACGCTTGTCCTTCGGCAAATCCCATTCATCAAAAAACTCCGTCTGCACCAAAAAACCCATCTCATCGCACAACTCCATAAAATCCCGCGCTCCCGGCTGATGCGCCACCCGAATCGCATTGCACCCTCCCTCCCGCAACTCCTCAAACCGCCTCCGCCACACATCCTTCGGCACCGCCGCCCCCACCAAACCCCCATCATGATGCAAACACACCCCCTTGATCGCCGTGTTCTCCCCATTCAGGAAAAACCCCTCCTTCGCATCATAACGAATCGACCGAATCCCAAACCGATCCCGCGCCTCATCCACTTCCTTCCCCTCCACCTCAATCGAAGTCACCAGCTCATACAAATTCCCCTCCGCCACTCCCCACAAAGTCGGCTTCGGCACCACCACCGTCG
>JBCCZX010000223.1:0-4547 GCA_039186735.1 Verrucomicrobiota bacterium | reverse complement strand
GGTGGGGGAGGATTTTGAAGGGGTGCTGCGGGGGGTGCGGGAGCGTTGTGTGTTGGCGGGGAAGAGGGTTGGGGCTTGGGTGGGTGGGGAGAGGCTGGAGGGGGGGTGTGAGGGGATTGGAAGGAGTGGAGAGTTGCTGGTGAGAGTCGGGGGAGAGGTGCGGGGGCTGATTCAGGCGGATGAGGTGAGGATTGAGGAATGAAAAAGCGGCCCCGATTGGGACCGCTTCACTTAAAAAGATAAGACTTAGCCGCCGACTAACGACGACGGCGAAGGAGAGCGAGAAGACCAAGTCCGCCAAGGAAAGCGGAGGTGGGCTCGGGAATCTGACTCACAGTGGTGTTTGCTTCGTGGAACGCCGCACCCTCTCCGTCGAAAAGATTCACTGCACCGAAGAACCATTCACTATCATCAAAGGTCGAGGTTCCGGAGGTCACAGCTGGGTCTCGTGAAACAACCGTATCCTGATATTCCCAATCCTCTCCCGAGCCGTCGGTTCCCAGCACTCCGTAAACATCGGCTACATTCGCTGGATCGACAGCAGCTCCGCCACCGCCATATGGGGTGCTGAAGAGAATAATGACGTCGTCGCCATTGAAGAATTTGCCGCCCGAGTATTGGTTGGCAGCGAACCCATAGGTTGTTTCGAAGGCGTTTCCTGCCCCGGATGCCTCGTAGGCAATGTAGTAAGTTTCGCCAACGGTCAAAGTTCCGCTCAGGGGTGCCGAGGAGAAGTTCGAGGTCGAATTCCCGTTGTTGAAGTTACCGATTGAGAAGCCGTCTAATGACACTGCAGTCGGTCCTGTATTTGTGATTTCGACGAATGCCAAGAAGGGGTCCGAACCTGAGCCGGCGCTTCCGTCTGGGGCGATGCGATTGCCGTCAACGACCTCGGTAATGAGGACGGCTGCGTGAGAAGACGCAGCGATGCTCGCAAGAGCGAGTAGAGTGAGTGTGGTTTGTTTCATTGTCTAGAAAGTGGTTCTGACGAATTCATGTTTAGCAGGAACGGGGCCAATTCAATACCGTTTCTGTCTAGCGAAGGGGACACTGAGTTTCAAGGGGTTCAAAGGGAGAAACGGGTCAGTGGTGGCGAGGGAGGTAGGGAAGTTCGGGAAAAACGTTGTTTGTAGGGGGCTTGGGTGCTATTCGGCCTTTCCCGCGCCGCTTGTGTCATGATTTGGGTCGGTTGAGCATTCGTGGGAAAAATTCCATGAATGTGAGCAATTTCGAAGAATTGGGGTTGCCGGCGGATTTGCTGGCAGCGGTGAAGGGGATGGGTTTTGAGGAGCCGTCGGCGATTCAGGCGCAAGCGATTCCGGCGGCTTTGGGAGGAGAGGATTTGGTGGGGTTGTCGGAGACGGGTTCGGGAAAGACGGCGGCGTTTGTGTTGCCGGTCTTGGCGCGGATTGAGTTGGAGAATCTGTATCCGCAGGCGTTGATTGTGTGTCCGACGCGGGAGTTGGCGAATCAGGTGTGTGAGGAGGTGTTTCGCTTGGCGGGGCACATGGGGGGGTTACGAGCGGTACCGATTTACGGGGGGGCGCCGTTGGAGCGGCAGTTCAAGGCGTTGCGGCGGGGGGTGCATTTGGTGGTGGGGACACCGGGGCGGCTGCAGGATCATTTGCGGCGGGGGAACTTGGATCCGTCCGAGATTGAGATGGTGGTCTTGGATGAGGCAGACCGGATGTTGGACATGGGTTTCCGGGAAGAGATGGAGGAGTTGCTGAGTGAGATGCCGGAGAGTCGGCAGACCTTGTTTTTCTCGGCGACGATGAACAAGGGGGTGAAGGGGTTGATCCAGAAATTTGGGAAGAAGCCGCGGACGATTGAGATCAAGCGGAAGACGTTGACGGTGGAGGCGATCGAGCAAGTCAGTTACGAGGTGCGAAACCGGTCGCGGGTGGAGTTGTTGTCGCGGTTGCTCGATATGGATCAGCCGCGGTTGTCGATTGTCTTTTGTAACACGAGGAGGGTGGTCGATGAGGTGACGGAGACTCTGGTGGCGCGGGGTTATGCAGCGGATCGTTTGCATGGAGATATTTCGCAGGATCAGCGGGAGCGGACTTTGGCGCGGTTTCGGGATGGAGCGGTGGAAGTGATGGTGGCGACGGATGTGGCGGCGAGGGGAATTGATATCGAGGAGATTGATTTGGTGGTGAATTATGATTTGCCGCAGGACCCCGAGGATTATGTGCACCGGATTGGGCGGACTGGTCGTGCGGGGAGAGCGGGGCGGGCGGTGACCTTTGTTTACGGGCGGGATATTTATCGGCTGCAGAATGTGGAGCGCTACATTAAGCAGAAGATTCCGCGCGCGCGGATTCCTTCGTTGGAGGAAGTGGAGGGGAAGTTGGCGGATCAGTTGTTCGAGGATGTGAAGGTGCGATTGGAGGGAGGGGAGTGGCCTGATTTCTCGGGGCAGTTGGAGCGTCTGTTAGACCAAGGTCATACGGCGACGGACATTGCATCGGTTTTGCTGGCGATGGTTCACGAGACGCAGGGGCGGGAGAGTGAGGAGATTATCGAGGACAAGCCTGGCAAGCCGAAGCGGGAGCGGAAAGAAAAAGGTGAGCGGCGGGAGAAGGCGGCGATGAAGGAGGCCGAGGAGGGGATGGTGCGGTTGTTTTTGAATGTCGGGAAGACACGGCAGGTGCAAGCGAAGGATATTGCGGGTCTTCTGTATAACGAAGCGAACTTGCCGCGGGGAACGGTGGGGCGGATCCACATGTTTCCGAAGCACACCTTGATTGAGGTGAGGGCGGACTTGGCGGATGAGGCGATTGCGGTGTCGAAGGAGGCGAAGTTGCGGGGGAAGCCATTCAAATTGGATTACGACCGAGGCCGACCTTCTTGATTTAGAAGCCGTGGCCCTTGGCGAGAACTTTGAGACGGAGGAGGTCGTCGTCGGCGGTCATGTAGAGGGTTGAGCCGTCGTCGCCGAAGGCGCAGTTGGCGGTGCGGCGGTTGGTGAGGATGTGGCCGAGGAGTTTGCCTTCGGGTGAGATGATGAGGACGCCGCCGGGGCCGGTGGTCCAGATGTTGCCCTGGGTGTCGACTTTGAGTCCGTCGGGCATTCCGGGGTATTGATTGGCTTGTTCGGTGGCATCGAAGAGGATTTTGGCTTCGCCGAGAGAGAGGTCGTCATTGACGGGGTAGGCGATGATGTGGGGGGCAGGGCGGTGGGATTGGGCGACGTAGAGGGTTTTGTTGTCAGGAGAGAGGGTGATGCCGTTGGGTCGTTCGAGATTATCGATGACGAGGGTGACGGTTTTGTCGGGGTCGATACGATAAACGCCGTAGTGTTCAAGTTCTTGGGCGTCGGGAATGTTTTTGGGAAGGCCGTAGGGTGGGTCGGTGAAGAAGATGGCGCCCGAAGAGTGGATGGTGAGGTCGTTGGGGGAGTTGAAGCGTTTGCCTTGGTAGTTGTCGGCGAGGGTGCGTTTGCCGCCATTCTTTGTGAGAATCGAAACGCGACGGTCGCCATGTTCGCAGGAGATGAGTCTGCCTTGGGCATCGAAAGCGAGGCCGTTGGAGCCGGATTCCTTGGAGTAGCGTTTGGGGCCGGTGTAGCCGGAGGGTTGGAGGTAGACTTGGAGGCCGTCTTTTTCGGACCAGGAGTGAACGGTGTTGTTGGGGACGTCGGAGAAGAGGAGGCGGTTTTCGGCTTTTTCCCAGGCGGGACCTTCGGACCAGGTGAAGCCGCCGGCGAGGTATTCGATTTTGGCGTCGGGGGCGATGAGCTGCTCGAGAGCGGGGTCGTGCCGGACGATGGAGCCGATCGGTTCTGCGGTGGATAGGCTGGTGGCGAGGGGAAAGAGGAAAAACACTCGTGGTGGCATCAATTGGAAACGTAGGAACTGAGGGGATGCTTGCGAGAAAAATTGAGGGGAGGATTTGAGGAGTTTTGGGGACGAGATAAACGGATTCTCTCTTTTCGGCATGAGTAGGATGCCGTTAGAATTTATGATGAGTCGATTTTTTGGACCCAGCGTCGTTCTTGTGTTGGGGTGGATTGTTGCGGGGGCGCAAGAAATCGGTTTTGAGGATTTTGGGGGTCTTTCGGGGCCGATTGATGGTGAGGAATCTGGAACGGGCTGGGATTGGGACGAGATCAATCAAGTGCATACGGGGACGCCTTCGGACTGGGATGCCTTGTGGGGAACGCCGACGGTGGTGAATGAGGAATTGCTGACCTGGGATTCGGGAGCCGAGCGTGAGTATAATGGGCCGGGTTTCGGGTTTGGCAGTGATGAGGCGACGGGAGCGATTCGGAATAATGGGTCTTTATTTATGCAGGTGGAGATGAGGCGGGGGGCGTCGGCGGTGTGGAGTGGGATCAGCATGTATGATTTTGGACAAGAGCGATTGTTTTTCGGAGTTCCGGGAGGGTTGTCTGGTTCGGACACGGTGGCGATTGAGCAGTTTGGAATTGGGTGGGTCGGTGAAGAAGATGGCGCCCGAAGAGTGGATGGTGAGGTCGTTGGGGGAGTTGAAGCGTTTGCCTTGGTAGTTGTCGGCGAGGGTGCGTTTGCCGCCATTCTTTG
>JBCCZX010000222.1:0-4548 GCA_039186735.1 Verrucomicrobiota bacterium | reverse complement strand
GTACACTTTGGCTTTCCAAAATTCCTCGCTCCAACAAAGTTTTTGGAAGTTTGTTTAACTTGTCATAATATTTAAGTAAATTTAAATAAATACCCGATTTCACCCCATTTTCCTCTCCTTCGTCCCCTTTCCAGTTCCCATTTTCAAAAACAACGCAATCCTCCCACCGTGCTCGCCATTCTCACCGGCTCCGGTCCATTCCGTCATACGAACGTCCGTCTCTATGCCTGGTTCACCGTCCTCTACAGTGCCCGCGCCTACTACCCCATCTTCGCCATCCTCTTCCTGGACCTCGGCCTCTCCCGCGAACAATTCCTCACCCTCAACGCCATCTGGGCCGCCACCATCTTCCTCCTCGAAGTCCCCTCCGGTGCCCTCGCCGATACCATTGGACGCCGCAAACTCATTCTCGCCTCCGCCATCATGATGATCATCGAAATGGCCTGCCTCCTCTTCGCTCCCCAAAATGGCGGCTGGCTCCTCTTCCTCCTCGTCCTCACCAATCGCATCCTCTCCGGAGCTTCCGAAGCCGCCGCTTCCGGCGCCGACCAAGCCCTCGCCTTCGACACCCTGAAAGCGGCCAAAGAACACGAACAATGGGACGAAGTCCTCGCCACCGTCATGTCCTTTCGCTCCATCGGCTTCTTCTCCGCCATGATCCTCGGCGCCATCGCCTACGACCCCTCCCTCTTTGCACCCATCGTCCCAGCCCTGGCCGATCTCGACCGCAACCTCACCCTCCGTTTCCCCCTCGCCCTCGTCTTCATCCAGGGCCTCATCTGCCTCGTCCTCGCCATCCGCATGCAGGAACCCGAACAAGAAAACGACAAACCCACCCCCTCCCTCAAAGAAGCATTCGCCACCACCCTCTCCGCTGCAAAATGGGTCTTCACCACCCCCCTCGCCTGCATGGTCGTCCTCGGCGGAGTCCTCGGCGACTCCTTCTCCCGCAACTTCGCCACCCTCACCTCCGACTACTACCGCTTCATCGATATCCCCACCTGGCTCTTCGGCTTCCTCGGCGCCGCCACAGCCGTCACCGGCTTCTTCATGCCCAAGGTCTACAAAGCTCTCGGCGAACGCCTCACCCCTCGCAGCCACCTGCTCGTCATCATGCTCGTTGCCGTCACCGGACTCCTCCTCCTCGCTCCTGCCTGGCCTTGGTGGGGCATTCTCCCCGGGCTCATCGTCATGACCACTCTCGGATGGACCGACTTCGTTTCCTCAAAAGAACTCAACCGCCTCGCCGATTCCTCGAAAAGAGCTACCATCCTTTCCGTCAAAGGCCTCGCCCTCAACCTCGGCTACGGAACAGCCACCCTCGCCTTCTCCCTCGCCGTTGCCAGCTTCAAAAACAACGGCCTCTCGGACGAACAAGCCTTCCAAACAACGCTCTGGTGGCAACCTGCCATCCTCGCCACCCTCGTCATCCTCTTCGCCCTCCTCTCTCGCCGCGTCAAACAACGCGAAACAGTCTGAATTTTTCAAACGGACTCTAAAGCCTCTCCGGCTCCTGCAACAACTCCCCCACCCTCTTCAGCAAGATCCCCGCATCACCCCCATCCACCACCCGGTGATCAAAGGTCAGCACCAACTCCACCTCCGTCACCGGCACAAACTCACTCCCATTCCACCTCGGCTTCTTCTCCCCCGAACCAATCCCCAATATCAAGGTCTCACTCGGCAACGGAATCGGCGTCGCCCACCTCAAACCAAACGTCCCGTAATTCGTCACCGTCGCTATCCCTCCTCCCAACGCCTCCTCCGGAACCTTCTTCTCCCGCCCCTTCCCGATCAAATCCTCATAAGGCTCTCTCAACTGCTCCACACTCCGCTCATCGACCCGCCTCAAAACCGGTACCACCACCCCATCCGGAACCTGCACCGCCACCCCAATATCGTAAGCTTTCGGATGAACGATCTTCTCCCCCACAAGAAAGCCTGACGTCGCCGGATACTCCCGCAAAGCCAACCCAAACGCCCGCAACACAAACAAAGTCAACCCCGGCTTCGGATCCAATCCCCTCCGATAATCTAACAACTTATCGAACAACACCGGCATCCCCACCGAAGCCAGTGGCCGTGTCCCACTCCTCCGCATCGCGTCCGCCACCGCCAACCGCATCCCCGATGCCTTCGTCCCCGGCCAACCATCGATATAAGCTAAAAAGTTCTCCAAATCCTCCACCGTCACCCGCCCACCCGCTCCACTCCCCGCAATCGCCGAAACATCTGCCCCCTGCAAACCCAACTCATCCATCCGCGCCCTCATCCGCGGCGAAATATAATGCGCCCCCTTCGTCCCCCCCGCCGGCACCGGCAAACCCTCCACACTCGGCTCCACCTCCACCTTCGGCGGCGTGTAACTCTCCTGCTCTCCCGGCTGATAATCATGCGGCTTCGCCTTCTCTTCCACCTTCTTCTCTTCCCCGTAAATCGTGACCCCCGTCCGCCGAATCTCCTCCTCCGTCGCCTCCAATAAACCCAGCACCGTTCCCACCGCGTAACTCTCCCCTTCCTCCACAAACAACTCCTTCACCACTCCCCCGCACAAGGTCGTCACCCCCATCGTTGCCTTGTTCGTCTCCACCTCAATCACCTCCTCATCCGCAAACACCTCCGTTCCCGGCTCAATCTCCAACCGCACCACCGTCGCCTCCGCAATCGACTCTCCCAACTGCGGCATCGTTATCGCTACCAAAGGCATAGTATCAAAAATAAAAATCCCAAACTACAAACCCCAAGAAAATCCGCGGAAAATCTGCGGAAATCTGCGGGCAAAACTATCAACTCACTCTTTACCATCTTGGTTCCCCACTAGTAATTCAACAACTTGCGAATCGCATCCCCAATCGTCTCCGGCGTAGGCCGATGCGCCCGCCACAAATCCGGGTGATACGGAATCGGCGTATCCTTCGCATTCAACCGCACCGGCGGCGCATCCAACAAATGAAACCCCTCCGCCGCCACCCGCGACACCACTTCCGCCGTCACCCCTCCCCACGGAAACGCCTCCCCCAGCGCCAACAAACGCCCCGTTCGCGCCACACTCGCCACAATCGTATCCGTATCGATCGGCTTCACGCACCGCAAATCCACCACCTCAATCTCCCACCCCTCCTCCGCCAAACGCTCCGAAGCCTTCACCGCCTCATGCACCATCGCCGAATAAGTCACCACCGTTGCATGCTTCCCCGGCCGTGCGATCCGCGCCTGCGTCAAACCCAAACCATCCGACTCGAAACCCTCCGCCTTCAACCACCGATACAAAAACTTGTGTTCACAAAACACCACCGGATCCCTCAACTCCACCGAGTCCCGCAACATGTGATACGCATCCCCCACCGTCGCCGGCGTCACCACCACCAAACCCGGATAATGCGAGTAAAGTCCCTCCATCATCTGACTATGAAACGGACCCGAACCCGGCGTCCCGCCCGAGGGCAAACGCAAGGTCATGGGAACCGGAGTCCCCGTCCGATAAAAATAAGTCGCCGCATGATTAACCACTTGGTTGAACGCAATCGACGAAAAATCCGCAAACTGCATCTCCACAATCGGCCTCATCCCCTCCAAGGCCGCCCCAATCGCCGCCCCCACCATCGCATCCTCACTAATCGGCGTATCCAGCACTCGCTCCGGAAACTCTCCCTTCAACCCCGCCGTTGCCTTGAACGCCCCTCCAAACTCCCCCACATCCTGACCATAAATGAACACCCGTTCATCTTCCCTCAACAAATCCCGCTGCGCCTCCCGCAACGCATCAATATAAGTCACCTCACTCAAACCATCTCTCCCTTCCCATAAAAACTCTTCTCCCACCTGACCTCTCGCCCCAAACAAAAATCAGACAGAGAGACCTCCGCGAAAACCTCCGCGTCTCTGCATCTCTGCGACGAAAAAATACCCGAATCACCCCTCATCTTAGAACATTCCCGTTCCCAACGCCGACAACGCCCGCCAATCCTCCCGGTGCGCATCCGGCGTCGCCTCTCGCTGCGTCACCGCCACCGCCTCCGTCACCGCCTCCTGCGCCTCCGTTATCCAACCATCCCACTCCCCTTCACCGACAAACCCGCTTTCTAACAATTGCTCCCGCGCCACCTCCAAACAATCCCTCCCCCACTCACTCTCTTGAAATTCCTTCCGCACATACGCGCCATCATCATGCTCCCCATGCCCGCTCAAACGCAACAAATCCGCCACCACCAACTGCGGTCCCCCACCTCCCCGCGCCGCCGCCACCGCTCCCCCCACCTTCTCAAGACAATCCTGCAAATCATTCCCCTTCACCCTCCACCCCTTCACCCCATAGCCCGCCGCCCGCTCAAACAAATCCCCCCGAAACTGCCGATCATTCGGCGTTGAATACGCATACTTGTTATTCGCCACCACCACTACCAACGGCAACTCCTCCACCGCCGCCAAATTCAACCCCTCATGAAACGCCCCCGTCGGCGGGTGCGCCGGCCGCACTGCGGGGCGGGGCCGCCCCGGGCCGGCCCCAGCCGCAGACGGCCCCGCCGCCGGAGCACCCGCCCCCCCGCC
>JBCCZX010000221.1:0-4557 GCA_039186735.1 Verrucomicrobiota bacterium | reverse complement strand
GCCAACTTCGCACCCCCCCCGACCACCGCGCCCCCCACCGCCTCCACCCGCCCATACAACAACCCCAGCAACCTCGACTTGCCCGCCCCTCTCGGTCCAATCAAACACACCTGCTCCCCTTCCCGAATTTCCAAGTCCACTCCATACAGAGCAACCGTTCCCCCGTACCTCAACCCCACTTCTCGCAATTCGAACATACTCGGTAGGGTCGTTTTTATAAAACGACCGCAAGACATCACCCTTGCGGCCGCTCACTCATAATTTACAAAAACGGCTTCGCTTAGCGCATCAACCCGACTTCCTTCGCCACATCCAATATCCCCTCAAAGTCCTCGTTCTTCGCCGGAATCAAATCCTCCCGATTGAACGCCTTCAACACCTCTGCATCCTCACAATCCACCAACACCGTCTGCAACTTGTCAATGAAACCAGCCCCAAACAGTTCCTCAAGCGCCGGATGCACCGTCAAATTATAATCCGCATAACCCGGCGTCACCCAAATGATCGCCGCCTTCATCGGATCCAATTTTCCATCCTTCACCATCGAATCATAAGTCTTGTAATTCAACGCACCCACTTGCACCGAACCCGACTCTACGGCCTTTGCCGTAGCCACATGACCTCCCGACTCCTGAAACTGCACCGGTTTCGAGAAAAATTCCTCCGGCTTCTTCCCCGTCTCTTTCATAATGAAATAGGTCGGCATCAAACGCCCCGATGTCGAACTCGGACTCCCGAATGTAAACGTCAGCTCCTGAATCTCCTCCGCCGGGAAAGCCTCCGAACGACCCAAACCCGTCGAGTCATGCGCGATGAAATAAGACTTGTAGTTCGGATCCACATCCCCCTGCGCAATCGCCCGCGCACCCGGAACCGCTTGCCGCGCCTGCACCCCGGTTAACCCGCCAAACCACACCAAGTGCACCTCCCCATTCTTGAATCGCTGCACCGCTGCCGCATAATCACTCGAAATCGAAAACTCCGTCTCAATCTCCAACTCCTGCGCCAGATAAGCCTGCAAAGCCGCAAACTTCGCCGCCTGATCCGACACCTTCTCATCCGGAATCGCCGTAATCACCAGCTTCGCTGCCGCTTTCTCTTCCGCCGGCTCTGCCGCCGCTTCGTCCCCTGACGGTTCACAAGCAACCAACAAGGCCAACAGGCCAATCACGGCCCCTTTCATCAATAATTTCATCAGTTCAATCGCTTTGCTTTAAAAGTAGGTCCGGAAGCCCAGAAAGGTCGTCCAGCCATCATAAATACGCGTTCCTTGACTACTGAGATGGTCATACTCCACTCCCGCCAAGAAATGCGCGTTGTGCTTACAAAGGTGATACTTGAGCCCCAGATAATACGCGTGATGCTCATCTCCACGCCCGGAGTTGATCAAAGAACTCGCTCCCGCCGCCCGACTCTCAATCGTATCCGCCCTTCTCACATATCGGCTGTTCAAGCGAATCCCGCTCGCTTCTTCGGAACCTTGATATTGATATCGAAACACCGCCTCCAACTTATCCTCCACCAGCCACAGACTCGGCAAAAACACAAAACCCCAGAACCCCCCGTCACGCCCCGCCGACTGATCCCCGTTGTCACCAAGAATCCCCTCCACAACCGCTGTCCAACGCCCCTGTCCATACTTGAACGAAAGCGATGAAGCCCACTCCACACCCGATGCCAGCGTGATCTCGCCCGGCTCCACATCCTGATAGAATCCCGTCAAATACAATTGCGAAATGTCCGCCCCCGTCCACTCGCTCACATCCCACCAAACATTTCCCCAATACATCTGACCGTCATCCCAACCCGGCACAAAATCGTCCTGCGTCGTCGTGAAAATTCCCGCCTCCACCCGAACCGCATCCTTCTCCAACTCAAACCACGCTCCCGACGGATTCGAAAACTCCGTCGTCGATAGCCAGACCTTATTCGAAATCCCCGAACGCTCCACCGTCTTGAGCTTATTCGACGACGTATCCCACTCGTAAGATGTATGCGTCTCCCGCTTACCATAACCAACCTTCAACGCATCAAGCCCATCGACCCCAAAAGCCTTCTTCACGTCAAACTTCGCAAAAAGGTCCCACATATGGCGGAACTCAAAACCCCGGTCTCCTCCCACTGGATGCCGGTCCGGATAAATCTCCGCCTGCCCCTTCAACTCAAAATAACGAAAAACCTTCGCCTTCGCACCCGGTCGAAATCGACGCACCTCCGTCGTATCATAATCAAAATCAACCCCCGAAGCCGTCTCCCCGCTCACATAACCATAACTCGCATGAATCCGATTCACCAACGTGAAACTCTGGATGAACGGATTATCATCATTCGAATACAATTTGCCGATATTCCGGTAGGCATCACAAAAATTCCGCTCCCCACCCTCTTCCACCGGTGTCGCCTCCTCCAACACCACCTCGTCGAAGCTCACCGCATCACCAGCCCACAAAAAAACCGTCGACCCTGCGAGCCCCGCGATCATGGCTCCGGTCAGACGGTTCGTCTTCGGCTTGACGCTGGCTGTGGACCCACAGCCCCGATTGGCTTCTCGTTTTCGTCTCATCATTTCTTCTGTCTGGGTACGCTATCAGCCCCCCCATCAGAAACAATCAGCAAATCATCCCTCATTCTCAAAAAACTGACTCAAAATCACCTGACAGACCGATTTCCTGTTTTAGGTTCTGCCGCTATGAGAAATACCACAGCATCATTGACATTCGCACTCGCGCTGGTGATCCCATCCGCATTGAGTGCCGACGAAAAACTCGCGCCCCACATGGATACTCTCCCTGAAGGGCCCACCATCACCGAAGCCGATATCAAATCCGCCCAGAAAATGTGGGGCGACGCCGTCGTAGCCATCGGCGCAGCTGAAGATCCCAAAGCAGTCGCCGAAGAGGCAGCCAAAGCAGCTTACGCCTTCGAACTCGGACCCATCCAGTTCAAGCCCACCCTCGCTGCCGACGCACCCTTCCGCCCCGACCTCGAAGGCACCCTCTCCTACTTCGTCGCCGGCAATCCCAAATACTCGGAAGACAAAGGCTTTGCCCTCAAACCATGGACCAAAGTCCGCTTCGACAACCACACCATCAAGATGTTCGGTAACAAGGCCATCGCCATGGGTCACTACTACTTCACCGACAAAGCAACAGGTGAAGAAACCAAAGTCGAATACACCAAAGGCTACGTCAAAACCGATGACGGACGGGTTCTCCTCTTCCTCCAGGGCTCCCACCTCCCCTACGCGAAACCAAGCTAATTCCCCTGCAAAAGGAACAAGTCTCATTCAGCCGTCCCACCAGTCGGGACGGCTTTTTTTTGCCTGCCACGAAAATTTTTTTCTCCCTCAAACGTTTGAAAATAAGCGCTTCAAACTTCACGCTAATTGATTCACGACAATTTTTTCATGTTTTTATTTGCGGTTTCAAAAATGAGATCTAATCTACCTCGCCATGAGCAAAAACATGACCAAATTAACAGCAATGGCCTTCGCGGCCTTCATCGCAACCCCTGCAACCTTGAGCGCCGATTCCAAAATTGCGCCTCACATTCACTCCCTTCCAAGTGGCCCCGCCATCACTGAATCAGATGTCGAAGCAGCCCAGAAAATGTGGGGAGATGCCGTCGTCGCCATCGGAAAAGCTGGAGACAAAGCCACTCAAGTTGCCGAAGAATCAGCAAAAGCCGCCTACGCCTTCGACCTCGGCCCCATCCAGTTTAAGCCCACCTTGGCCTCAAAGGTCCCGTTCCGCCCCGACCTCGAAGGTGCACTCAGCTACTTCGTCGCCGGTAACGACAAATACCCCGAGGACAAAGGCTTCGCTCTCAAGCCCTGGTCAAATGTCCGCTTCGACAACCACACCGTCAAAATGCATGGCAACATCGCCATCGCCATGGGCCACTACTACTTCACTGGACCTGACGGCAACGAGACAAAAGTCGAATACACCAAGGGATACGTCAAAACTGCCGACGATAAGGTGCTCCTCTTCCTCCAGGACTCCTCCTTGCCATACGACCCAAGCTAACAACTTCCCAGAACTGAAATCATAAGACAAAATTGTGGTGAGCCGCTCCCGGAAGGGAGCGGCGATTTCATTTCGGAAACAATCCCAAAAGCATCCGCAAACACCCCCACCCGAATCCCCACCGCGACTTCCATGGTCGCTCTGGCCGCACGATTTCCCAACCCTCCGCTTCCGCCCGCGCCAGCAACTCACCCTCGGGATTCACCACCACCTTCCGTTCACAAATCTCCAACATCGGCAAATCCGCCGCACTATCCGAATACCCCACACTATCCTCCAACGGACCCTCCAAACCCAACTCCTCCTTCAGCCGCACCAACTTGTTCGCCCCCTTATTGTTCCCCTTCGGCAATCTCGGAAACCACCCCACCTCCTCCTCACCCCAATCCACCACCGTCCCAAAAGCATGATCAAACCCCAACCGCGCCCCCCACCCGCGCGGGCTCCCCCCCCCCCGGCATCGTCGGGGCTCCCCCCCCCGCACCCGCTGCTCCCCCGCCCCCCCCCCCCCCCCCCCGTTACTGGTTCG
>JBCCZX010000220.1:0-4564 GCA_039186735.1 Verrucomicrobiota bacterium | reverse complement strand
CGCCACCGAATACAGCGACCTCTTTCCACCCATCCCCGAACCCACCGCACCTGCCTTCCTCCTCCTCGCCCTCACCCGCCTCCTCCTCTCCCGCAAAACCCGCTAACCACCCCCGCTCAAACCCTTCGTCACGACCCTTGACTCAAAGTTTCTCGCAAAACCTCCCGTTTCCATTCAAGAAAACCAACGTGATAACCCCGACCCCACTCCTCCTCTTTCTCACCGCCGCCTCCCTCACCGCCACCGAAGTCGCCGTCGACTTCCAAATCCCCACCGGCCTCAACCGTATCCTTGGCTCCGCCTCTTTTACCTTCCAACGCGCCAACCCCGGCTTTGGACAAACCGATACCTTCACCGCCAATTTCATCTACTCCGGCAACATTCTAGCCAACCTCGACATCGACACCGTCAACAACACCCTCAACTCCGTCGAATTCACCGGCGGCACAATCAGCACTAGCAACCTCACCGGTAATCTCGACATCACCATCGGCATCACCCCCTACGACATCATCTTCCAAAAAACCAACGTCACCCGCTCTCTCACCAGCTCCTCTCCCGACCCCCTCACCAACGGCGTCCTCAACTCAACACTCCATTCCACAACCTTCTCCTCCGGCACCATCATCGTCACCAACTCCAAAGGAACCTCTCCCTTCGAATCCGAAACCCAAAGCACCAACCTGAACCAACACGACGGAAGCCTCGTCTCTAACCAATTCTTCTTCGACTCTCCCAGCGGTGCCACCGGTCCAACAATCAGCCTCACGCCCGGCACCGAAGACACCTGGGGAAAGTCTTACCTCGCTACCCTCAACGCTATCCTCCAAACCCCGCAGAACTCCCTCCCCTTCCCTATCCAGGCCGCCGGATTTCCAGAAGGCAACTTCTTCCAACAATACTACTCCGAAGAATGCTTCTTTTTCCGTGCCGAAGCATCCTTCACCGTCCCCACCCCCTTTGGAGCATGGAGCTCTGAAAACAACCTCACCAACCCAGATCCCACCAACCAAAATTCCGCCGGCATCCCCTATGCACTCCTCTTCGCGCTCGATCTCCCCATCCAGACCTCTGCCCTGCCCATCACCTTTATCAACAACTCTCCCCCCACCATCCAAATCCCCCTTCCCCAAAATGGTCTGCCTGTCACCATCACCATCGAGCACTCCGAAGACCTCGTCCAATGGGACCCCCTCCCTACCGAAAACTTTCTCAACGGCTCGGATTCCCTCAACCAAGGCGCCACCGGAACCCCCTCCTTCACCTTCCCCGGCTCCACTCGTAGCTTCATCAGCCTCTCTGTCACTCTTTAACCCAAAACAAGAACCCTTCAACACACGACACCACCTCTTCTTCACTCATGAAACTCTTGCTCACCATACTCATCGCCTCTCTTTCACCCCTCCCTGCTCTCACCCTCAGCCTCGTTGTCTCCAACGACTCCCTCGCAACTGTCACCTACTCCATCCCTAGCCTAACGACCCCTTCCTCAGGAGCTCAAGCCAACATCACCTACTCCGGCAACATCCTCACCGACGTCACTTTCGACTCCTCAGGCAATCTCTCCTCCATCGAATTCACCGGCGGCAACGTCGCAACCTCCAACTTCACTTCCAACTTCTCCGGAGACTACTTCGGCTCCAACTACACCTTCACTATCGACGGCTCAAACATCTCTCGAACTTCCGCTAGCTCTTCTCCCGACCCTCTCAACGGCGGCAACCTCAACCACTCCCTCCACTCCTTCTCGTTCAACAACGGAGTAATCATCACGGATAACTCCACCAGCGATCCCAGCTTCGCCTTCTTCACACAACAAACCATTCTCACCACCCACAACGGTGCCTTCATTCCCTCCGACTTCGCCTTCAACCAAACTCAAACCAACATCACCTCTTCCGTCCTCTCCTCCACAGTCTTCGAAAAAATTGTCCAAGTCGACTTCGAAGCCGCCATCAACGTCGGACCCGTCATTCCTCCCTACCCTATTGAAGTCGCCGGCGCCTCCTCACTTATCCACCTCCAATTTTACCAAGAATTCGGCACCCTTAACGCCTCCGGAACCATCAACGTCGAAACCCCCTTCGGCACCTGGGTCGGTGATAACAACCTCGACCTCGCCGACGGCACCGAATCCAACCCCGCCGGCATTCCCTACGCCCTCATCTTCGCCCTCAACCTCCCCGTCAACACCACCTGCCTTCCCCTCACCATCACCAGCCATCCCGACCCCACCGTCACCCTCGGCCTCCCCACCGGTGGACTCCTCCACAACATCGACGTCGAATACTCCCCCGACCTCATCACCGCTTTCACCCCCCTTCCTAACCCCAACTTTCTGAATGGAACCAATTCCCTCAACGAAGGTAGCACTGGAACCGCCTCATTCTCATTCCCCTCTGGAACCAAGGGCTTTCTCCGCTTCTCCGTATCCCTCTAACAGAAGCAAAATCTACTCCGGACCCCCACTCGAATTCCGCATCTCCTGAAACAAGCGATACCCCACAATCAACATCATCGCCCCGAAAGTCGCCGTCAAAATATCCCCAATCCCCGGCAATAACCCCTCCGTGTGCACCGCCGGCAAAATCTTCAGAAACCGATTCAAAAACCCTCCAAAAAACGCACCCCCAATCCCCAACCCCAACTGAACCCACAACCCACCCGGCTCCTTCCCCGGAATAATCAACTTCGCCAAACCTCCGGCCACCAAGCCCAAAATGATCCACGCAACAAGAGTCCCCATATCCCTTGAGAGGACCGCGAGAACCAATTAGTCACAGAATCCTCAAAAAATCCTCTTTTCAGTTCCAGTCCCCCCGCTTCAAAGCTCAAATCTCCCCGAATCTACTCACCGTGCTCGATCTTTCCCTCATCTCCCCCCGCAAAAAATACCTCCTCGCCCTCTCCGGCGGACGCGACTCCGTCTCCCTCCTCCACCTCCTCCTCGAACACAACTTCGCCAAGCTCCACCTCCTCCACCTCAACCACCAACTCCGTGGTAAAGAATCCTCCGCCGACGCCAACTTCGTCCGCCGCCTCGCCAAAAAACACCACCTTCCCCTCACCCTCGAAAAAGCACCCGTCGCCTCCCTCGCCTCCCAACAAAAACTCTCCCTCGAAACCGCTGCCCGCCACGCCCGCCACCAACTTTTCGCCCACACCGCCAAATCCACCCGCTGCAACCGCATCCTCCTCGCTCATCACGCCGACGACCAAGCCGAAACCATCCTCTTCAACCTCCTCCGCGGCTCCGCCGACCTCAAAGGCATCTCCCCCTCCTCCGAACTCACCATCAACCGCCGCAAAATCCTCCTTCTCCGCCCCCTCCTCAAAACTCGCCGCTCCGACCTCAACCACTACCTCTCTCGTAACAAGATTAAATTCCGCGACGACTCCTCCAACAACAACCCCGCCCACACCCGCAATCGCCTCCGCCACCAAGCCCTCCCCCTCCTCACCGAAATCATGGGCCGCGACCCCGTCCCCGCCCTCACCCGCGCCGAAACCGCCTCCCGCGAAAAATCCGCCGCCCTCTCCCACCTCCTCACCTCCCACAACCTCCTCGACCCCCAAACACGCCTCCACCTCCCCCGCCTCCGCGAACTTCCCTCCGCCCTCCACCTCAGTGCCCTCGAACAATTCCTCGAACTCCACCACGTCCCCAACCTCTCCCGCAAACACCTCGAAAGCGCCCTCACCCTCCTCAACCCCGACTCCCCCCGCCAAATCAATCTCCCCGGCAACCTCTTCCTCCGCCGCAAGGCCGGTCGCCTCTTCCTCGAGAAAAAATAAGTCACCCCATGTGACCCTTTTCTCCTCCTCCCGGTCTTAATAACTGAATGCTCGCCGAGGTAACGGCCGCTCGCATTCACCCCAAAAGTTCCCCCAAAAACAATTCCCCCACAGATTCCCCATACAACCCCCGAACAAACAGAAAGCGGCTCCCAATTTCCCCTGGGAGCCGTTTTTTGTCCCCAAGATCACCAAGTCCCCCCTTGATTCCTCCCCCTCTTCGGCCCACAAACCCCCGCAGCATGACGAGCGCCGAAATCCGCCAATCCTTCCTCGATTTCTTCCAAGAGAAGCAGCACACCATCGTGCCCAGCGCGAGCCTGCTTCCCCAATCCCCCGGCCTCCTCTTCACCAATGCCGGCATGAACCAGTTCGTGCCCTACTTCCTCGGCGAACAAGCCGCCCCGTACTCTCCTCCCCGCGCCGCCGACACCCAAAAGTGCATCCGCGCCGGCGGCAAACACAACGACCTCGAAGATGTCGGCTACGACACCTACCACCACACCCTCTTCGAGATGCTCGGCAACTGGTCCTTCGGCGACTACTTCAAAACCGAAGCCATCAACTGGGCTTGGGAACTCCTTGTCGACCGCTGGGGCTTCCCCCCCGCCCGCCTCTACGCCACCGTCTACTCTCCCTCCGAAGGCGACCCCTCTCACTTCGACCAGGAAGCCTACGAACTCTGGAAAACCAAATTCGAATCCGTCGGCCTCGACCCCGCCATCCACATTGTCAACGGCAACGTGAAGGACAACTTCTGGATGATGGG
>JBCCZX010000219.1:0-4572 GCA_039186735.1 Verrucomicrobiota bacterium | reverse complement strand
CCCCCACCCGATACAAATCCTCCCCCAACGGAATCACCCAGCCACCCCGATTCAAAATCCGCTCCTCCCCCCACCCCGGACCCCGCAACGTCAAAATCTCCCCCTTTGCCAACCGCGTCGGCAAAAAAGAAAACGGCCCCTCTCGCAATCCCTTCGCACCTTCACAAAACACCACCGGCCCCTCCCCACTCGCGCCCTCCCCAAAAAACGCCAACGAATCACGCACAAAATCCCGCACCCCCAACCAACCCCCACCCTCCCAACACACCCCCCCGAACTCGCCACCCTTCACCCCCTCCACCTCCTCAAACTCGTCCCCCACCCACTCCGCCAACTCCCCCCGCTTCCCCGCAAACTTCTCCCGCTCCTCCCCACTCCGAAACACCCGCAACACCCCGCTCTCCCGAAAATACTCCCGTCCCAACTCAGCCTCAACCTCCCGATAAAACCGCTTCGCCTCCCCCAAAAACCGCCCCGTCTCCCAACTCACATTCATCCCCTTCCCCGTCACCGGATTCATCAATCCCGCCGCCGCCCACGATGCTCCTCGCCCCCGCTCACCCACAAAACAAAACTCCACCCCTCGCCTCCACAACCACCACCCCACACACACCCCCGCCAACCCGCACCCTCGAATCTCAACGACCATCATTCTCCTTCAGCTCCCCATTCGGATCTTCCCAAGCCGCATCATATCCCTTCGCGTAACTAAACAAATCCTTCCAACCGTACTCATAGTAGCTCTCCTTCTCCTCATTCGTCAAACGACCCCAAATCGCCACATTGAACGCCCGCGTCACCTTCATCATCATCTTCAAAGTCAACCGCCGCCCCTTTCGCGCCTTCTGCACCTGCTTATGCGTCAGTTGTTCAGTTGAAACCTCCACCAAATCATGATTCCCCAATCCCCAAGACTCCATCTGCCCATCCAAGGGCTGCACCCCCATTTCACTCTCACTCACAACCCCCTCATGAGCCGCCCAATCAGCCTCGTAAAGCCCATTTCCACCTGCGTCTGAAATTGACATCCCTCCCCTTTTTAGTTCAGATACCTAAACCATCCCCGGCCCGCGACTCCCCATCACAAGGCTCGAAACCCACCATCCCATGTTCCATCTCAACATCTGGCTCCTTGGCCTCTCTGCAGCCATGGCCTCCGCCGCCATCGAAACGGTCTTCACCCTCGGCGCCGACGACAATGATGTCGCCCCCTTCTCCATCGAATCCTTCACCGCCGAACCCGCCCCCGGCTCCCCCACTCTCAAGGACGACCACTTCTACCTCAACCTCAACGAACCCATCGCCAATTTCGAACGCGCCATCACGTCCTCCGACCCCACCAACATCATCTACTTCGACCTCACCACCGCCCAAGCCAACCCCGACGGCATCTTCCGCTTCACCATCGATTTCATGTGGTCCGGCACCTCCGGCACCGACCCCGTCTCCAACATCCTCACCGTCAAACTCAACGGCAACACCTTCTTCACGTCCCCCTCCTTCGAAGCCTACCAAACCTTCACCGCCCAAGTCACCGCCACCACCGCTTCCGTAATCACCGGCATCAACACCCTCGAAGTCACTCGCTCCGGCGGATCCCCAAACAGTTGGCTCTCCATCGACTACCTCCAACTCGAAGTCGACCCCACCGCCGCCGAAGACAAAGACAACGACAACCTCCCCCTCTACTGGGAAACCCTCTATCAACTCTCCGACAACGACCCCGCCGACGCCGCAGCCAACTTCGACTCCGACCTCCTCACCAACCTCCAGGAATTCAACGCCAACACCAACCCCCGCCTCGCCGATACCGACCACGACCTCGTCCTCGACCACCTCGAAATCACCACCGATCCCCTCGACCCCGACTCCGACGACGACGGCCTCCTCGATGGCAAAGAAACCAACTCCAACCCCGCCCTTGTCGACACCGACTCCGACGGCGCCCCCGACGGCTGGGAAATTGCCACCGGCTTCAACCCCAACAGCAACACCTCCACCCCGCCCGCCTTCTCCGGAGCCATCGGCATCAACTTCCGCTCCGCCGAACAAGACACCCGCGGCATCTGGCCCACCAACGCCGTCAACGGCTTCATCCCCCAATACAACTGGAACCAAACCATCCTCCTCCGCCAGTGGGGCGTCTCCACCGGCGACCCCCTCCTCACCGGCTCCACCACCGATATCGCCTCTCCCATCGAAGACACCCTCGTCAATTCCGCCGGCAACCCTCTCACCACCACCATCGACTTCACCTTCGACGGCTGCTGGACCAGCTCCAACCACGACTCCCTCCCCGCCGACCTCCTCAACGGCTACTTCCGCTCCGACGAAACACACAACCCCACCATCACCCTCAACAACATCCCCTTCTCCAACTACGACATCTACCTCTATGTCGCTTCCGACTACCTTGGCCCCACCGGCACCGCCCGCCTCAACTCCAATCCCGCCACCGACGTCACTCTCCGCCCGAACGGCGTCTCCCCCGTCGCCGAATTCATTCCCACCAAACAAACCGCCGGACTCAACGCCCCCCTCTACAACACCATCCGCTTCTCCGGCCTCACCGGAACCTCCCAAGTCATCGAATACCTCCAAGTCAACGGCAATTCCGGACCCGCCGCCATCCAGATCGTCGACACCGATGCCGATGCCGACAACGACCTCCTCCCCGACTACTGGGAGTTCCTCCACCAAACCAACGCTGCTCTCCCCAATGCCACCGCCGACCCCGACTCCGACGGCCTCAATCACCTCGCCGAATTCAATCGCGGCACCAACCCCCACCTCGAAGACACCGATGGCGACGGCCTCTCCGACCTCGTCGAAACCAACTCCGGCACCTACACCGACGCCAACAACACCGGCACCAACCCCCTCTACGCCGACACCGATGGCGACGGCCTCTCCGACAGCGAGGAAATCACCGGCACCTTCTTCTCCAATCCCCTCTTCACCGATACCGACAACGACACCTTCGACGACCACCTTGAGGCCACCAACAATGTCGACCCCAACAACAACGCCATCGGTGCCCCCCCTGTCCCTACCTTCCCCACCCCCGCCTCTCTCTTCTGGGAAATCACCGACATCCAAATCGTCCGCAATCACTCCGGCGCCCTCATCACCTACTCTGCTGCCGACCGCTATCTCCTCACCGTCAGCGTCACCAACGGCGCAAGCCCCGGCTGGCGCCCCCTCGAATTCGGCTTCATCGAAAACGGCGGCGACTCCCATGCCATCTACGTAATCGGCCGTGCCAACGGCGGCTTCTCCTACACCAACGGCAATGGCCTCTGGGCCGCCGACTACTCCGACCTCACCGCCGCCCTCGGCTTCTCCGGTTACGGCCCCTGCGACATCTCCGACCCCCTCACCGTCCGCCTCTCCGCCAGCGGCACCGCCAACGTCACCTCCGGTTGGACCGTCACCTACGAGGTCATCAACCAGGCAACGTCCACCACCATCTTCTCCCACACCTTCACCAATGCCGTCGCCGACCAAACCATCGCCGACGGCACCGCCACTTGGCAAAATGGCGCCGGCACCACCAATTTCGCCGAACTCGATACCGGCACCGGCGTCGAAGTCTACCTCGCCACTTCTCCTCTCACCTCCCTCCCCGCCTTCGCCAGCCATGCCGACAATGACGACGACGGCATGCCCAACGTCTGGGAGATCACCCACAGCCTCAACCCGAACAACCCCGCCGACGCAACACTCGACCTCGACTCCGACAATCTCATCAACCGCGACGAATTCCTCCTCGGCACCGACCCCAACGACGCCGACTCCGACGACGACTTCGTCAACGACGATGAAGAAATCAACCTCTTCTCCAACCCCAACGACCCCAACTCCACCCCCGCTCACTTCTTCTCCGCCCTCACCTACGACGACGATCTCGACAACAACGGCCTCCCCGATGCCTGGGAAGCCGCCTTCAACGCCTTCGGCCTCCTCCCCGGCAACGACGACGACAACGACGGCTTCACCAACACCGAAGAAGCCCAAGCCGGCACCGATCCCCTCGATCCCGACTCAAAACCACAAATCGAAATCACCTTCACCACCCCCACCTTCTACGACCTCACCTGGCCTCACGTCCCCGGCAAAAACCAAACCCCCCGCTACTCCACCGACCTCGACGACTGGTACGACGTCCCCGTCCCTCCCCTCACCACCGACGGCACCTCGCGCTTGAGCTTCGGCATCGTCGGCACCCAACAATTCTACCGCGTCCGCACCACCGACCAAAACTCCGACTCCGACCCCCTCAACGACTGGACCGAACTCGCCCTCGGTTTATCTCCAGACTCTCCCAATTCCTCTGCCCGACCTCTCTCCTACGACAGCAATGCCGATGGAGTCGGAGACACCACTCTCCCCGGCGATCTCGTGGCCTGGCACAACACCTTCGCCAACTCCCTCAACCTCGCCGCCGGCAACAACGTCGTCGCCCCCACTACTCCACCGACCTCGACGACTGGTACGACGTCCCCGTCCCTCCCCTCACCACCGACGGCACCTCGCGCTTGAGCTTCGGCATCGTCGGCACCCAACAATTCT
>JBCCZX010000218.1:0-4645 GCA_039186735.1 Verrucomicrobiota bacterium | reverse complement strand
GCGGCATCGAGGGTCCAGTTGGAGAGGGTGTAGGTGTAGTTTGCGTAGTTTTGTTCGCGGGCGAGTTTTTCTTTGAGTTCGGCGAAGGTTTTGTCGGCGGCTTTGGCTTCTTCTTCGGTTTCGCCTTCTTTCTGTTCGCGTTCGGCGGGAAGGTTGGCGGTGACTTTGATGGTGACGATGAATTCTTCGGCTTGGTTGGTGTCTTCGGCGCTGCGTTTGCGAGGGGCGTAGTCGATGAGGTAGCGGAAGTTGTCGAAGGTTTCGATGACGAGTTGGCGGGCTTTGGAGGTGTCGCTTTTTTCGGCGGCTTGTTCTTTGGTGAGGACGTCGGTGAAGCGGGCGAAGGAGAGGAGGTTTTTGAGGGCGTTGGTTTTGTTGGGGTCGATTTGGCGTCCGGCGGGGATGTTGGGTACGATGAAGTCTGCGGATTCGTCGGTGCGGGTGAGGGTCCAGCCTTCGAAGTCGTTTTCGTTGGGGGTGGCGAGGTCGATGGATTTGATTTTGGAGATTTTGATGAAGTCTTCGTTGAGCCAGGAGGAGGGGCTGGAGTCGAGGTTGTTGAAGGATTGGTTGACGATGTAGATGGCGTTGGGTTCGGAGCCGAGGCGCAGGTATTTGCCGTTGGTGCCGCGGGTCATGGGGTTGGAGGGGGAGTTGCTGGAGGTGGATTTGCCGAGGGTGAGGCTGGCGAGTTCGCTACCGGAGGTGTCGGCGAAGGTGATTTGGTAGCCGTGGTTTTCTTGGGCTTCGGCTTGGGTGTTCATGCCGAAGCGTTCGTTGAAGGCGGAGCCGGCCTTGAGGTTTTGTGCGACGGTGAGGCTGGTCATTTGTTGCATGAGTTGGAAGAGGCGGTCGAAGTTGGCGGAGTAGTTTTCGCGTTCGGCGATGGTCCAGTCGTCTTCGCCTTTGAGGAGGGTGGTGGTTTCGTCGGCGCCTTCGATTTTGATGGAGGCGATGTCCCCGGGTTTGAGGTTGGCGAGGAGTTTTTCGCCGGCGGCGAGGTTGGTGGGGTTGACGCCGGTTTTGCTTTGGGCGGATTTGAGGGCGATGGTGAGGGCGGCGAGGGCGCCGGCGATGATCCAGAGGATGAGGACGAATTGCTTGCTCATGATGAAGTGGAGTTGAGGTGGATTTCAGGTTTTAGCGGGCGGAGGTGGCGATGCGGCGCTTAATGAAGACGGCGATGCCGAGGATGGCGAAGAGGAGGGGGATGATGAAGATGTTGCCGAGGGTGTATTTGATGGCGAGGTCGTCCTTTTTGCGGCGGAGGTCTTTTTCGAGTTCGCGGAGGCGTTTGCGAGCTTCGACTTGCTTTTCGCGGGCGGCGGCGAGTTCGGTGGCGAGTTCGCCTTCGAGGGCGATGCGGCCGTTTTCTTGTTGTTTTTGGACGATTTCGCCGATGCGGGCGTTGATTTCGTTGAGTTCTTGTTGTTCTTTTTCGAGGCGTTCGCCGAATTGTTTTTCGTGTTCGGCGTCGAGTTCCTGGATGACGGTGAAGGGTCTGCGGGAGTCGCCACGGGAGCGGGAGCCGATGAGGTATTTGGAGCCGGTGACTTGGTCGAGGATGTTGAAGAGGAGGGCGGAGTTGTCGCCTTGGGGGGAGACGAGGCCCATGCGGATGAGTTGGGTGTTGTAGGCGAATTGGTCGGCGAGGAAGTCGGAGTCGGCGATGAGGAAGACGTTGCCGGGTTCGGTGGAGACGGCGAGGGAGGTGGGTTTTGTGGGTTCGGCGTTTTGTTCGGCTTCTTCGGCTTCACTGGCGACGGTGTCGGGTTGGGTGTCGGTGTTGTCTGGTGGGGTGGGTTTGCCGTCGGGGAAGGCGGTTTTGAAGAGGCCGTTGATGTGGACGGCGAGGTCGTAGGTGTTTGTGTCGGGGCGCATGGAGGTGAGGAGGCTGGGGTCGAGGCGGGAGGCTTGCATGCTGCTGACGAGTCCGGAGGAGTCTTTGGAGGATTCGATGAGGGCGGTGTGTTTGAGGCCTTCTTTGCCTTCTTTTTTGAAGCCGCCGGAGAGGACGAAGAAGAGTTCGCTGATGCCGGTGGTGATGATGCTGTCTTTTTGGGGGAGGGCTTCGGGGGTGAGGGTGAGGACGGAGGTGGATTCGCCCTGGCGCATGCGGGTGCGGTATTTGCCGTCGGCGAGGACTTGGGAGGATTCGAAGGTGACGCCCCAGGAGGAGAGGAGTTTGTCGGAGAAGGTGGAGGTGGTGGGGATGCCGGGTGGTTGTTGTCCCATCATCATGGGGTTGGGTTGGGGGGAGGATTGCTGGGCGATGATGGAGAAGGCGTCGAGGGCGGCGACGATGGTGCCGCCGGAGAGGAGGTATTGGTCGAGGAGGAATTCGGTTTCTTCGGAGATGCCGGCGGGGTGAATGAGGAGGATGGCGGCGAGGCCTTCGAGGGCTTCTTGGGTGGGGGTCATGCCGAGGTCCTTGAGTTCGTAGAGTTGTTGGAGTTGTTGGTAGACGATGGCGCTTTGTTGGGGGGCTTGGCCGGGCATCATGGCGGGGCTGCCAGCGAGGTTGAGGGCGGACATGATGCCGAGGGTGGGCCGGTCGGTGCGGGCGACGCGGGCGATGGCGGAGGAGAGTTCGTATTCGAGTTGGGTTTCGGATTGGGGGCTGAGGAAGGGGATGGAGACTTTTTGGTCGAGGGAGGCGACGCTGAGGCCGAGGTAGAGGTTTTCGCCGTTGATTTGTTGGCCGGCGATGCCGTCGAGGTTGGCGGAGTCTTCGGCATCGGTGTCGGGGCTGGGGTCGAGGTTGACGATGCGGAGGTTGTCGCCGGCGAGGGCTTTGTAGCGTTTGAGGAAGTCGTCGACTTTTTTGAGGTAGAGTTTGAGTTCTTGGGGCATGAAGGCGGAGTCACGAGTGGCGTAGTAGTTGATGACGACTTCGGCGTCGGCGTCCTTGAGGTCTTCGAGGATGGCTTTGGTGCCTTCGGTGAGGGTGTGGACTTTGGATTCGGTGAGGTCGAGGGTTTTGCTGCCGAGGGTGGTGGTGGCGACGAGCATGTTGGCGAAGATGACGATGCCGAGGAGGGCGAGGATGCCGAGGATGGCGTTGAGGACAGGGTTGTTGTTGGATGGTTTGTTGCTCATGGGCTGTTGGAAGGGTTGGGTTTTAGGAACGACGGGCGGAGAGGATGGCGGAGGTGCCGAGGAGGGAGGCGGCGATGATGGAGAAGAACCAGACGAAGTCCTGGAGGCGGAAGGCGCCGCGCATGAGGGAGCGGAAGTGGTCCCAGACGCCGAGGGAGACGAGGGTTTCGGTGAGCCAGTCGGGGGAGATTTTTCCGATTTGGATGACGGCGGCGTCGTAGCCGATGAGGCTGATGGCGACGCAGAAGAAGGCGGAGATGATGAGGCAGACGAGTTGGTTTTTGGTGAAGGCGGAGATGAGCATGGTGATGGCGAGGAAGGTGGCGAAGACGAGGAAGGAGCCGAGGTAGCCGGAGAAGATGGTGAGGTTGTCGGGGTTGCCGAGGGAGTTGACGGTCCACCAGATGGGGAAGGTGAGGGCGAGGGCGATGAGGCCGACGGTGGCGCCGGCGAGGAATTTGCCGAGGATGGCGGACCAGGTGGAGGTGGGGAGGGTGCCGAGGAGTTCGATGGTGCCGTTGCGTTGTTCGTCGGCCCAGAGGCCCATGCCGATGGCGGGGGCGAAGAGCATGAAGAGCCAGGGGTGCCAGCGGAAGAAGGAGAATTCGAGGGAGGCGTCGCCGAAGTCGAAGAAGCCGCCGAAGGTGAAGGCGAGTCCGGTGGAGAGGAGGAGGAAGATGATGATGACGGCGTAGGCGGTGACTTGGGTAAAGAAGGCGCCGAGTTCGCGTTTGTAGATGGAGAGTGTGTTGGTCATGGGTTTTGGGAGTGGAGGGTGGTGGTTAGGCGGCTTCTTGGGAGGTTTCCTTGGTGGTGACTTTGCGGAAGAGGTCGTGGAGGGAGCCGTCGCCTTGTGATTTGAGTTCTTGGGGGGTGCCGTCGGCGACGATTTGGCCTTGGTCGACGATGAGGGCGCGGGAGCAGGCGGCTTCGACTTCTTCGAGGATGTGGGTGGAGAAGAGGACGGCTTTGTCTTGGCCGAGTTGTTTGATGAGTTTGCGGACTTCGTGTTTTTGGTTGGGGTCGAGGCCGTCGGTGGGTTCGTCGAGGATGAGGACTTCGGGGTCGTGGATGAGGGATTGGGCGAGGCAGGTGCGGTGGCGGTAGCCTTTGGAGAGGGTGTCGATGGATTGTTTGGCGACTTTTTGGAGGAAGCAGGTTTCGATGGCTTTTTCGAGGGCGTCGGTTTTGGCGGAGCCGGAGAGGCCGCGCATTTCGGCGATCCAGGAGAGGAAGCTGGAGACGGTCATGTCGTTGTAGAGGGGTGCGGATTCGGGGAGGTAGCCGATTTTCTTTTTGGCTTCCTCGGGTTGTGAGTTCATGGAGAGGCCGCAAATTTCGATGGAGCCTTTGGTGGCGGGGAAGAAGCCGGTGACCATGCGCATGGTGGTGGATTTGCCGGCGCCGTTGGGGCCGAGAAAGCCGAGGACTTCGCCTTTTTCGACTTTGAAGGAGAGGTTGTCGACGGCGAGTTTGGGGCCAAAACGTTTTGTGAGGTTTTGAACGTCAATCATTTGTGTTGCTGTTGGTCGGGTTTTGTTTTTTT
>JBCCZX010000217.1:0-4654 GCA_039186735.1 Verrucomicrobiota bacterium | reverse complement strand
GTTGGGGGCACCGGGGGCAGGCAAGGGAACTCTCGGCAAGACGTTGGGGGCGATTCCGCGCTTGTTTCATTGTGCTTGTGGGGACGTTTTTCGGTCGTTGGATACGCGGACTGAGATTGGGCAGGAGTTTGTGAAGTATTCGAGTTCGGGGGAATTGGTACCTGACGCGGTGACGGTCAAATTGTGGGAGACGCAGGTGAAGAACTGGGCGGATTCGCATGTTTATAAGCCGGATATTGATTTGTTGGTGTTAGATGGGATTCCGAGGAATGTACCGCAGGCAGAGTTGATGCAGGATAGTTTGGTGGTGCATCAGGTGATTCATTTGTCTTGTCCGGACCGAAAGGAGTTGGCGCGGCGGATGCGCAAACGGGCGTTGAAAGAGAATCGGTATGATGATGCGAGTGATGTGGTGATTGAGAACCGGATTCGAACTTATGAAGATGAGACAAAGCCGATTTTGGAGTTTTACGGTGAGAATTTGGTGACGGATATCAATGCTGTGGATACTCCGGTGAAGGTGCTGTATGATGTTTTGGGACGTTTAATGGAATTGGGTGTCTATGCGGAGATGGCGGGACGGAAGGTGTGAGGATTGTCTTTCTAGGTACGGGTGAGATTGCGCTTCCGACGTTTCGTTGGTTGTTGGAGTCGTCTCATGAGGTTTTGGCTTTGGTGACGCAACCGGATAAGCCGGTGGGGCGCAAAGCGGTGATGACACCGCCCAAGATTAAGGAAGTGGCAGAAGAGGCTGGAGTGAAGGTTTTGCAGCCGGAGAAGGTGCAGAGTGGAGCTGTGTTGGATGAGTTGCGGGCGATTGGGGCGGAGTTGATGGTGGTGATGGCTTATGGGCAGATTTTGCCACAGGCTTTAATCGAGATGCCATCGCGGGCGATCATTAATTTGCATGCCTCGTTGTTGCCGAAGTATCGAGGGGCGAGTTGTATTCAGGCAGCCATTCGAAACGGGGATGAGAAGACCGGGTGGACGGTGATGCATGTGGTGAAGGCGTTGGACGCAGGAGATGTGATTTTGACTGTGGAGACGGCGATTGAGGTGGAGGATACGGGGGAGAGTTTGCATGACCGGTTGGCGGAAATGGGACCCGAGGCGATGGAGCGAGTTTTGGTGGAGTTTGAGAGTGGGGGAGGAGTGGGAGTTCCGCAGGATGAGAGCCTGATGACTTACGCTCCGAAGTTGGAGAGGGGGGATGGGAAGCTTGATTGGGGGGAGTCGGCGGAGGGGTTGGCGCGACAGATTCGCGCTTATCATACTTGGCCGGGAAGTTACGGGGTTTACCGTGACGGGAAGGGACGGGAGAAGCGCTTGAAGGTGTTTCCTCCGGCTGAGGTTGTGGCTGCGCGGGGAGAGGTGGGGGTGATTCGTGACGGGGTGGTTCAATGTGGTCAGGCGGGGCTCCGGTTGTTCGAGGTGCAGCCCGAGGGAGCCCGACGGATGACGATTGATGAATTTTTGAGAGGTTTGCCGATTGAGAGGATTTCCTAACTGGGGGCGGCTGGGGACTGAATCAAGAGGCAGCCTTCGAGAATGGGCTGAAGGACGTGGACGAAGGCATCGGTTTCATCTTCGAGGCGTTCACCGAAACGTTCTTCGGCTTGTCGGAGGACGAAATCGAGATCGGCGCGAACGAGGGCGTTGGAACGACCCCGGACGATAGCGACGAGGATGGAGTGTTCACCTTGCCTGGTGATGGCCATGTGGTCGTCTGGGAGCTCGAAGGATTTGAGAAGGCGGTCTTCGTTATCGAGAATGCGGCTGGCGAGTGAGCGGATGGTGGGAGCAACACGCTTGGCTGATGCGTGGCGAGCGGGGTTGTGAGATGCGTAGGAAATGAGGGAAAAGTCTTCTTTGCGCAAGAGGAAGGCTTCTTCGACTTGGTAGCGGCGGGTGGATTGAAAGACGACGTCGTCGTAGCTCCTGCTGGTGAGAAGGGCTTTTAAGCGCCAGCCGATGCGGTCGAGGGAGCCGGTGGAGCGGAACTGCACGGCGGCATCAATTTGTTCGGCGATGGCGCGACGGACGGTGCTGCGAAGCATGGGCTCGAGGTAGGTGTGGAGGCCTTTGTCGGGCGAGTAGAGTACGCGTTCGAGAGAGGATTCGACGATGGGTTCAAGAGCGGCTTTGAATTCTTCGTCGGAGTAGTCGGGTTCGTCTTCCATGGCTTGGGCCGTGAGACTTGCTACGGGCCCCGGGGTTGTTTTTTGGGGTTCTGGTCTTGTTGTTGGTTGGTTGGTTGGGGGTCGGTTCGGGGATGCGGAAGCGAAAGGGGTTTCAAGAGGACTTGAAGGGGATGTTGCAGGAAGGGTGGGGAGGGGTTTTCTGGATCGCGCTTGGGTGGAGGGTTGTTGTGAGTCGTTGCCGGGTAGAGCTTGGAGGAGATCGCTCAGAGAGGGCAGTTTGGGTGCTTCTTCGAATGATTTGAGTTCGGGGAATGGAGTGGAAACGGTCATGCCTTTGGGCTTTTTTTGGAGAAGTTTAGAGAAGGTATCCGTCCTCGGGCTCGGACTCGGGTTTGTCTTCCATGGCCGCGCTGGCAAGGCGAGCGAATCGGAGTTTCAGTTCTTTCCGGTCAACGGATACTTCGCGGATGCTTTGGAGGTCGCGGTCGGTTTGATTTTTCCACTGGAGGATTTCGTTTTGAAGGTGGTGGAGGATTTCGCGAGTTCGGGCGTCGACGCGTGCGGTCATTTCGGCGGCGACGGTTTCGAGGCGGTCGCTCAGGCGTTTTTCGATGAGAGTGGTGTCGACTTCAGGAGGGGCGCTTGCAGCGGCTCTGTTTTGAGAGGTGACTTGGGCAAGTTGGCGGGCGAGGTGCGAGACTTGTTTTTGGCGGAGAGCGGATTCTTGTTGAAGGCGAAGCTCCAAAGCATCGGGTTCGGGTGAGGGGGAGTGGGTAACGGAAGAGGAGGAAAGCGATGACGAGTGGGCGGGATGAAGGCCGGTTCGGCTTTCAAGCTCTGCAAGGCGTTTTTCGACTTTTCCCATTTGGCGACCGACCAAGATTTCGCGGATTCGCTCCACTTGTTCGGAGGGATTCAGGGACTTCGGAGGCATGGTTTTTGGTGGAAAAGGGTGAAATTCCTAAATTTGCCCTTTTAGGAAGGGTGATTGTGAACGATTGGAGGCTAAAATTATTGTTGGGCTGGAAGCGAAGCAAAAATACGCATTTCGCTAACGGTGAAAGTGGGTAAGACCGCATATTTAGGATTACTTAAACAGATGGGACGAGGCTCCCATGAGTTGGGAGGAGGGAAGACAGGAGAGGAAAAAGTTCGTTGCGCCTTAATTAGGTTTTGACAGCAAGATCGGCGCTGGTAACGTCCCGCCCGCTTTTCGCGGGGCGTTGGTCAATTTTTCCCTTATAAGGGAGGGCTCTCGTCACTCGTCAAGCCACCAGACACGCTTATGTAGCTCAGGGGTAGAGCACATCCTTGGTAAGGATGAGGTCGCGGGTTCAATTCCCGCCATAAGCTCCAGGTCTCAGAAAAATCCGCAAACAACAGAAGGAAATGGCGAAAGAACAATTCGAACGGAACAAGCCTCACGTCAACATTGGAACGATTGGTCACGTTGACCACGGCAAGACGACGTTGACGGCTGCAATTACTACCACTCTTGCAGAGAAGGGTGGAGGAGAGGCCAAGGCATACGATGAAATCGATGCTGCGCCCGAAGAAAAGGCACGTGGAATCACAATTTCCACAGCTCACGTGGAATATGAGACCGACAACCGTCACTATGCGCATGTCGATTGTCCCGGACACGCGGATTACGTGAAGAACATGATTACCGGAGCTGCGCAGATGGACGGCGGTATTCTTGTTTGTTCTGCTGCTGATGGTCCAATGCCCCAGACTCGTGAGCACATTCTTTTGGCTCGTCAGGTGGGAGTGCCCGCATTGGTGGTTTTCTTGAACAAGGTTGACCAAGTTGATGACGAGGAGCTTTTGGAGCTTGTTGAGATGGAAGTTCGCGAACTTTTGAGCACCTATGATTTCCCGGGAGATGATATTCCCGTGATTATGGGTTCTGCATTGAAGGCTTTGGAAGGTGATGCGACCCATCGTGAGAATATTCTCAAATTGATGGACGCAGTTGATTCCTATGTTCCTGAACCTGAGCGCCCGGTTGACCAGGACTTCTTGATGCCGATCGAGGATGTCTTCTCGATTGAAGGTCGTGGAACAGTGGCGACTGGCCGGGTTGAGCGCGGAATTATCAAGAAAATGGAAGAGGTTGAAATTGTGGGTATTCGCGAGACCCAGAAGACCACCATCACTGACATTGAGATGTTCCGTAAGCTACTCGACGAAGGTCGCGCTGGTGACAATGTTGGACTTCTTGTTCGTGGTCTCAAAAAGGACGATCTTGAGCGTGGTCAGTGCATTGTGAAGCCGGGTTCGGTGACTCCTCACAAGCATTTTAAGGCTGAGGTTTATGTCCTTTCGAAGGATGAGGGTGGCCGTCACACGCCATTTTTCAGCAATTACCGTCCGCAGTTCTACTTCCGGACAACTGACGTGACTGGAAGCATCAAGCTTCCTGACGGAGTTGAGATGGTGATGCCCGGCGACAATGTTGAGTTGGAAGTTGAGCTCATCACCCCGATTGCGATGGAGAAGACCATGCGTTT
>JBCCZX010000216.1:0-4705 GCA_039186735.1 Verrucomicrobiota bacterium | reverse complement strand
GGTGGATTGGATTGGGCGGCTTGTGGCGACGCCTCGTTTGGTGTTGGGGGTGTTGGATGGGATGGGGAGTGACTTTGGTTGCTTGGTGTTGGAGACGGAGTATTGGCGGGGGATGGGACTGCCGAATGTTTTGGTGGAGGGGGATGTGGGGATGGTGGCGGATTTGGTGGCGGCGACTTCGCTGCATGCGGGGGAGGTGGCGCGGAATCCGTATCATTTGAGTTTACCGGGACGGATGCAGGATGCGGTGCGGCGGGGGGCGGAGTTGGTGGGAGGGCAGGGTGGGGAGGCGCCGCGTTTTGCGTTTGGGGAGTTGTATCGTTTGCGGGGGTGGAGAGGTGGAGAGTGGGAGGAGGTTGTTGGGGAAGGGGAGGTGGTCGGCTTGGGAGAGCTCGAGGAGTTTTGGGGGCGGTTGCTTACTTGAGTTTTTGGAGTTCTTTGATGAGGTCGGAGGGTTCCGCTCGTTGGCGGTAGTCGGCTTTGAGAAAGGCGTAGGTGATTGTTCGGTCGGTGTTGATGATGTAGGTGGCGGCGAGGGGGAGGGTGTCGTTGCCGGCTTCTTTGCCGTTGTATTCGTGGAGGTCGAAGAAGCCTTTGTAGAGTTCGGTGACTGTAGGGGTGAGTTTGAAGAGGAGGCCGTATTCTTTGGCGATTTGGTGATTGAGGTCGGTGAGGACGTGGAATTGGAGGGAGCCTTTTTCGATTGTGGCGGCGGATTTGTCGGGGAGTTCCGGGGTGAGGGCGACGAGGGTGGCCCCGGCTTTTTTGATGGCGGGGAGTTCTTTTTGGAGGGCAGCGAGAGCGATGTTGCAGTAGGGGCACCAGCCGCCACGATACCAGGTGAGGAGGACGGGCCCGTCCTTTAAGAGGTTGGCGAGGGAGACTTCGGTGCCTTGGTGGTTTTTGAGGGTAAAGTTGGGAGCGAGGTCGCCGATTTGTTTGGCTTGATCGGTGATTTTGGCTTTTTCGACGGCTTGAATTCCTTTGGCGAACTCGGTGCGGATTTCGGCGGGGATTTGTTGAGCCGCTTGTTGGGAGCGGGCTTCGAGTTGTTCCTTGAGTGAAGTTTCCGCGGAGAGGGTTGCGGGTAGGAGGGTGGCGGGTAGGAGAGCGAGTTTCATAATTCTTCGGTGAGAAAGGTGAGGGTGGGGTTTATTCCACCGAAATGGCATTGATGGTTGGGTGGTAGTGGCCTTGAGTTGGGTTGATGAGTGAAGGAGGTGAAGAGTCGACGGTGGTGTTGTCGCTGACGGTGAAGGATGGTCCCGCGGCGTTGGAGTTTTACGAGAGAGCATTTGGGGCGGTGGAGTTGTTTCGAATGCCATCGCCGGATGGGTGTTTGGCGCATGCGGAGTTTCTGATTGGGAACACGCGGATTTTGATGTCGGAGGCGGCACCGGAGTATTTTGCGGCGGTGATGCCGGAGGGAATGAGTTCTTCGTGTTCGTTTTCGATCAGGGTGGAGAATTGTGATGCGGCGTTCGAGAAGGCAGTGGCGGCGGGTGCGGAGGTGCTCACGGAGCCGGTGGATCAGTTTTATGGGATGCGGGAAGCGCAGGTGAAGGACCCGGAGGGATACCGATGGCATCTCGGGCAGAAGACAGAGGATTTGACGCCGGAGGAAGTGGTGCGTCGGGCTCAGGAGTTGTTTGGTTGAATGCGATAGTGAAGGAGAGGGTTTGCGAGGTTTGGGGGTCCTGAGCGGGAGTTGGGTTGCCTGTGGGGAAGGCTGGTTGAGTTGAGTTTGTCTGTTCTAAAGGGTGAATTCAATTGATTATCTTATTTAATTTAGATTCTATGCTTTGTGAGATATTAGAATAAATGAAGCATTTTGTGCGCTCGGGATTTGGAATTTTTTGTGTGGGGCAAGTGTTTTTGACGGCTCCAATCGAGGGTCAGATTACTTGGAATATTTCCTATCTGGATGTGACGAATGGGACAAATTTCGGATTTGATGATCCGGTGTTTGGAGCGAGTCGGCGGGCGACTTTGGAAGCAGCGGCGGATTATGCGGTTTCGCGCTTTGATCATTCGGGGACGATTGATGTGGAGGTTCAGTTGTCAGAAAATAACCTGAGCTCATTGTTGGCGAGTGCGGGGGCTTTTCGTTACAGCACTGTTAATTTCGGCTTTCAGAATGGTTTGGCATTTGAACATGCGACGACGGGGGTTGATGCCTCGTCTTCTTTTCCTGACGGGACTTTGATGTTCAATTTCGGGCGGACTTGGAATTCGGAGATGGATTCACCGACGGCGAGTGAGTTCGATTTGTTTTCTGTCGCGATTCATGAGTTTGGGCATGTGTTCGGGCTGACGAGTCATTTGGATCAGAGTGGTGGCAGCACCATTGCGGAGGGGAATTATAGTGTGTTCGATAGTTTTCTGAAGGATGGTGCGGGGAATTCGTTGTTTACGGCGGGAGCGCAATTTGTGGGGACGCCGGCTGATTTGACAGGCGGAGATTTATTTTTTGCGGGGGCGAACGCGATGGCGGCCAATGGGGGGCAGCCTGTGGAGGTTTATGTTCCTGCGACCTTTAGTCAGGGAACGAGTATTGCGCATGTTGATCCTGCGATGAATGTGATTATGAATCCGACCATTAGCGCAGGGGTGGAGCAGCGGACTTATGATGAGATTGAGTGGGCGATTTTTCAGGATTTGGGCTACACGGTACTTACGCCGGTGCCGGAACCTTCGGTGGTTTTGCTGGGAGGGTTCTTTTTATCAGGTTTTTTGCTGCAGCGACGGCGGGTGGGGTGAGCGGCAGGATGAAGGTATGGGAGTTGTGTGGTTAGCGTTTGGTGGGGATGGGGGCGGGAGGTGGAGCGTTCCCGTCGTCGTCGTCGATGCCGAGTTTGGAGAGGGCTTGTTTGCTGAGTTGGAGAGCTTCTTCGCGCAGCTGGGGATTGCGGGAGGCTTGTTGGAGGTGGGAGACTGCTTCGCGCAGTTGTTCGGCGTGACCTGAGAGCAGGGCTCTGGCAAGTTGCAGTCGGAGTTGGGTGTTCGTTGGTTGGTCTTCGATATTGGCGCGTAGTTGGTCGATGGTCATGGTTGGAGGTGGGCTGCCGACTCGCGACCAATTTTGGTTATTGGACGGCGAATTTGATGGAGGCGGAGGAGGCGACTTCGCCGTTGAGGAGGCAGCGGCATTCGGCTTGGCCGACGTTGCGGCGGAAGGAGGCAATTTTTGCTTCGATGAAGAGGGTGTCGCCGGGGGTGACGGGTTTGCGCCATTTGACTTTGTCGGCGCTGAGGAAGTAGCCGACTTTGCCGACGTTTTCGGGAAGGCGGAGGATGAGGACGGAAGCGGCTTGGGCCATGGCTTCGAGTTGGAGGACGCCAGGCATGATGGGGTGGCCGGGGAAGTGGCCTTGGAAGAAGTCCTCGTTGAAGGTGAGGTTTTTGATGGCGGTGCAGGTGGTGTCGGTGAAGTCGATGACGCGGTCGATGAGGAGGAAGGGGTAGCGGTGAGGGAGAATTTTTTGGATGTCGGTGATGGGGAGGACGGCTTCTCCTTCGGGGATGGTGACGGAGGGGACGGCGGTTTTCATGCGGGCGTATTCTTTTTTCAGGAGGGCAGCCATTTGGGTGTTGGGTCCGTGGCCGGGGGCGACGGCGATGATGTGGCCGAGGATGCGCTTTCCGCCGAGCATGAGGTCGCCGATGATGTCGAGGGCTTTGTGACGAGCGAACTCGTTGTTGAAGCGGCGGGGCTCTTTGGACATGACTTGTTCGCCGCGGATGACAACGGCGTTTTCGAGGGAGCCGCCTCTAATCAACCCCTTTTCTAGTAGTGGTTCGACATCTTCGTAAAAGGTGAAGGTGCGAGCGGGGGCAATTTCGGTTTCGTAGAGTTCGGGGGTGACCTCGGAGGTGAAGTGTTCGGTGTGGAGGCCGTTGCGTCCGACGTTGGTGACAGTGACGCGGAGTTTGTTATCGGGGACGATAGTGATGAGGGAGCCTTTTCCGGTATCGAGGTGGATGGGTTCACGGATGTGCCAGGTTTTGCGGGGGGCATCCTGGGCTTCGAGACCGGCTTTCTTGATGAGTTGCACGAAGGGAGCGGAAGAGCCGTCGGCGATGGGGGGTTCGTTGGCGTCCATTTCGATGAGGGCGTTGTCGACGCCCATGCCGACGAGAGCGGAGAGAACGTGTTCGACGGTGTGAACGCGGTTGGAGCCGACGGAGAGAGTGGTGGCGCGTTCGACGGTTTCGACGAGGTCGACGTTGGCGGGGATGAGAGGTTTGTCGGGAAGGTCGATGCGGCAGAAGACGAAGCCGTGGTCGACGGGAGCGGGTTTGAGAGTGAGGGTCACTTTCTCGCCGGTGTGGAGGGAGGTGCCTTCGAGGGAGGCAGCGGAAGCGAGGGTGTGTTGCATGTCGGCCATGGGTGAAGTTTCAAGAGGGGGGCGAGGTGGTGACAAGACGGAAGAGGGAGTTGCTGACACGGGGGGTGAGGGTTTTGTTGGAGTATGATGAAATTGAGTGAGGTGGTGGAGTATTTGGATGGGGAGTTGAGGACGAGTGAAGTGCCGGATTATGCGGGCGCGCACAATGGGCTGCAGATGGAGAATGTGAGCGGGGAAGTGTCGAAGGTGGTGGCAGCGGTAGATGCGAGTTTGGGGACGATTCGGGAAGCGGTGGCGATGGGCGCGGATCTGTTAGTGGTGCATCATGGTTTGTTTTGGCAGGGGGTGCGGATGTG
>JBCCZX010000215.1:0-4757 GCA_039186735.1 Verrucomicrobiota bacterium | reverse complement strand
GTGGGGGTGGGGGGGTTCGCCCTTTGGGGGCTGCCGTTGGTGCGGCCCGTTTTTTCCGTGGCGCGTGGGGCGGCTCATTCGGCCCGGGTGGGGGGGGGGGGGGGGGGGGGCCCGGCAATTGATGAAGTCGAGGCGTCCGCCGAGGCGGTCGAAGACGTCTTGTTCGCTGAGGCCGGTGAGGCCGACGAGTTTGACTTGAGTGATGGGTGGTTTGTCTGAGGAGGAGGGGAGATTGAGGTTGGAGATGGTTTTGTCGGTTTTTTTCGAGTCAGCGGTGTCGCCGAAGCGGAGGACGTAGAGGCCGAGGAAGCGGGTGTTGTTTTGGTCATCGATGGCGGCGGAGAGGAACCAGCGGTCGCTATCGAAGAAGGGGAGAGGGAGGGTGACGGAGTTACGGCGTTTGCCGGTGAAGGGGTCGACGCCGCCGATTTCGAAGTTGGCGTCTTTGAGGGGTTCGGCGAATTTGGCGAAGGGGTGAAGGCGGGTGCCAGGGGGAGCGCGGCGGACTTTTTCGATGAGGAGTTGGAGGGCTTTGCCTTTGGCGGTATCGGAGTCGCCAAGGCCGGTGGGGGTGGTGCCGGTGGCGATGAGGGTCATGATTTCGTTTTCGGGGAGGGGTGGGTTGGAGTTGAAGGAGAGTTCGGGGTTTGTGGAGGGGCCGTTGACGAAGATGTCGACGTCGTGGTTGGCGATGTTGGAGGTGGCGCGGATTTCGAGTTCGGGGAGGAGGCCAAGTTGGGGTCGGAAGCGGACTTGGCCGCCATCGATGGAGAGGGAGGAGAAGGGGAGGGCGGCTGAGAAGTCGTTGATGAGGAGGAGGCCGTCGAGTTCGGGGTTGGAGAGGATGCCGCGGGCTTTGATTTTGCCGATGACTTCGCCGGAGGTGAGGTTGCCGCGGACGCGGAAGGGGTCGTGGGTGGTGGCGAGGAGGTCCAGTTTCCAGGAGGCGAAGGGTTCGGGGATGGGAAGGGTGGTGGTTGGGGGTGCGTTTCCTTTTCGGAAGCTGGGGAGGGAGGGGGCTTTGGGGACGGAGATGGGGACGCCGAGGGGGAGGAGTTCGATGTCTTTGTAGAAGACGGATTCGATGAGGTCGAGTTCGCCGGAGAGGCGGGCGGAGTCGAGGCGTCCGTCGAGGTTGAGCCGGATGTCGCCGCGGGCGTTGATGTTTTCGTCGCGGTGGAGAAGGACTTCGGAGCCGCCAATGCGGAGGTCGAAGAGAGGGTTGGCGGGTTCATCTAACAGGATGGTGCCGGACATGCCCATGATGCCGCCTTGGAAGGAGGTGGAGAAGGGTTGGATGATGAGGGTGTTGTCGGTGAAATTGGCATCGAGGGAGGTGGCGCGGATTTTTTCGAAGCGGGGGATGGTGGTTCGGATTTTGGGGATGTCGGCCTGGAGAGAGGCGGCGAATGAGGGATTGCGGAAGGTGCCGGTGCCGGTGGCCTGGATGTTGGCGGTGCCTTCGATGAGGGTGATGGTGGGGGAGAGTTCGGCGAAGGGAGCAAGGTTGAGTTCGGGGGCAGTGGCTTTGAAGTCGAAGGTTTCGTTGAGGAGGGTGTCGGGGTTTTCGCTCCATTTGTAGGGGTGGAATCCGGAGGTGGCGTTGATGACGATGGGTTGGTAGCCATCAGGAGTGATGGTGCCGTCGAGGGTGAGGGAGCGACCGGCGGTGGCCCAGGCGAGGGAGGTGTCGGAGGGGGGGATCTGGGGGAACTCGGGGAGGTTCAATTCGTTGAGGCGAAGGCGGCCGGTGAGGGACGGAAGTGAGGGTGAGCCGGCGAGGCTGGAATCGAGGATGAGGGTGCCTTGGATGCCGTTGAGCTGCGGAGGAAGGAGGGGGGTGTCTTGGTTTTGGAGGCCGAGGAGGGAGAGGGTGGCGGGGATATCGAGTTGGTCGGCCTTGAGGTTGAGGGACCAGTCTTCGGTGGATTGGAAGTAGGTTTTGGGGTCGAAGGTGTCGATATTGAAGGGGATGCTGGCGTTGCCGGTGAGAAGGGTTTGGGAGGATTTTTGGATTTCGAGGGCGGGGATTTCGACGCGTTTGCCGTTCCAGGAGAGGTTTGTTTGGAGGAGAAAGTCTTCTTCGCGAATTTCGAGGGAGGAGAGGTTGATGTTACGAAGTCCCTCGTAGTTGGCGGAGAGATCGAGTTGGGTGGGGTTGCGGCGGTTGTAGGAGAGGCGGGTTTGGGAGAGTTCGAGTTGGCCGCGATGGGAGTCGGGGTTGGTGAGGTCGCCGTGGCCGAGCCAGTCGAGGGTGATGGAGCCGGTGAGGGGGACCTTGCCGACGGAGAGGTTGATGAAGGGTTGGAGGGTTTTGGCGGTGAGGTTGCGGGTTTGGAAGGAGGCTTTGTAGGTTTGTTTTTGTGGGTGGAAGGAGGCTTCGGACTGGAGATTGGAGAGGGGAGATTCTTGGATTTGGAGGGAGGCGGAGATGGGGTCGGTGAGGGAGGTGAAGTTGATTTGGAGGAGGCCGGAGTTGAGGGTGGCATCGCCCCAGACGAGTTTTTCGAAGTCGAGGTTGGCTTGGGCGGGTCCGAGGTTGGAGCCGATGAGTTGGAGGTCGGCGGTGAGTTGGGCGGAGCCTTCGGGCCAGCCATCGGGTGGGAGGGGGAGTTTGAGGATGGGTTGGAGGCCATTGAGGAGGCGGCTGACGGAGGCGATGGTGGTATCGAGTTGGGAGGTGGAGTCGTGCCAGAAGTTGGCGGGGTTGTTGATGTTTTCGGGGTGGAGTTCGGTCGTGAGCGCGATGCGACCGGGTTGTTCGGGGAGTTCGAAGGTGAGGAGGGTGTTGAGGGTGAGGGCGTTTTTTTGGAGGGTGAGGGTGGCTTGGGGGATGAGGCGTTTTTCGTAGCTGAGGTTGTCGAGGGCGAGGGTGAATTCGGCTTGCCAGTCTTCGATGGCTTGGTCGAGGTTTGCGGCTTTGAGGTGAAGTTGGGTGATGTTGGCGGAGGCTTGGAGTTCGGGTGTGGGGGAGAGTTTGAGGAAGGGTTCGAGGGCGAGGGGTTTGCCGGAGAAGTCGAGGGTGCCACCGCTGGCGAGGTTGGTTTCGAAGTTGATGAGGCTATCGAGGTAGGCGAGTTGGCCGGAGAGTTTGGTCTCTGGCGAGTAGTGGAGGGTGAGGGCTTCGGTTTTGAGTTCGGTGGTGAGGGGAAGGTTGTGGACTTGGATTTCGTCTGGGAGCCAGGTGATTTTGGCGGTGTCCATTTCTCGGGAGGCGTTGAGAAAATCTGTTAGAGTGCCGGGTTCGAAGAGGAATTCGTTGGTGCCGGGGGTGTGGGCGAGGGAGGCGTTTTTGATTTGGTAGTAGTTTTGTTGGTCGTGATGGACGTGGTGGTGGAGGTTTTTGAGGTGGAGGTCGGGGGGGAGGGCGAGGGGACGATATTTGTTGAGGAGGGATTTGAGTTCGAGGGGTTGGGACTTGGGGTCTTCTTCTTTTTTGGGGGAGGATTGGGAGAGGTCGAGGTTGATGGTGAGTTGGTCGGCGGTGAGGGATTTGATTGTGAGGTCTTTGAGTTGGAAGAGGGAGTAGCGAAGTTGGAGGTTGGTGGCGGAGAGGTGTTTGAGGGGGGATTCGGTGGAGAAGAGTTCGAGGGTGTCGAGGTTGATTCCGCCGAGGAGGGTGCCGGAGACTTGGAAGGAGTTGTCGAAACCGGCTTTTTGGAGGGCGTCGGGTCCGTATTTGTGGGCGAGCCAGCGGAAGCCGGGGCCGTTGAGCCAGAGGAGGGCGAGAGCGAGGAGGAGAATGAAGGCGAGGGCGAGGCGCCGAATCCAGGCAAGGCAGCCAGGGCGTTTTTTGGGAGTGGATTCGGCTGGGGTTTTTTCGGTCAACGGTTTGGTGGAGGAGGTTGAGCAATTCTTGTTCCGAGAGGAAGAGCGGAGGGGGTGAAAATGGGGTCGACTTTGGGTGGAGGATGGGTGAGAGGAAGGGATGGCGGTTCATTCGGCAGCGTTTTCGGTGACAACATCTGGGAAGGGGACTTATGAGGTGACGCGGGAGGTGGCGAAGCTGGTGGGGGAAGCGGGGATTGAGGCGGGGACGGTGACGGTGTTTGTGCGGCATACGAGTGCGAGTCTGGTGATTATGGAGAATGCGGATCCGTCGGCGCGGACGGATTTGGAGGAATTTTTTGAGAGGTTGGTGCCGGAGGATAGCGATTATTTCATTCATACGCATGAGGGGGCGGATGATATGCCGAGTCATATCCGGATGGCGTTGACGCGGACGAGTGAGGTGATTCCGGTGGTTGAGGGGCGGATGGTGCTGGGGACGTGGCAGGGGATTTTCTTATTTGAGCATCGACGGGCGCGGCACACGCGGCAGGTTGTGGTGACGGTGGTGGGGGAGTGAGAGGAATTGAAAATTGAAAATTGCGGGTGGGAAATTGTAGGGTCTGGGATGGATGAGCGGGTTTCTCGGCTAATCGATTTGGCTTTGGAGGAGGATATCGGGAGTGGGGATGTGACTTCGGGGTATTTTGTGCCGGAGGAGCGGGAGGCGCGGGCATTTATCAATGCGCGGGAGGCGGGGGTGTTGGCGGGAGTGGAAGTGGCGGCAGAGGTCTTTCGTCGGGTGGGCAAGGGTTCGGAGGTTCGGGTTTTGTTAGAAGATGGGGCGAAGATGGCGGAGGGGGCGATGACGATGGAGATTCGGGGGAAGGCGCGTGATGTGCTGACGGCGGAGCGGACGGCGTTGAATTTTCTGCAGCGGTTGAGTGGGGTGGCGACCTTGACGGCGCGATTTGTGGAGGAGGTGGCGG